>CP090851.1:627148-940722 GCA_041879415.1 Vibrio chagasii | reverse complement strand
TCACTACGATGAAGGCACTTGTCGTGAGCCAGAATGGGGCGAAGCAAACTGCATGGTTGATCACTTCGTTTACCTATCGAACACATCAAGCCTAAAAGTGGGTATTACTCGTCATACGCAGATCCCTACCCGCTGGATTGACCAAGGCGCAACACAAGGCCTACCGATCCTTAAAGTAAAAACTCGCCAAATCTCTGGCCTGATCGAAGTTGAGTTAGCAAAACACATTGCTGATAAAACTAACTGGCGCACACTGCTGAAAGGCGATGGCGACGACATGGAACTGGTAGAGAAAGCAAAAGAGCTGCTTCCACTGGTTGAAGATAAGATCCAAGAGATCAAAGCAAAATTCGGTGACGATGCTATCGAAGTGTTGAGTGAGAACATCACTTCACTAAGCTACCCAGTTGAACAGCACCCGGTGAAGATTGTTTCGCATAACTTTGATAAGAACCCTGAAGTATCTGGCGTGCTGCAAGGCATTAAAGGCCAATACCTAATCCTAGATACGGGCGTGATTAACATCCGTAAATTTGGTTCTTACGAAGTTGAGGTTTCTGCTTAAACAGCGGAGCACCATGAAAAGTGAGATACAAAAATGCCCTGAGGCTTCTGCTTCAGGGCATTTTTATTTCAGATGAGACGATCCGCTTTAAAAAATAACGAGAAAAGACTAGAGCGCGACCATATCCCCATCTACACAGTTCTTGCCATTGGCTTTAGCGCGATAAAGAGATTGATCGGTGAGGTTAACCAGAGCATCAATCGTCATGCCATCTTCACACGCACGGCTATCGCTCACTCCAATACTGACACTCGAATTGAATCGAATCTGCTCATCAATTTTGAATTCAGCTTGATTAAACTGTTGGCGAATTTGTTCAGAGATTTCACATGACATTTCTGCCGTCGCATTCGGAATGAAGACAATGAACTCTTCACCACCCCAGCGACCCGCGACGCCGCCCACACTCTCGACACTACGCTTGGTAATATTGGCCAAGGCACAAATCACCTCGTCACCGACCATGTGACCGTATGTATCATTAATCGATTTAAAATCATCTATATCAAGCAGCATACACACGAGATGATTTTCAGAGGCCATGTGCTCTCTAAACCACTCATAAATGGCCCGGCGATTGAGTAAGTCCGTCATCTCATCGTAGTGCGCTTGATGCACGAGCTGTTTTTCCAACATCACCTTTTGGGTGACATCTTCAAGCACAACCTGTACGGCTGGCTGACCTTCCCAAATAATCGCATTGTCATAGATATTAAAGAAACGATGGACACCATCTAAACCAATATTCTCTACCACATTACTGGTGCCTGATGGTTCACCGGATATCACCGCTTGATAACGCTGACAGATACTTTCTACATTTTGTTGTGGTACCAAATCGAGAATAGAATCGAGCTCCAATACCTGCTCAATCGACTTACCACCTTGCAGGTTCACCCAAGACTGATTGACCATCAAAGGTTTGAAATCTCGGTGCACCAATATCCCCTGCCCAGATTTCATAATCATGTCTTGATACATCTGATCTTGCTTGCGCATCATATTCTGCAATTGAATCGCAGGGCTCAGATCGATCACCGTCACCTGTAATGCAGGTCTTCCTTGCCATTCGGTCACATGATCAATAGAAAACACCGTAAACTCTCTGCCATTGCGGTCCACATTGGTAAAGGTGTGGACTTGAGGGTCGCGTTGACCACTGACGGTTTCAAGGTAGTTTTTGTAGGCAGCGACATGAAAGTCTTCTGATATGAGATCAAGAAAGCTATCTATTTGGGACATTAACTCTTCTGGAGATTGGTACCCATAAATACGAGCGTAGTTGGCATCAACACTAACCACATTCATATCTTGAATAATAATTACGCCGTACGTAGATTCGAAATTTATTGAAGACATTACCAACTCCGCACTCTAGCTATACTTCATCACTGGAGCATTACAACATATCCCACTAACCCTTCCACAGAATCTTTCAAGCATCAGGGGACATTAATATACCATCTAGTATATCGTACTGTTGGTCGCTTCTCTACAAATCAATCGCTAGCACGAGTTACCAAAAGTAGACAAGCATCTCAATCTGATTACGCGCGCCAAAAAACAAAAATAGATAACCTATAGCAATGTAATGATTAAGTTTTCTATCTTTTGCCTTCCTTAGTTTCTATCTGCCCTAGCTTCTGGCTTCTGGCTTCTGGCTTCTTAGCTTAGACTGCACTACTCATCCCAATCAGAAAAATAAGAGACCAAGAAATCTATCGCTAGCCGTGCTCTCTGAGGCAGAAAGCGTCGGTTCTGATAAACAATCCAACTGCTTGTACCCGAGCCCCAATACTCTTCTAGCACAGGAACCAGCTTGCCATTAGTTAGCCCGCCATTAAAACTGCTTCTAGGAAGGTACACAACGCCGAGCCCCTCTTCACAAGCTTTCAGTACCGCGCTTGAATTATTACTTCTCCAACGACCATGCACTCTTACCGCATTCAATGGCTTTCCATTTTGCTCAAACAGCCATTGGTCACTATTGGCAATAATGCAGCTGTGTTGTTTTAACTGTTCTGGATGAGTGGGGGCGCCATATTGATCGATATACGCTTTACTCGCCGCCGCAGCCATTGGGCGATCAACCAACTTTCTTGCCACCAGCCCTGAGTCATCTAACCGACCGTAACGAATCGCGAAGTCGATACCGTCTTCAATAAAGTTCACCATCTTGGTGTTGAAGTTCATTTCAATGGTTAGATCTGGATGAGATTTTGCAAATTCCATCAGTGCTGCCGCAACATGATTCTCGGCAAATGCGCCCGCGGCACTAACACGCAATGTACCGCTCAGCTGAGTCTGTTGAGACGTCACTTGCTCATTCGCTTGTTGTAGCCCAATCACTAAGTCTTTGCACTGTTGATAGTAAGTATGTCCAGACTCAGTCAGGCTTACCATGCGCGTTGAACGGGCAAGCAAAGCCACCCCAACTCGCTCTTCTAACCTTGAAACTTGTCGACTCACATGGCTGGTACTGCGACCTAACTGCTTAGCGGCCGCAGAAAAACCGTGGCATTCGGCAACCGCAACGAATTCGTTAATCCCTTCAAAGCTATCCATACTTAACCTACTCGCGTTTTATCTTTGCTATATAGCAACAATGTTTTGCCTTTTAAGAATATTATCACCTAAATGATTTGGAACTAGTATTAGATGTAACAAGACGGCGATAGCTAAGTAACAGTGCACAGGTTAACACCAAGCACGAGTGCTTAGAGAAAAGCGCCAACATCTAACGAGAAGAACAGCAGCTCAAAGGGACGAATCATGAAAAAAATACTAATTCCAGTGACTAACCACGCGACACTTGGCGAGACAGATCAAGCGAACGGCACTTATGCTCCAGAACTTACCCACGCTCTGAAAGAGATCTTGGCTGCTGGGTTCGAATACGACATCGCTTCTATCAATGGTGGCAAAGCACCGCTGTACGGAACTGATATTGAAGGAGATACGGTTAATGCTGAGATCTTGGCGAATGATGACTTCCAAAACCGCATTAACAACACGATTCCAGTAAGCCAAATCAATGCAGACAGCTATGATGCGATCTTCTACCCAGGTGGTTTTGGCCTGCTTTCAGACCTAGCGTCTAATGAGCAATTCGCTAGCATCGCTGCCAAGCATTATGAAGATGGTGGCGTTGTCGCGGCAGTATGTCATGGCCCAGCAGCCCTGCTACCTATCGTATTGAGCAATGGCGAAACACTTCTGAGCTCTAAATCAGTGACTGGCTTTACACGTGAAGAAGAGATCGACTTTGGCACCATCAACGACATTCCATTCCTACTGGAAGAGTCGCTAGCTCATGGGGCAGCACGTTTCAACAAGGTTCAACCTTGGCAAGAGCTTGTGATTGTTGATGAGCGAGTAATTACTGGTCAAAACCCGACAAGCGCACACGCTGTAGGTGTCGCAATTGTTGAGCACCTTTCTTAATCGAGTAATAGCTTGATGGATCTATAGCTTGACTGACTCAACTACACGAGTCCCCTAAATAAGGCTAAAAAAAAGAGCATACTTCAGACTCAATATTCTTGAGAGAAGTATGCTCTTTTCTAATTCTGTAACCCGCTTTTAGTTATTTCTAACAATGCCCTCGAGCACGTTGAACAGTAAGTCTATTTCTTCAATCGAGTTGTAATGCATGCAACCAATACGCACTACGCCCTGCTCTTCAATACCCAGCTGTTTCACTAAACCTAATGCGTAGAAGTGTCCGTTCCACACACAAATATTATGCTCGCCCAGCTTCTTAGCGATGAACTCTGGTGAGTGATTATCAAAGGTGATGGCGAATGTTGGCGTTCTTAGGTTCGAATCAAACTCCGTCTTACCGTAGAGTTTAACCCCTTCTAGATCGCCCAAGCGTTTCAGGAAGTACTCGCTCAATTGGCTTTCATGCTTGTTATACAACGCGTAGCTTTGCTCTAGGCGAGAACGTAATGAGTCGGTTGGCTCACCAAACTGTGCCAAGTAATCCACCGCAGCAATCACACCCGCTAGGCCTTCAAAACTCTGCGTTCCTGTTTCAAAACGACCAGGGCCGATGTTAGTGGCAGGCTCAACCTTGTATGGCTGTAACGTATGTAGCCATTGAGGCGCCACGTAAGCAATACCAACGTGAGGGCCAAAAAATTTGTAAGCCGAACACGCTAAGAAGTCACAGTTCAACTGCTGAACATCAATCAAGTGGTGTGGTGCATAGTGAACGGCATCAACATACACCTGAGCGCCGTGTTGGTGTGCAAGCTCGATAACTTTCGCGACATCAACAATTGAGCCCGTGGTATTTGACGCAAAGGTCACGGCAACCAGTTTGGTTTTCTCGTTCAGTAATGACTCAAAGTGTGCCATGTCTAGGCTGCAATCTGACTCGTCGACACGAACTTGGCGAACAATCGCGCCTTTGTCGTCTGCCGCTTGCTGCCAGCTCGATACATTCGAGTAGTGGTCTAGCGCAGTAACAATCACCTCGTCGCCTGCTTGCCAATCGCGGCTGATCGCTCGGCTAAGCTGAAATGTCAGCGAGGTCATGTTGGCACCAAACACAACATTGCCTGAAGATTCGGCATTCAGTAAGGCTTGCACCGACTCTCGCGCTTGCTGCATCAAGCCTGTGGTCTTCTGGCTCGAAAAGTAGTGGCCGCCTAAATTAGAGTTAAAGTGGCCAAGGTATTCTGTCATCGACGCAAGCACATTCTCAGGAACCTGAGAACCACCCGGGCCATCAAAAAAGGTAACTGGCTTACCGTCGTGGTATTGGCCTAGCGCACTGAACTGCTGGCGTACATCATTAAGAGTGAAGGACATTGCGCGCATCCTTAGCCGTTAGAACAAACACATCCATGTAACCCATCTCATCGTGGTCTATGGTGCGAATTGGTTGTGCGTTGTGCCATAGCTTACTATCTGCAAGCATTGCGACTTCGCCATCTTCAAGCACTTTTCTAAAGAACGGTGCTTCATGAGAATCTTGGTACAGCATGATTTCGCCGCCAACAATGTTATGACGGTTCACGCCAATTAACGCGATGTGGTCGAAGCCATCTTGGTGGACACCTTCTGGCGCAACCTGTGTCTCTTCATAAATGGCAGCGATACGAATTTGGTGGATTTCTATTTCTTGTCCGTCTTCAAGCCCGTTAGTTTCAATAAACAGTTCACACATCTCTTGCATGCCTTCACTGCTCAAAATCGGAGCTTCGATTGGCTCGAATTGACGAACAACATCACCTTGAAAGTGATTGATGTCTTCAGACTGAACGAAGTTATGTTTGTCTAGCTCAACGACTTGTCCATTACTGAATTCAACCACAGAGTACCTTCTCAATCGGTACTGTCCGTCTGCGTGCTCTGTGCTAGGTAGCTTAGAGAAAGAAGGTGACAGCTCCTTAACCGCGTGGTTACTGAGATGGGTAATATGTAGGGTGTTTTCGTGAGCGTGTAACATCATCGACTCCTTAATGATTGTTAATTTACTTTCAATATTTAACGTTTTGTTTACATAAAGGATACTTGAAGATCTTGCCAAATCAACAATAAACAATCATTTATCCCGCCAGAAATAAAAATTCAGATAGTAAAACCAACTTTAAAATCAAAAGCAGTGCATAACACCAGAATAAAAGATGACCAGCTCTTAAAACTAGCACACATCACTAGCCAGTTATAAACACCTTTAAAATCAATTTTAGCGATATTATTAACTAGCGCGCTGTGTTTGTTATTTTGTCAGCGCTTACCGACTAATACGCCAGCTGCGGCATCTAGCCTCATCCCCCTATTTCGACATACTTTATTTGTATGTTTTTGCACATCGAAATACGACCTACCTATCAGTGGCCAAGCTATTGATTATTTACACAACAAACTGGAATTGGTTAATTTATGAGTACGCCAGAATCCACACGCCTTTGCTTGCGCGTCTGGAACAGGTCGAGTTCGGGGGGAACTCGGCCGCCCCAAATGGCTCATCTCTTTTAAGGGAGTAAGTTGATTGTTCTTTTAGTCTCGAAGATGGTTGAAGTGGAATGTTGCGGGAGGGGTTTGAAGCAAGAGTATAAAGCGTTGGAAACCACTAAGGAAATGGATGTAAGTTACAGGTAAAAAACGTAATCAGAAACGCTAAGTATTCATGAGTAACACGTTTATAATCCGAAGTGAGTTGGAGTTTCAATTACCGCAACGCTTCCCTCAAGGTCAATTATTCATTGTAGCTGTATAAAAGTAACAGCAGTGTAAAGAGCACTACGGAGGAGATAGCAGTGCTGCTACATTTTCTAGGCCTTGCCCTAAAAGACGGGATGAGGATACCTTTAGACGCATAAAAACACGAAAAACGTGTTTTTATGCTGTTACGTTTAGTGGGCAGTTCAAGGCCTTGCAATTAACTATTGTCTTAATGACGTGGCCGTGTCGTGGTGTCAGGTCCTAACTTAGAGTAGAAAAACATTTATGCTGTTCGAGAAGCTTGTTAACCATACTTAGATTATTAATTCTAAACCTGTAATACTTTTTATCAGCTATTGGACAATTTTTATTATCAATATCTTGCTGAGGTCTCGTATCTATATGCCATTTGTTTTTCAATATCCAAAAATAAGCGGGTTTTTTTAGAATAAACAGTTCATCGCTTCCATTTTCGATTCCAAAGTCTTTGCGTATAGCATCTCTTTCCTTACTTTCTTGTCTATCCTCATGAATTACTAGCGAAAGTGGTATTTCTACGCTCCAATCTGGGTCATTAGCTAAAGTTTCGTGAGACTTCTGTTTTAGTTCTTCAGTGTCTCTATGTTCTTCAACTTCTAGCATTCGCGAAAAATGGAAAAATTTAAATTTATTTCTTAAGTCATTTTGTTCAGAGCGATCGTAAGCTCTAAACATCCAATGCTCACCGTCATGTAATATATTCAGAGGCACAATCGTTCTGCTTGAATGATTGGTGCTGTTTTTTGAGTAGTACTTACATTGTATTGCATAGCCGCTACTGATTGCTCTAGTAATGCGCTCTACATGATTAATGTTCATCTGATGAGGGAGCGTGTTTATTTTTTCGTAGGGCAAGATCGCTTTATCAGTATCAGCAACTTTATTCTTGTTAAATCCGTGTGCCAGCATCCCCATTGCCATCTCTGCGTTCCACTCGATGAGCGGCTCATAGCCTTTTTCTATTGTATTGACTCTGAGTGAGCGGTTGTAAGACATGTTGTTTGGTCGCTTTTTAGCATATTCGGCCAAGATTTTTGAGGCGGCAGCATCAGAAAGGTTAAACAGTTCAGTTATATCGACGCGTTTAATTGAACCAGTAAAACGTAGCATGAAGTCGATGAAAATAAGTCTATCTGCGTTGTTTTTATCTAAATTTTTCAATTCATTATATGTGTACATTTTGCAGTCATCATGTTGTTTGTTTTATGTGTTTAATTATACACAATGTTCGCTATAAATACATATAAACACTTGCGCACTTATAATTATTATAAGTGCACTTGCTATTCTAGTTGCAAAGTAGTATGATGCCTATGTTGTCAAATAAGAGGAGTAATAGCAGTGGCTACTAACGGTAAAGCAGGCGATAACCGCCGTCATGGGATGGTTCGCGAACGTTCACAAACTCAAACACCTTCGGGGCATTGGGTGAAGCGTGATGCGAATACAGGACGTTTTATGAGTGTTAAGCAAGATGGCACGCCATTTCGCGGCGTCCGAAAAGAAAAGTAAAAAGGCACTTTCAGTAAAATACTAAAAGTGCCTTTTTACAGTGAGGTGAATTATAAGCACCGTTGGCGCGGTAAGCTTATAAGGCCCAACACTAAGAGGTTTCAAGCCCTGTAAGAAAGGCCGATTGCTCTGATTTGTTCCGCAATCATACCTTTCTAACGTGTTCACCTCAATCATTGAATTCCCTCTTTCATCTTTTTTGGGAGGAATCTCTGATGAGTATTCGTCAAAAAGTAGTGCAAGTATGTGCTTATATGCGTCGTCGTAATGGGCGTCTTGAGTATGTCTGTCAGCATCTACGTTCTTTGCCTGGCGCATAGAAGAAACAATTACCGGGAGTCTTTAATGGGCTCCCTCTTGAAAAGCACAGTTAGAAAGGAAAGAACGATGTGCAGAAAAGATCTATTGAGAGATATCTCAAACACCTTTGCTAGTTTTGGTTTTACTGAGAGTAACAGTGGAACCGCTATGACCTACCAATCTAATGTTAGGTATCCGAGTATTTTTGCAGGTAAGAATGACTATGCTCATTTTATCGTGCATATGCCTAATAGTACTATTCAAGTAGTTGCTAAGTTCCAAGAGTCATCAGGTACAGCAATGGAAAAGCTTGGTTACACGGCATTTGATGCTGAGAGAACCAAGCATGACGCATATTTGGTTGTCTGTGGAGGTCAAGAGTTACTGCGAGATCGCCGTGCTCTCGATTTCTTAAATGAAAAACGCCATATAGCTCCTAAACTACAAGCATTAACAGTTAATGGTTTGGGGGATTACTTAGTCAATGAACTTAGTTCAGTTGCGGCTTAGGGCGTTTGAAAACCGTTGATTATCTAACCGAACGCCCGAAATCAAATGAGTTCGAAGCGTCCGTTTTGAACACTTGAAAACACGAAGCGGTTTTGAAAGCCGTCAGAAATTTAATTTTAAAGAGGAAATATGGATACCGTTAACAAGATTATGTTGGTACTCAATAATTGGTCATTTATGGTAATTTTAGTTGTCGCTGTTATTGCTTTAATACTCAAAAATCAGCGATGCGGAACTGGTGAATGGGCGTTGTTTGGGGCATTTTTAGTGGTGATCGCAGTTACTACATACTCCATAATACCGAACAACAAAGTATCGGTTTTTGACTACCCTAATGTGCTCATCACTTCTGTGTTTTTTCTAGCACTAGGCGCACGTTTTATTGGAGAATGGCTTACTGAGGATGCCAAAGAAAACACTAAAAAGGCCCGAGAAGAAAGGGAAAAAAAGAAACTTCGTCAAGAAGAGAAAGAAAAAAAGCGCGAGCAGCGAGAGTTGAATGAAATCGTGTTGGAAGCCCAAAATGACACAAACACCAAATAGCTTGGTAATGTAATGAAAAAGCCTGCAAAAGTGCAGGCTTTGTGTTTTATAAAAGCAACCAGATACTAGTTTAAATTAACAGTGACATTACTACACCTTTATGTGGTCACTGTCATTTCTCCGCCAACCGCAAAATTGCCCCTCAAGAAACAGTAAACTCTTAGTCATCATCCAAATCCGAACATCCACAGCCAGCAGTTCTACAGCGCCCCTGCAAACCAACTTATCAGCATCATTCGTACACTCATCAAATGTCTTATCGTCTAACTTGATTACCAGTTCACTCCTTTAGGTTCACCGTATAGTAAGTTTGATTACTGGCATGATATCTCATCTAGTCGACCGAACGCAGCCACGAAAACGTTTGTCTCGAATAAGTTCTAAACTATAACGATTAATTACACTTCAGCCCTTGTTTACACTTTTATTGCCTCCATATTTTCCATACAATCCTAAGCGATTATAAATTAAAACAAATTCAATTTCGGAGTCCTCATGAGCGACGTAAAGCACTGTAATTTATTGATTCTTGGTTCTGGCCCTGCTGGCTATACAGCTGCAGTTTACGCTGCTCGTGCAAACCTAAACCCAGTTCTTGTTACAGGTATGCAGCAAGGTGGTCAGCTTACAACCACAACAGAAGTGGAAAACTGGCCGGGTGATGCTGAAGGTTTAACAGGCCCAGCACTGATGGATCGCATGAAAGAGCACGCAGAGCGCTTTGAAACAGAGATTCTGTTCGACCACATTAACGAAGTCGACCTATCAAACCGCCCTTTCCGTCTTAAAGGCGATTCTGGCGAGTACACTTGTGATGCGTTGATCATCTCAACAGGTGCATCAGCTAAGTACCTAGGTTTAGAGTCTGAAGAAGCATTCAAAGGCCGCGGCGTTTCTGCTTGTGCAACGTGTGATGGTTTCTTCTACCGCAACCAAAAAGTAGCGGTTGTTGGTGGTGGTAACACGGCAGTTGAAGAAGCACTTTACCTATCTAATATCGCGTCTGAAATTCACCTGATTCACCGTCGTGACACGTTCCGCGCTGAAAAGATTCTTGTTAAGCGTTTAATGGACAAAGTAGAGAACGGCAACATTGTTCTTCACACTGACCGCACGCTAGACGAAGTTCTTGGCGACGATATGGGCGTAACAGGCGTTCGCATTAAAGATACTCAGTCTGACAAGACAGAAGATATCGACGTAATGGGCGCGTTCATCGCTATCGGTCACCAGCCGAACACTGAAATCTTCAAAGGCCAAGTAGATATGAAAGATGACTACATCATTGTTCAGTCTGGTCTGGAAGGTAACGCTACACAAACAAGCATCCCTGGCGTATTTGCTGCAGGTGATGTTATGGACCACAACTACCGCCAAGCGATCACTTCTGCTGGTACAGGTTGTATGGCTGCTCTGGATGCTGAACGCTTCCTAGATGGCCTTAACGATAAGTAAATCTGAGATTGCAGATTTGATTATCGACGCTCTCGCCTTAGTAGATGCAGGGCGTCATCACATTTTGTTGTAAATCCCTAAAGCCCAGTGGTATATCCACTGGGCTTTCTTTTGTATACTAGCCGCCCTCAACGAATAATAATTATCATTAAGCCTTCATAATGGATAAGAAAAAACAACGCAGCTTGAATAAGTGGCTTAAGCAACAAAGTAAGTTAGCAAAACGCTGGCTTATGATTGCGATTAGCCTTGGCGTACTTTCAAGTGTGTTTTTAATTGCTCAAGCAGCGCTTCTCGCCTCTATTCTTCACCAGTTGATCATCGAGAATGTCGATAAATCTGAACTGGTTGGTCATTTTGCTGGCTTGGCACTCTCGGTCGTTGGCCGTGCGGGCTGTACATGGGGTCGTGAAATCGCAGGTTATCGCTGTGGTGAACAGATCCGTGTCTACATTAGGCAGCTCATTCTAGACAAGCTTCGAGAACTTGGCCCTGCTTACATCAAAGGTAAGCCTGCCGGTACGTGGGCAACGCTGTTGCTAGAACAAGTTGAAGACATGCAAGACTTCTTCTCACGCTACTTGCCACAGATGTCTTTGTCGGTACTGATTCCATTCATTATTTTGGTTGTAGTATTCCCAGTAAACTGGGCTGCCGGCCTTATCTTCTTACTGACTGCGCCACTGGTACCGATGTTCATGGCATTAGTGGGGATGAAAGCCGCAGACGCAAACCGTAAGAACTTTAAAGCGCTTCAGCGTCTTTCTGGTCACTTTTACGACCGTTTGCAATCAATGACAACCATTCGTCTTTTCGACCGCACTAGCTCTGAAACAGAAGTATTGAAAGGTGCATCTGAAGTGTTCAGAACGCGCACTATGGATGTATTGAAAATCGCTTTCTTGTCGTCTGCAGTGCTTGAGTTCTTCACGTCTATCTCGATTGCGATGACAGCAGTTTACTTTGGTTTCACTTACATCGGCGAGCTTAACTTCGGCCACTACGGTGTTGGTATTACGCTATTCGCGGGTCTGTTTATCCTTATCTTGGCGCCAGAGTTTTACCAACCTCTGCGTGACTTAGGTACTTTCTACCACGCGAAGCAACAAGCGGTGGGCGCAGCCGAGAGTATTGTTGAGTTCCTAGAAACCGACATCACTAAGGTTAAATCAGGTGACACTCAACTAGACCCAGCTCAAGGCATCAATATTGAAGCTCAAGATCTGAAAGTGCTGAGCCCTGAAGGTGTTCAACTGGTTGGCCCTATCTCGTTCGCCCTGAATACTCGACAATCGACGGCATTAGTTGGCCCAAGTGGCGCGGGTAAGACAAGTTTGATTAATGCCATTCTTGGTTTCATGCCTTATGAAGGAAGCTTGAAAATCAATGGTATTGAACTGCGTGATTTAGACTTGGCATCTTGGCGTAAGACCATAAGCTGGGTTGGTCAAAACCCACTGTTGCTTCACGGCAGCATCCGTGACAACGTCACTCTAGGTAAGCAAGATATTACAGACCAAACGGTTCAAAACGCACTAGACCAATCTTTTGCTAGTGAGTTTGTTAATGAGCATGGCTTGGACTACATGATTTCTGATCGTTCTGGCGGCCTGTCTGTTGGTCAATCTCAACGTTTGGCGTTGGCTCGTGCGATGATTCAAGACGGTCAATTCTGGTTGCTTGATGAACCTACTGCTAGCCTAGATACTCGTAGTGAGCAGCTAGTAATGAAAGGCATCAACAGCAACATTGAAAGTCGCACTGCCCTGCTTGTGACGCACCAACTGGCTCCTCTTCAATCGGTCGATAACATTATGGTTATGCGCGATGGTGGCCTTGTTGAACAGGGTCATTACGCACAGCTTTCGACTGCGGGTGGTTTATTCGAAGAGATGCTAAACGCGAACTTAGCTCAACAAGACAATAAGGGTAATTTAGATGCGTGATTTACTGCCTTACCTGAAACTCTATAAAAAGCATTGGTTTGGCCTATCGCTAGGCATGCTACTGGCTTTTGCTACTCTGTCAGCTTCTATTGGCTTGTTAACGCTATCGGGTTGGTTCATTTCAGCTTCTGCGGTTGCTGGCCTGACGATTGCACGTGAAACCTTCAACTACATGCTACCGGGCGGTGGTGTTCGTGGTTTAGCAATGAGCCGTACTGCGGGTCGTTGGGGTGAACGTGTTGTAAGCCACAATGCGACATTCAAACTACTGACTGATTTACGTATCTTCTTCTTCAAGAAGCTGGCTCCGCTGATCCCAGGTCGTATTTCAAACCTTCGTGACGCTGACCTACTGAACCGCTTGGTTGCTGATGTCGACGCCATGGACCACGTTTACTTGCGCTTAGTAAGCCCTGTGACGGTTGGTGTGTTTGGTATCTTCTTCCTGACTCTGTTCTTGATGTGGTTCGATACCTCGCTAGGCCTGATCTTAGGTTCTATCCTGCTTATCATGCTGTTGATTTGGCCAGTCTTGTTCTACAAGCTGGGTAAGCGTAACGGTGGTGAGCTTACGCAGAACAAAGCGGATCTTCGTGTTACCACTCTGGATTGGATTGAAGGCTACAGCGAACTGACTCTGTTTGGTGCAGAAGAGCGTTACCGCAACGCGATTCTAGAAACTCAACAGAAGCTAATGGCGAACCAGTTTGTGAACGCTAACCTAACCGGTATGGCTTCAGCAGCGCTGATGCTGTTCAACGGTTTGACACTGGTTCTGATGCTTTGGCTAGCGGCTGACGGCGTGGGTGGTAATGCACCTGATCCGTTTATTGCGCTAATGGCGTTCGCAACCATGGCAAGTTTTGAACTGTTAATGCCAATCGCAGGCGCGTTCCAGCATTTAGGTCAGACTCTGTCTTCTGCACGTCGCTTGAATGAAGTGATTCTGTCCGAGCCTGAAGTTCAATTCGCGGAAGAAAAACTCGACATCAACAAGCCGCTTGATATTACGTTCTCAAACGTGACGTTCAACTACCCTGACTCTGAGCGCAGTGTTCTGAACGCTGTCGACCTAACGATTCCGGCAACGAACAAAGTGGCGATTGTGGGTCAAACGGGTTCTGGTAAATCGACACTGATTCAGCTTCTAACTCGCTACTGGGATCCTAAGAAGGGTTATATCTCTATCGCGGGCATTGAACTAACACAATGGAACGAGTCACAACTGCGTGAATCGATCAGTGTGGTCAGCCAGCGTGTCGACATCTTAAATGGCAGCCTACGCGACAACTTGTTGATTGCGAAACCAGATGCCAACGATGAGCACCTAGCTAACATTCTTAAAGACGTTGGCCTAGAAAAGCTGCTGGAGAACGATGGTCTTGATAGCTGGTTAGGTGACGGTGGTCGTCAACTGTCTGGTGGTGAGAAGCGCCGTGTTGGTATTGCACGTGCCATCCTTCATGATGCCCCTATCCTGCTGCTTGATGAGCCAACAGAAGGCCTAGATAAGCAAACAGAGCAAAGCATCATGGCACTGTTTGAGAAGCACTTTGAAGGCAAGACGGTTATCTTCATTACGCACCGTTTGATCGGTCTGGAAGCGATGGATTCTATCGTTCTGATTGAACAAGGTGAGATTGTAGAGCATGGTTCTCACGAGACATTGTTGAACGAACAAGGACGCTATTTCCAACTTCGTCAGGCAATCTAGTCGCCTCATCGATGACAAAGAAACATCCAAAGCCCGAGTTCATACTCGGGCTTTTTTATTACCTATCGATTTTTCTGTATCTCAAGAGGCCCCCCTCCCATTCTACTCACCGTCACGTTCTCGCCTTAAACGAACAAGAAATAGCCTCAAAGTAATATTCAAATCATGAGCTTAAGCAAAACAGCTTTAATGAATCACTTTTTAAACCATAAAGCTAAAAACACACCAAAACCACACATTAGCAAACCGTGTACTTTCGGTTATTACTTAAACAATCCAATAGATAAAAATATCAGCACTAACACAAGCACTGTTGCTAATCAGGAGTTAAACGTTGAAACGTATTTATCTAGCAGGACCAGAAGTATTTCTAAGTGACGCTGTCTCAATCGGTGATCAAAAGAAGAAGATTTGTGAAGCTTATGGCTTCGAGGGTATTTTCCCACTCGACAATATTCTAGAGTTGAATGAACCTAGTCCTCAGCAAAATGGCTTAAAGATTGGCCGCGCTAACGAAGAGCTTATTGAGAGCTGTGATATCGTCATCGCCAACATGACCCCTTTCAGAGGCGCGAGCTGCGATGTGGGTACAGCCTATGAGATGGGCTTTGGTAAAGCGCTAGGTAAAACGGTACTTGCCTACAGCAACAACTCCGATCTTTTCCTAAAAAGAAACCTAGACCAACTGCCAAATGCTAAGCAAGTCGATGAGCAAACCTATGTGGATGGCATTGGTATGACGCTAGAAAACTTTGGCTTAATTGATAACCTAATGCTAGATAACGCAGTATCAGGCCCGATAGAATTAGAGAATGTTGGCGTGTTTTATGATCAAACAGACGTGTATCGTAACCTACGTGCATTCATCCGTTGTCTAGAACAGCTAAAGAACGACGCTAAGGCTGCGTAAATCGCTATCTAAACTGAATGACATTGATTCTCCCAGCATCCTCAACAATGCTAGGAGAATTTTTTGTAAATATAGAGAGGAAAACTATGAGCGAGATTTGCATGATGTCTCTTACAAAAGACGAAGTAGCGGAACGTAAAGACTATGATGCGATCAAAGCGTCATTTGATGATTTATGGTCTTCGATTAACTCAAACGAAAACGCCAACGTTAGTATTTGTACCAGTGAAGGGACTTGTCTTTTTGTAGATCGAGAACAACAGCTCTACAACATTAAGCTTGGTGTTGATCAGAAGGAAGGATATGTATCGTGTAGAGTGAACCAAGTTGAAACTGAAGAGGTTGAGAGGTTTCTCCATGCCTATTGCACCTACAGCAAAAGCCAATTGATTCAGTTAATCCAAGAAAGCAATTCAGAAACAAAATCAAAAAGAAATTCAGAAAACGAACTGTAATCATCGATTAGAATACTGATAGCCCTCCCCCAGCGTCTAAACCGTTCAATCCAGAGTTATTCAAATACAACTCACTCATATCGATATCACTAGCCAAAAAGCTAACCTCCCACACGAGAGGTTAGTGAACCGAAGAGTAGTAGTTCAGATAAGGGAAATCGACAGATTGGTTATTTTGAGCGCGGTTTCAGTCACTCGGTGATTTAAGCGCTTTTACTCGTTATTCTGGTTTTCTTATTGAGGTAGGTGTTTAGCCTGAATTTTTCATCTGGCGTGACAACACCTTGGTCTAGCATGTTTACGGGATAAGATTTAGGGAAATCTATGTGGTAACCCTGATAATAATCAGCCCCATACTGAGCCGCAGCACGTAAGTTATCTACGTTCTCAATCCCCTCAAAAATCACCTTGATACCTTGTATCGTCGTAATGGTGTTCAGTTCTTCCAAAAGGTTGTCATCTTGAGAGCCGCTCATAGCAAATTCAATCAACATATCACGGCTCACTTTGAGGTAGTCAGGCTTCACGACTGCCATGCGGCTATAACCCGCCCAGCCAGAGCCAAAGTCATCCAGTGCGAACGAAATACCTATGTTTCTGAGGTATTCAGTACCTCGATGTAAGCTCTCTATGTCAGCTAAAGGGCAATAGTCCTCAACAATTCCCACGACGATTTGACTCAAGTCTACCTGCTCCTCCTTGATTAGCGGGAGGTATAAGCTGTTTAAGTCGTTCCCGTATGAAAAGTACTTAAAAAAGCATGGGGTAACATTGAGAAACAGCTTCAGATCACGACCATAGATGCTCGAGTTCCGAAAATTTCTCAAGTGCATAATGTTCAAGAAAAACTTAAATCTAAACTCAGACTTCTCACCGAAGTCCTCAAGAATTTTATAGAAGCGTTTAACGTTTACCTTCGCACCTTGCATCTCTACTCGGCATATCGCCTCATAGCCAAACACATTTTGGTCAGCGTCACTAATCGACTGAAAGACACTATGCACTTTAAATCCAAGAACCGACGTCTCGTATCGACGGTGTTCAGAGTTCCACTCAAGCATCAGTTAGTCTCACTTGGATTGTGCTGGATTGCATAGCGGGCTAATAGAATCCATTAATATCGCTTCAGCTTCTTCCAGTTCCATTTTTTGGGCAAAGGCTAGCTCTTCTGATATCAAATCCTTGATGTGGTCTACTAAGACTTGGCGATCGTCTTCTGAGATTTTCTTGCTCTGAAGGTGACATAAGCGAACCAATAAGCTGATGACATCTAAGCCTTTGGATTCAACACAAGCTACCTGTTTATATTCTTCAATGCTGCCTAAAACACGTGTAACACTTTCTTTTGATACGACTTTCATCTTCACTCCCAAAAACAAACAACGTTATTAATAATCCCTATATCTGTTGATGTTCTATCCGTGAATTATGCGTCTATCGTACTTGCGCCCAACCTAAACCACATCATTCAAAACTCACTAAAAACACACCAAATATAAATTCCACACATTTTTCAAACGAACTTGATTTTTGATAGCCAAAGCGATGAAAAAAAATAGAATCGACGACAAGTTGGTCTAGGCGTAATAACAATAAAAATAATTAATTTGAGAGAAGTAGAATGATTAATGATAATTCACTTGTAATTAATGATGAGTTACATATAAACCTGAGCGATCGTTCGATAATGAATATCGAAAATAAAACCTTAATCAAATTAAGGCCAAAACCATTCCGTGTTTTACTCTATTTGCATAACCACAATGGTCGATGTGTGAGTAAAGATGAGCTTTTTAGTGAATGTTGGAATGGTGCCATTGTCTCTGATCAATCTCTAACCAATACGATCAGTACGTTAAGAAAGTCGCTCAAAACGATTGGTATTAAAAATACAAAGCTCACCACTGTAAGTAAAGCTGGCTATTTACTTGAGAAAATATCCAATGAAGAGCCATCAGAACCCCATCTACCTGATGAAAGCAATTCACCGACTGAAACCAGTCTAACTTCCGAAATCCAGGAAGATGACACAATAGCCGCTGCTGCAATAGATGGAGCAACGAGCGAAGTCTCAGTAGCTATCGAAGTGACCGATAACCAAGAGTTGCCGAATAAACCCCACGAAACTTTGGTTTATCTTAAAAAGCTATTCATGTTAATGCTGGCCATTACTTCCTTGTCACTAATTAGAGGTTGCTATAACACAAATAATATCAACAAAAATATGACTCAGCGTTTGGTGTCCACTGAAAATATCTCATATAACCTTGTTGATCATACGGGGATGTTAGACCTTGAAAATATGGAGGGAATAATCCGAGTAAGCTCATATAAGGATTGTAGAGCTAGACATATTGACATAACAGTAACTAAAAATAGCGAAGGTGTTTTTGAGACCGACTTTTCGATAGTTTATAAGAATAAAGCCCATAACTACTTGCATTCATACAAAATAAAAAATGACAGCTCTGAAGTTAGGATATTACAAATATCCAAGATACTCAGCTTATGTAAACTCTCATTTTAAATAGGGTCTTATTCTCTTAGTCGTTGATATTTTATAATAAAATCGAACGGTGTGATTTTCATTATCTGTTGGTTTGAACAAACCGCATCTTATTTCGCTAGAGTTCGCTGCGCTTGAAACTGAGCTTAACTAATATAATTCAAGAGACTCAACATGAAAAAAACGCTAATCACGCTAGCGGCACTGATTCTAACCACAACGGCTGGTGCTGCGGACTACTTAACAACCAGTGAAACGGCTC
The DNA here is from genome assembly GCA_041879415.1 of Vibrio chagasii. NCBI lineage: Bacteria > Pseudomonadati > Pseudomonadota > Gammaproteobacteria > Vibrionales > Vibrionaceae > Vibrio > Vibrio chagasii. The sequence continues at coordinate 921,828 of CP090851.1, read as the reverse complement.
CAACAGGGAAAGACAATACGCTGACTTTATACTACGAGACAACGTTCAACCTTGTCGGTAATAGCTTGGCTGTTGGTGATTACCTGCCTTCAGTGACATTGATGACAAACAAAAACCAGCCGTACGATACCACAGCAAAAACAGACAAAGTGCGTATCTTTAGTGTACTGGCTTCGATTGACACACCAGTATGTAACCAACAAGCTCAGGATCTGTCTAACTTTGTAAAAGCAAACCCTGAACTGACAGATAACATTGAATTCATCGGCCTAAGTGCAGACACGACTTTCGCACTGGATCGATTCAAGAATGAGAAAGGTATTACAGACAACCTAACTTTGCTTTCAGATGCCAAAGACCACGTTTTTGGTTTTGAATCCGGCACACAAATCAACGAACTTGGTTTACTTGCTCGTAGCACATTCGTTGTCGATAAAGACAACAAAATCGTTCATATTCAGCGAGTTCCAGAGCTGACTATGATTCCAGATTTGGACAAAGCTGTTGAAGTAGCGAAAAAATACTTCTAATCCAGACTTCAGTAGTGGGCCATTATGCCGCCCACTACTCTCCCACCCGATTTCCCCGCCCTAGCTTATCTCGCCAAGTCAACCAATCGCTTGAACCAATTGCCTATACAAATCTTTAATGCGTCATTTGTAAGTAATATCAATACATAACTTACAAAAGCTTACTAAGAGAAAATACCATTTCTTGTAACATGCGAGCTTTATTGCTTGCAGATAATTTGGTTCTCTATGATAAATAAACTCATTATTCCTACTCTTGTTGTTACAACAATGCTTACTGCGTGTGGCGGCGGAAGCGGTGGCGGTAACAATAACAGTGCTTCAAAAAATGTCATTGACGCATCTAGCGCCAACTCAGTGGTTAGCTTGGGCAACAATTTCTCGCTGCAATTCAGCGTAAAGTCGATTAAAAATGGCGCAGACAAAAACGTGAACGTTGATATTACTCAGTACGGTAATAATCTAAAATCGAGCGGCAGTTTTGCTCAAGTTCATGGTATCCCAGAGCGCAACTATAAGACTCAAAATGACGCAGACATTACGTTTAAAGTGACGGCAACAAACTCGTCTGGTAAAACGTATGATGTTGAAAAATTTAACATTTACTACGAGAACTTCAACTCAACTACAACACCAGAAAAACTTGCTGTTGCTAAAGTCGAAAACAACATCAAGAACATCGTTCTCTGGAAAAAAGCCGACACCGTAACCATCAACAAGCAATTCATCATCGATAGCACTGGCGACAAGTTTAATATCGACCAAATGAGACCGATGAACCTTTACGTGCGCGTGGGTAACACCCTAAGTAACGCTATCCAATTTGTTCCAAGCTTTGCTCAAAGTGCTTCAGAGACGTTCGCTCGTGTTCCAACAGGTGATTGTTCTGTTATTTTAGACACAACAGGCGACTTGCTTAACAATGGCATCAAGCAACGCAGTTGTGTAGAAGCTCATGGTTACAAGATCCCTTTACTGATCGAAGACAAAACACAGAATGACGGCACGGCTAAAGTTGCGCACGTTAAGAAGATCATGCAGTACTACCTTGATAACTTCCCAGCTGAAGTGACCAAGGCTATCTACGACAGCAAAGCTGCGATGGCGTTCTTTTACGATGATGATTGGTCTAAGAGAGATGCGGGCGATTACTTAGATGAAAACTACCGCTTCCAAGATCTATTCGCGACTGAAACGACAGATACTACAGCAGGCGAAAACAAGCCGGGGTTAGTGACAAAAAGAGACGCTGCGTTTGAAGAGATCATTCACTTTGTACACGACTACGGTGTGATGAATTTGGCGGTACAATCACCTTCATCAAAGTGGGGTGTGATGCAAAAAGAACTCGATGAGCTGAATGAAAAAGCGATTCTTGCGGGCTCTTACTTTCCAAATGGAAAAGACTCGACAATCGTTGAAGCTGACCTAGACGCTGAGTCATACGATCAAGAATACCTAGCTTACTCTCTGTATGCTTACTACGACGTAAACTACAAAGGCTACAGCGCTCAAGAGCTAAGTTCCGCGACATTCACAGAGCTTCAAAAGAACGACCCTGCGATGGTGAAGTTTATGGAGAAGTACTTCCCTACTCGCGCCAATCTAAAAGCGAAGTTCCCAGGTTACCCGAACAACTAGTTCTCGATGCCTAAGCCTCCAAATAAGAGGCACAAAAAAGCCGAATGTGATTATCACATTCGGCTTTAAATTTACGCTTTAGTGCTTACAGCTTGAAGCGACTGATTTCGCTCTCTAGCTCGTGAGACAGTTCAGACAGCTGAGCTGCTTGCTCTGCCGCTTGGTGTGCTTCGTCTGCTAGCTCGTTAGATACGTCACGGATTCCCTCTGTGTTACGAGTAATCTCAGACGTTACAGACGCTTGCTCTTCTGCCGCAGAAGCAATCTGTGTTGCCATATCGCTGATACGTTCAACAGCAGCATGAATTTGCGTTAGGCTTGCAGCCGCTGAGTTTGCGTCATCAACACTCGTTTCAGCCAAAGTACGGCTGTCATTCATGATGCTAACCGCTTTGCCTGTTGTACCTTGTAGCAATTCGATAGTCTGTTGAATCTCTTGTGTTGAACCGTGTGTACGTTGGCTCAGAACACGAACTTCATCAGCAACAACCGCGAAGCCACGACCTTGCTCACCTGCACGTGCCGCTTCAATCGCTGCGTTAAGTGCAAGTAGGTTTGTCTGTTCAGCGATGCCTTGAATGTTAGACAAGATAGCGTTGATGCTATTACCGTGCTCTTCAAGCTCTAGGATCACATTAGTTGCAATCTGAACTTCTTGAGCAAGATTTTGGATTGAGCTTTGAGTCTGTGTTACTTGACCAGTACCGTGCTCACACGCACCAACCGCTTCAGATGAATTCTGTGCCGTATGGTCTGCGTTACCCGCGATCTCTTGTGTCGCCGCTGCCATTTCGTTGACAGCCGTTGCAACCATGTTGATCTCGTCTTGTTGCATCTGGATGCGAGCGCTACGCTCTTCCGCTTGTGATGCAGTTTGACGCGCTTGGTTACCCAATGCAGCAGACACTTCACTTAGCTTGATCACCATTGTGTGCATGTTGCCCACAAAACGGTTGAAGTTTTGTGCAAGCTGACCAATTTCGTCGTCGCTCTTAGGCTCAAGACGCTGAGTAAGGTCACCTTCACCTGAAGCGATTTCTTCAAGTGCCGCAGAAACTCGGTTTAGGTCGCGGAATAGGAAGCTCACCAACCAAGAAACCAGTACGATCACGATAAGCGTAATCACTACAGCAGTCATAATGAGCTGAGTAAGTAGTGTTGAGTGGTTTGCTTCTTCAGTCGCTCGGTCCATCTGAACCGCGAAGATCCAGTTAGTGTTCGGTACTTTCGTGAAGTAAAGCAGCTTCTCAGCGCCACGTTCTTTAATGATCTCGATGCTACCAGTACGCACTGCGTTCTCGATGATTGGCATAGAGATGTCATTAGAAAGCTGACTTACTGGCTTCAGGCTTAGTGCTGAATCTGGGTGCGCTAGGAATGTGCCGTCAGACGCATCGATTAGCATTGCGTAAGCATTGTCACCAACATCTAGGCTGATTACGTCGTTAACCAATTGGTCGATAAGTACGTCCGCACCTACTACGCCAACAAGCTGACCATTGTGACGAACGGGTTCTGCGATGGTTACTAGTAGTGCTTTAGTGATTGCATCTTGGTAAGCCGTAGTAATGATCTGCTTACCTGCTGCATTTGCTTCTTGGTACCAAGGGCGTTGACGTGGATCGTAATCTGCACGATTACGTTCAGGGTGTGAACGGTACATGCCACCTTCTGGTGTACCTAAAAAGATATCGTCAAAACCACCCGCTACGCGAGCTTGCTTTAGGAAAGGAACAACATCGCTTTCTCGTGAAAAGTCATTAAATGCTGATGCGATATCCGTGCGAATACCAATCCAGTTTTTAATACCTTCAGATGCTGCTTCTGATACGCTTTCAGCTCGTAGGTATACGCCATTACGAGTCTGTTCAAATAGTTGGTTTGCTGATAGCCAGGTCAACGCTGTTGCCATAACTATAACAGCAGATAGGCTAGCACCTATTAACTTCTGTTTTAGTGTTAGTTTCATGTCAAAGTTTCACGAGTGGTGGGAAATCCCGCGCATACTACCCAATATCAGTATTAAATTCGAGCGATTTCACAATTTAATATCGTAATATATTTTTATGTAAACCATAGTCTTAGCTTATGCCAATTAGTTGGCATATCGCCAAATTCAAGGCGCTATTAACGATATGGTTATTACAATTTTTGTCAGCTTCAGTACGGTAAAATAGGTATGAAGATTAGACAAAAAATAGATGTAAAAAAGGCAGGTGATTCTCTCACCTGCCTTTATTCATTGTTTACTTCAAACGCCTATTCATGCATCTGATTTTAGCAATAAGCGTTAGCGTTTTTCTGTACACATACCCATTAGCAAGCTCACACACATCAGCAACAGAATGATGGTGAATGGCAGTGCCGTCGAGATAGCACCAGCTTGTAGAGCTTGTACTGCTTCAGTACCGCCAACCCACAACAACGCCACTGCAATCGCACCTTCAAGGAACGCCCAGAAAACACGTTGAGGCACCGGCGTATCCACTTTACCACCAGCGGTGATGCTATCGATAACCAGAGAGCCTGAGTCAGACGATGTAATGAAGAACACTAGAACCAATACCACTGCAATGATTGACAGCAACGTACCAAACGGCAGTGCATCAAACATCTGGAACATCGCTAGCGATACGTCGGTTAAGCCTTCACGACCAAGTGTACCGATGTTATTTACGATTTGATCGATCGCCATACCACCAAATACTGACATCCAAATTACTGTCACAGTCGTTGGAACAATCAGAACTGCTGTGATGAACTCACGAACCGTACGACCTTTAGATACACGTGCGATGAACATACCTACGAATGGTGACCATGAAATCCACCAAGCCCAGTAGAATACCGTCCAACCGTGCAACCACGCTTGGTCTTCACGACCGTGAGGGTTACTCAGTGGAATGATGTTCTCGATGTACGCCATTAAGGTTGTTGGGATAGAGCCTAGTGTTACTGCATAACCGATTAGTGCCACTAAGATAAGCAGTAAGAAGGCTACCAGCATGTTGATGTTACTGATAACTTTTACACCGCCATCGATACCACGAAGTACCGATACGACCGCGAGTAAAGTCACCACTGTAATCACGATAACTTGTAAGCCCAAACCAGCTTCAAGGCCAAATACGTGTTGAATACCACTTGCTGCTTGCTGTGCACCTAGACCTAGCGACGTCGCCAGACCAAATAGAGTCGCCAGTACCGCCAGAATATCAACAACGTGACCAGCCCAGCCCCATGCTCTATCACCTAAAATTGGGTAGAAAATAGAACGAATCGAAAGCGGTAGTCCCTTGTTGTAAGAGAAGAATGCTAACGAAAGAGCAACCACGCCATAAATCGCCCAAGGGTGTAGACCCCAGTGATACATGGTTGCGCCTAGTGCTAATTTAGCTGCTTCTGGTGTGTTCGGTTCAACGCCAAGTGGTGTCTCAAACCAACCTGTGTAGTAAGCCGCTGGCTCAGCCACACTCCAGAACATCAAACCGATACCCATACCCGCTGCAAATAGCATGGATAGCCAAGACATGAATGAGTAGTCTGCCGTTGCATCAACGCCACCAAGGCGGATTTTACCAAACGGAGAAACGATCAAACCTAAGCAGAAGATTACAAAAATATTGCCTGACCAGATGAACAGCCAATCGAATGAATTGATGATTTGCCCTTTAACGCCATCCAGTGCTGCTTTCGCCGATGCGGTATCCGTAACCAAAACACCAATCAAAAACAGAGCAATCAAACCTGCACTAATGCCAAATACTGGGTTGTGGACATCGAAACCCCATTTTTGAACATTATCCTGACCAACAGTGTAATCGGTACTGTCGATACTGTATTTATCTATACCTTTAGTCATTATCCCTCTCTACGGAATACTACTAATATCCCTTACTTACCTGTGACCCAATCACAAACTCGACCCTACAATCCAAGTAGTACAAGCTGTTGTCACATTAATTCAAATACTTGGATGTCTGAAGTTTAGCAGGTTAACTTGTTGTTTTCAGTAAACCTGAATCGGTTCGTTTGGTTTTCATCCAATATTCACGTAAATACTCAAATTACTGATGAAAAAAAAGCCGAACATGTCGGCCTTTTGTTTAATATTACTTTTAGCTCAAAGCATTTTGATGTTTAACCAATTGATTTTCTGTTCGTAAACCTAGCAATAAGCTTAGGCACATAAGCAATAATATGAACGCAAATGGAAGCGCCATAGAAACCGTACCGGCTTGTAATGCTTGGATAGATTCTGTACCACCAACCCACAACAGAACCGCAGCAATCGCACCACCAATTACCGCCCAAAAAACACGTTGAGGAACCGGTGAATCTACTTTACCGCCAGAGGTAATGCTATCGATCACTAGAGAACCCGAGTCTGAAGAGGTGATAAAGAACACCATAATCAAGCCAATCGATACCACAGATAAAACAGAGCTCATTGGCAACGCATCGTATGTGTGGAACAGTGAAAGCGTAATATCTTGTAGGCCATTCATGCCTATCTCACCGACTTTATTCGCAACTTGGTCTATCGCGATGCCGCCAAAAATCGCCATCCAGATAATGATCACTGTTGTTGGAATAAACAGTACTGCGACGATAAATTCACGAATCGTACGGCCTTTAGAAATACGCGCGATAAACATGCCTACAAATGGTGACCAAGACATCCACCACGCCCAATAGAATACCGTCCAACCTTGCATCCAAGTTTCATCCTCACGACCATGTGGATTACTTAGAGGAATAAAGTTTTCGACGTAACCCATAAGCGCCGTTGGGATAGCTTTAATGCCTGCCATACCACCAGCAATCGTCACGAAAATCAGCAAGCCTAAAGCCACCAACATATTCACATTGCTTAGCACCTTTACGCCGCCGTTGATGCCACGCACAACCGACATCGTTGCCAGAAAAGTGACCACAGCAATCACAACTAGCTGCATGCCAATACCGCCATCAGTACCAAACACATGGTTAATGCCACTTGTCGCTTGCTGCGCGCCTAAGCCTAATGAAGTTGCTAAACCAAACAGCGTTGCGAGTACCGCCACGATATCAACAATATGACCGAACCAACCCCAAGTTCTGTCACCCAGAATCGGGTAAAAAATCGAGCGGATTGAAAGAGGTAAACCTTTATTGAAGGTAAAGAAAGCGAGTGCAAGAGCAACAACAGCGTAGATAGCCCAGCCGTGTAAGCCCCAGTTATAGATGGTTGCACCCAGTGCAAGCTTAGCTGCTTCAGGTGAGTATGCTTCGACACCAAGTGGCGTTTCATACCATCCAGTAAAGTAAGCGACTGGCTCTGCAACACCCCAGAACATCAAACCAATACCCATTCCTGCGGCGAATAACATCGACATCCAAGAAAGGTTAGAGTGCTCTGCTTTGGCATCATTGCCACCAATACGTATCTTGCCATACGGGGAGACAATGAGGGCAAAACAGAAAATAACAAAGATGTTGGCTGCCCACATAAAGAACCCATCGAAGTTGCCGATGACTTTCCATTTTATACCATCAAGTGCAGATTTCGCGGTCTCTGGCTCTGCCACCAAAAGTGCCAACAGGAAGATGATGATCGACCCTGCACTAATACCAAATACAGGATTATGTACATCAAAACCCCATTTCTGAACGTTATCTTGTCCTACGGTATAATCAGTATTCTCAATACTATATCTATCCTTAACAGACTCCATGTTTCCTCTCTAACTTTGCAGAGCTCGGTTTGCAACATTGCATTCGGCACTTAAATTTCGAAAGGAAGAATATCAGCCTGTCGCAAAAATACTAAAAAAACCTCCATAATGGAGGCCTTAATTACACATTTAGTAATTAAATTACACATTTAGTGTAATTTAGCGTAAGATCAATCCACAAGCCCACAATTGACAGCGTACTTGGCAAGCTCTGCAGTAGAGTGAATGTCGAGTTTATGCTTAATGTTTTGTCGATGGGTTTCGACAGTTCGGTAGCTTATATTCAGCGCCTTCGCCACCTCTTTACTGCTCTCCCCTTTCGCCACTAATTTCAGTACCGCTTCTTCACGTCGACTCAGTGGATTCTTCACAGATGGTGTCGGAGTAATTGGTTGAGTGAACAAATTTTGAGTCACTTTTTCGCAGAAATACGTCGATCCTTGATTCACCGTTTTGATGGCTTGAACCATTTTTTCGGCAGAAATTTCCTTCAACATATAGCCGACTGCACCCGACTGCATCACCTTCATAATATATTCACGGTTGTTATGCATGGTCAGCATCAGCACCTTCGCTTGCGGGTTTTCTTCTTTGATTAGGTGAGTGGCATCAATACCGTTCATGATAGGCATACTAATGTCCATCAACACCACATCTGGACGTAAGGTCTTAACCATCTCAACCGCTTCTAAACCGTTGCTCGCGGTACCAATCACGCTAATATCAGGCTCGAGTTCCAATCTCGCCATAAAGCCATCAAGTACCACTTGGTGATCGTCAGCAATCACAACTCGAATAACTTCACTCATTCATTAATCCCTCTAGTGTCAGTAACACTGTAATTTCCGTTCCGAAGCCAACCTCGCTCATCAGTTCAAAGTCGCCCCCGATAAACTCCACTCGCTCACGCATGTTTCTTAGGCCAATCCCTCGCTTTTCCATCGCCTTATAAGTATTAAAACCAACACCGTTATCTTGAATAAGCAATTGCAGCACATTGCCAATTTGCTGCGCGATGACCGTTACTTTGGTCGCTTGTGCATGTTTCTCTATGTTGGTTAACGACTCCTGAACCACTCGATACAAGGTAGTCGCCGCCTCTGACTTTAACTTGCCCGGTTTAGTCGCGAACAAGGTTTCTACCTCAATCCCCGAGTGCGCTTGAAAGTCTAAAAGCAAAGACGACAAAGCGGCTTCCAGACCAATATCATCCAATGAACTTGGACGAAGTTGATGCGAGATATGCCTCACTTCCTCAATGGCTCTCATCAGCGAGTGCTGTGACTTATTGAGGTGAGCTTTAAGCTCTTCACTCTGTAACTTATTACCAAGTAGCTCCAAATGGCAACGACTCGACACTAATAATTGATTAATACCATCATGCAGCTCGCGCGCTAGATGCTTCTTCTCGTCTTCTTGAAACATCACCGTCTTATGAGCCAGTTCTTTCAAGTTGTTATCGGCAATTCGATGTTCATGCATGTTGATGGCTAAAGTCAGCACGATGATCACCGCCACGGTAACACTCAAGATCACCACGATAGAGAAAAACGTGGTTTCAATGTTCTTGTTGATCGCAGCCTGCATTGAAGCGACTTCTTGATGCACATCTTCAATGTATAAACCAGTACCAATCATCCAATCCCAACGTTCCAACCAAGCGGCATAACTCAGCTTGGATACAACCTCCCCTGTGGAAGGCTTTTGCCACAAGTACTGATGAAAGCCTCCTCCGGTTTGTGCTTCTCGTAATAAGGCTTCAATTAGGAAATCGCCATCTTCATCTTGAAGTTGCAGTAAATTCTGGCCGATCAATTCCGGCTGTATTGGATGAACAAGATTGGTTCCGTGGCGATCGTAAGCGAAGAAATAGCCATCCGCGCCATACCTAAGTTTAGACAATATGGCTCGAACTTCCGTTTTGGCTTGGGCTTCTTGAATATCGGGATCGTTGTAGATGTGTTCGATGGCGTCGAAAGCGAGATCGACAGTGTCCTTGAGTGCATTTTCACGAGACTTAATCAGGCTATCTCTGAAGATCTCGACCTCTTTATCACCCAGGGTTTTAGTCTGGTGTAATGAGATCCAACTAATGCTCGCCGTAACTAGCAGCAACGGGAGTAGCGTCAGCAGAATCAGCTTGGCTTTTAGAGGCATTCCTTTTCCTCACGAAAAACGGCTTATTGAACATCAATAAGCCGTTTTATTTTAGCAATTTATAGATAGCCGTTGAAACATATCGTTCACATTCTTGGCGTCACTCACATTCCATAAAACGCAGGGAACGCGAGAAGTGACCCAAGTACGAGTATCTGAATCACAATGAAAGGCATCACACCTCGGTAGATGTCTTTAGTCGTTACGCCTTTTGGTGCCACGCCTTTTAGGTAGAACAAACTAAAACCAAATGGTGGCGTCAAGAAGGAGGTTTGTAGGTTCATTGCAATCAAGATAGCGAACCACGTCATATTGATGCCCATTAACTCAGCAACAGGCGCTAAGATTGGCACGATGATGAAACAGATCTCTACGAAGTCGATGAAGAAACCCAGAATCAAAATAACCAGCATGGTAATGATCAGGAAGCCCCACTTCTCACCAGGAAGCTGTAGCATCCACTCTTCAACCAGATAGTCACCGCCAGTATAAGTAAACGCCATCGAGAAAGCGGTCGCACCCAGCAAGATGGCAAAAACCATCGCTGTTACTTTTACGGTTTCTTTAGAGGCGTCATATACCATTGACCAACTAAACTGACCGTATAGCAATGCAAGTATCATCGCACCCGCGCCACCTAATGCGGCAGACTCTGTTGGCGTCGCCACACCCGCAAAGATAGAGCCCAGTACTACTATGATTAACGCGAGCGGCGGAAGAATCGCTTTAAGCGCATCAATCACTTCTTGTTTACGGCTGATTGAATCGTCACGTTCAATTGGTTGAGCGGCTTCAGGGTGCAGTTTTGCGTATATTAAAATGTAAACAATGTACGCCCCCACCAGCATCACACCCGGCCAGATAGCCGCCTGAAACAAGTCACCAACCGGTACACCAAGTACATCACCGAGTAGAATCAAAACAATAGATGGTGGGATGATTTGACCTAAGGTACCAGAAGCACAAATGGTACCGCAGGCTAAGCCTTTGTCGTAATTGTACTTAAGCATTACTGGCAAAGAGATAAGGCCCATCGCAACAACAGAAGCACCAACCACGCCGGTTGAAGCAGCAAGTAACGAACCTACTAGTACAGTAGAAATCGCGATACCACCACGCACACCACCAAACAAGCGGCCCATAGACTCAAGTAGCTGTTCAGCAAGTTTGGTCTTTTGCAGAACAAGCCCCATGAAAACGAATAATGGAACGGCCATCAGTACCGTATTTTCCATGATCGATTGAATTCGATATGGCATGAAAGCAAACATCTCTATGCCTTCTGCCCACACACCAAAAATTAAGGCGATACCACCAAAGGTAAACGCAACTGGGAAGCCAAGTAATAGTGCAAACAAGGCTACAAAAAACATTACTATTCCAATCATGTTTAGCCTCTACTTATGATTTGCATGGATAAGGTACGGATTAAAAATCTTGTTGAGTGAGTGCAGGATCAAACCTACGCCACTCAATGCCATCAAGAAGAACGACAACGGGATCATAGCTTTGATGATCCATCGATATGGCAAACCACCGGGATCGCCTGAGGTTTCACCCAGTTCATAACTCTCTTTGGCAACATCAATACCGAACCAAGCGACGAGTAAACAAAAAGGAAGAAGAAATATAAGCGTACCTAGCAGGTCAATAATGGCTTGTGCTTTGAAGCTCAGTTGCTCGTAGAACACATCGACTCGAACATGGCCACCCGCTTTGATGGCATATGGCACACCTAATAGGAAAACAGCAGAGAACAGATGCCACTCCATCTCTTGAAAGGCAATTGAGACATCGTTGAATGCATATCTCATGACAACGTCATACACGACGTTGGCGATAAGTAAAATAAACAACATACTGGAAAGCCATCCCAGTGCATCACCGATACGATTAAATATGCGTTCAATATAAATTAGACTTCGCATTCCCGACTCCATGGAATTTGAAAAGACATCGTGCAGCTGAATTAACAAGCTGTAGGACGTAGAAAAGGTTCTTGAGCGTAATACAGGTTAGTTATTATTTTTTAAATGAACCCTCGGCTTATTCACTCATAAATACTTAATAAGAAAAGCTTTGGGTTCATTTAAATTTAGTTCTACAAGGGGCGATTATTTCGCTTGGCTATTTAGATAAGCTCTGTGTGAAATATCCGTCCATGAACGTACTTGCTCTAGGTAAGCAGCTTGTGAAGCTTGAATCTCTTTTGCTAGCTCATCTTTCTCAGCATGGGCAGCAAGTAGACGGTCGTTCGCTTCTTTCATTGCAGACATAACCTCTGGCGGGAAGTCTTTCACTTGTACATCTGGGTACTCAGTTTTCATAGAAACCCAGTTCTTACCACTTTCGTGCGTTGCTTGTGTGTACATGTCGTAAGCCGCTGTACGCATTGCAACACGCAGGATTTCTTGTAGATCTTCAGGAAGCTTGTTCCAAGTGCGTTTGTTCACTAGGAATTGAAGCTCTGAACCCGGCTCGTGCCAACCTGTGTAGTAGTAAGGCGCGATTTTGTGGAAACCCATTCGCAGATCCAGTGAAGGGCCTACCCACTCTAGCGCATCAATCGTGCGACGCTCTAGAGATGTGTAAAGCTCACCTGGGGCAATGTTGGTCGGTTTAGCGCCAAGCTCTGCTAGGATTTCACCCGCAAAACCAGGGATTCGCATTTTCAGACCTTGTAGATCTTCAACACTGTTGATCTCTTTTTGAAACCAACCACCCATTTGAATGTCCGTGTTACCACCAGGGAACGACATCAAGTTATGTGGAGAGTAAACCTGCTCCATCAACTCCATACCGCCACCGTGGTAGAACCATGCGTATTGTTCTGCTGGCGTCATACCGAAAGGCATAGAAGTGAAGTAAAGAGTGTTTGGAACTTTACCTTTCCAGTAGTAAGAGCCTGAGTGACCCATGTCGTATTGACCAGACTTAACCATGTCAAAAACGCCTAGAGGGGCTTTGTGTTTATTCGCTGAATCGATTCTGATTTGCAGTCGACCATTCGACATTTTCTCAGCCATCGCCGCCATATTCTTCGTAGCGTCACCGAAAACTGGGAAGTTTGGTCCCCACGTTTCAGCAAGTTTCAAACGGTAAACCTTATCCGCAGCTGTTGCACCAGTAGCGACTAAAGCTAAACAAGCCGCAGCGGTTACCGCTACGTTTTTAAAAACTCGTGTGAGGGAGTTAGAAATGAGACTCATGTTCACGTCCTTTGTTGGGTTAACACTCTTTCTTTGAGCATTTTTTATGATTCAACATAAGAGTGCACCGCGATGAGGCAACAAGATATCAGGGAGAGCACGCACGAATACTCCGCACAAAGATACGTATTAGACCAAAGAACTAAGTAGAACTACGTAGGAGTTAAATGACCAGTGCCAGTTTTAAAGGACTAAGACTATTCACACGAACAATGTTTATTGATAAATACCTAAGTAGTTACAATGAAGCTGTATTAACAATTGTTTGCTATTTCGTGATGAAGCTCTATTCATCGCTTTAGTTTCGGGGGAAATTATCGGTGTTTTGTTCGAGATTCGCCCTACTTTGGTGCTTACTGATGAGAGGCTAAACCAGACGTCAAACTAAACAAGCGAACAAGAATTTTGGAAGGAATATAGGAGCGAGCCTTGTGTTGCAGATATAAAAAAGCCTCGATAATCGAGGCTTAAAAACTTAACGAAGCGAATATCATCCCATGGGATTAGATAGCTTTGTAGATAACCTTGTTACCTGCTAGCTGCTCTTTCGCTACTAGGTTTTCTTCAAGAAGTTTTTTCAATGCGCCTGTTGCCCATGAAGCTGCTTTCGCGTCTTCTTGACCAGCTGCTAGGCCGATACCTTTAGGGTTAATGCCTTCAGCATTGCTAACAACGATGTCTAGAACTTGTTGTTGCTTAGGAGTCAGTGCTACTGCAACTTCTTTAGTTGCTGCTACTGTTTTCTCTACCGCTGGTTTTGCTGCTACAGTTTTTTCTGCTACAACTTTCTCTGCGACAGGCTTCGCTTTTTTCGGCGTTGCCACTGCTTTAACTACAGCCGCTTTAGTGCGTTTCTGCAGTTTAGCCTGCACCTTACGCTTATGAGCAAGTCTCATTGAATATTTCTCCAGTTCACTGCTCTTTTCGCAGTGGTGAAAATTTGAAGCGCGATTTATACCAAAAAACAGGAGCTATTTGTAGAGTGAAGCGCCGAAAGTCGACGAAAAATACCGATATTGTCTACTAGCGTCTATTATTTAAACATCGACTTATCAATTCAGGGTCATATACACTGGTTATCCATCCAGACAAAAATATGAAAACTTGGTGTTGCCTATGGACACTCGTCATCTCACTAATTTCTCTTTGCCTTCGTTCACTCGAGCATACCGTATTCTAGCTGTTATTTTGGGCTTTATTTGCTTCATCATTGCACTCTATAGCGATAATCCAAAGTTACTGATCGTAGGCGCTTTTTGCATTATTACGTTGCTTGGAGCAGGCTATTATTTAATGCTACGCAGCCGAGTGATGTTCACACTCACTCCAACACATTTTCAGCAGCACTTTTATAAAGGTGGATGGGTTTTAAAATGGAGCAATATCCAAAAAATCGGCTTGTGTACTTATGAACAAGATGGCTGGCATCAACCTCTTCCTTGGATCGGTATTAAGGTCAAAGATTACTCACCCTACTTGGATTCCATATGCCCTAAAATCACCTGCGAATTACTGCTCAGCCAGCGCGCACTTTTGTACTTGGGAGCCAAACAAGCGGGTAAGGAGTCGAACTTTGAAGACATGGTTCTCGACTCTTCGCACTACCACACTCGCTGTACCGAAGCCGGCTGTGTAGAGCTAAGTAAATTTAAAGAATCAGAAAACACTGAAGAGCGCTATTTCAGTGACAACCAAACACAAGCAGCATCTAAACCCTCTAAAGCATCAAATGACGAGAAAGCCGTCATCAAAGATTATTCTGGACTACAGGCGATGCTCGCTAACAGAATGAAATATCAGCGAGGTTTTCACGGCTACGATATCTTTATATCAACCAATGACCTAAATATTAGTGGGGAAGAGTTTGTAGGCTTGGCTCGGCGCTACCTAGCCGCTGCCGAGCGTGTTTCTGATTAACCCCCAAAAGGCTTAGAAAGTAAACCCGCAAGCTAACCCACGATGAACCATAAAAAAAGCTTAGCTTTCAGAAGAAAAGCTAAGCTTCATTTTCAATCGCTCTGATGCGCTATGACAGACTTAGTATAAAGGCATCTCATCGGCTACGAATGGGTTTGATGCACGCTCACGACCGAATGTTGATTCAGGACCATGGCCAGGAACGAAGGTTACATCGCTGCCTAGTGGCCAAAGCTTGGTCTTGATCGATGTGATAAGCGTGTTGAAATCGCCTTGTGGGAAGTCAGTACGACCAATGGCACCATTAAACAGTACATCACCAACAAACGCTAAACGAGCTTGCTCGCTAAACAGTACAACGTGGCCTGGTGTGTGGCCCGGAGTGTGAATCACATCGATGACTTGGTTACCAAACGTTACTTTGTCGCCCTCTTCTAACCAAGTATTTGGTTCAAACGCTTTACACAGTGGAAAACCGAACATTTGGCTTTGATTCTCTAGGCCTTGTAGCCAGAAGTTATCTGCCTTATGTGGGCCAACAATCTCTACCTTCAGCATCTCAGAAAGTGGTACCGTACCACCCACATGATCTAAGTGACCATGAGTCAGCACCAAGTTCACTACCTTAACGCCCAGCTCTTCGATGATTGCAGCCAGCTGTTGAATGTCACCACCTGGATCAACAACGATGCCTTCCATGGTTTCATCACACCACACAATCGAGCAGTTTTGAGCGAAAGAGGTAACAGGTACAACTTGATACTTAAGAGACATATACAAACCTTAGAGGGCAAACTGAAATTTGGGCAAACTATGACATTGGATCTCTACTTTGACAAGTACCTACCGCTTTGCTCACCCATTGAGTCTTGCTCTACCAAGTTCGCACAGGGCCAGTATCAATGTGGATGAAGTTGCTACGAGCATAGTAACCCACTCCACCCGCTTGTAGGCTTCTTGCTACGTCTCTCAACTCTTTCAAATCAACACCATCAATACGGAAATCGATCGCTTTACCAAGCATGTGGTAGCTCTTTTTAGCGACACCGCTCGACTTAGAGCGTAATGCTTCGTTGGTTGCTGGAGAGCGATAGCCAGAGATGATCTGAACTTCTTTTTGAATACCTAAGATATTTTGAATCTGAGTGATTTGATCAAAAAGGTTTTTATCCATTGGGTGTATTTCGTTACGGCGGAAGTCACGACATAGTTTGCTAAGGCGCGCCATCTCATCACCAACATAGTTAGTACCATCGAAATAGCAGCTCTCTAACCTTTCACCGGTGTGGAGGTTGTTCATGCTAATCGTTCTTGGTTGATCAGGGTATGAAGCAAAGGCAATAGAAGGAGTAAGTGAGGCAACAACAGCAGTACCACCAGCGTAAGTCAGGAACTGACGGCGTGAAAATAAACTTTGAGACATACAGCAAGAAAACCCCATTAGATCGAACAAAAAACGCACGATACATAATGGAAATTGCTGCGTCAACGCACAAAAAACGTGCAAAACGTTAGTATTTGTAACCTTTGCACGGTTAGTTATTGATACTCATTATAATTTTATCAATAGAAGGTTAGTTGTCATTTTTTGGTCAAGATCACCATTCTATGCATATCTGCCATTAGCCACCCTGTTTATCGTATTGATAAATGTCGCCACGGTACTGTATGCCCTCTTCTTCAAACAACACAGTTTGGTAAATAATGTGTACCGGAATTCGCTTCTTGAGTCGAACCTTTGTATTGGGAGCAAGTTCATCATCCTGATTGGGTACTTTCTTTACCTTAGTCGCAAATAACAACTCCGCGAGTTCCTCGGCATGCTCAACACGAATGCAACCTGAGCTATAGGCGCGGAAGTCATCGTTAAACAAGCTTTTACTTGGGGTGTCATGGAGATAGATGGCTCGCTTGTTGGGTGTATTGAACTTGTACAAACCTAATGCATTGCTAGAGCCTGCTTGTTGGCGCATTCGATAAGGGAAAGAGTTGAAGTTGATTGTCTGCCAATCAATCTCGGTAGTGTCGACGGTTTCCATCGAACGCCAACCATCGATCACTTGAAAATTGTGTGTTTCAAGATAGCTCTCGTCGGCTTTTACTTTTGGCAAGATATCTTTAACCATGATTTTCCATGGCACATTCCAAGTCGGGTTTAAGATAACCGAATCAAGTTTTATCTCTAAGAGTGGCGTTTTTCTCGATTTTCTTCCGACCACGACTTTAGACTCGAAAACCTCTTCCCCGTCTTCCCAGTACTTCATATCAAAACTAGGTACATTCACCACAATCAGTGAATCTCTATTTCTTGGCCATAAACGGGCACGCTCGGCGTTCAATGCCAGGGAAGTGAGTCGATCATCAAAGCCCATGTTGATCCACTTGATCGTGTCTGGTCCGATAATCCCGTCCGCGGTAATCCCATGCATGCGTTGAAAAGCTTTGGTCGCGATTTGCAAGTCTCGATCAAACCGAGGGGAGTCGACAGCGATCATTGAAGTATCTACGCCAACCAATGCAATGCGCTCGACCAGCGTTGCTTTGTCTGAAAGCTTATCTCCCAAGCGTTTTAGGCCTTTCTGGTGGTAACGTTCAATACCAAGCTCAGATGCCGTGTTTAAAACAGAATAGGTTGCTTTGAATTGGTCAAAATCGCCAACCGGTGGCGCGTAAGACAACACCATCTCCAATAAGTAATCATTGGCGACGCTGCTTTTAAGTCTCATAACAATATGAGGTGAAGGCGCGGGCAATTTAGAGTGCAGCTGCCCAGAGAAATACCACTCCTTACCTATGATTGGCGCATTCTCAACGTAGCTCAGATAGTAGATGAAGGTGTCGGTGAGCAGTATGTCTAACTCTTGCCACTGCTGGCGAGATTGGTACTGACGAATCTGTTTGAGCTGTCGTTCGAAAAGCGGTGCCATCTTCGCTTGCTCAATCAGCGATAACTGGAATTCAAACGCTTTAACAAGCTCTGGAGAGTCCCACAAGAATGGAAATGAGGTGTCTTGATAAATACTCTGGGTGAGTTCGGGATAGATAAGCATGAAAGAGAGCTCTGAATCTGCCGGAATAAACCGACGCTCCTCAGAACTCGTATAGCTCCATGTGTTCATGGAAACTAGCAGCAATAATCCACAGAAGTATTTCGCTAACATGCTCACTCCACCTTTATCCATCCCATAAGTATGGCAAAGAAATTGGAGTCAGCATGTTATTTTTAGATGACGTTATAAATCAGATAGAACTCCAGTGGTTATCCCACTGAATGGAGGATTGCTGTATTGATTTCTCATATGGTCTGCGTTGACTAACGACACTCCCCGCCCCAGAACTCAGTCTAAATTCCCCATCAAGAAGCACTGCACCGGAAGCATCAGACAGTGCCGATAGCTCCACTAACTCTTTGGTTTGTTTAGACCAAATACCGTAGCAATTACCTCGTGGAGAGGTGGCGATAATCCAATCATCGGATGCTGCGATACTTGCAATGTAATGATTAAATCGCGCCCATTGCTCTGGCTCTGCGTTCAAAGATTCGAACTCGCCGCCTTTTGTATGCATAGCCAAAAGTGAAGGATATTCATCAGGTTCGCCACGATATTGCTGACCACAAAGTACAGTCTCAGCCCCGTCATGCGCTAAGTGTCGAATACTTAATTTCTTATCCAACAATTCAACCTGATCAAGCAGTTCACCTTGCGATGAAACATAGCTCAAACTAGGCTGCATGGAATCCAAATTTTTCGGTGTTCGGCCATCAGTGTGTACACCGCCAACACCGATAGCAAGATTACCATCCGGCATGATGATCACCTCGTGAGGGCCAATGCCAAAACCGGTGAATTCTTCGACCTTACGATACCCTTGTGCGACATCATAGACGCCAATTACGCCTTGGCTCGTGTCCGTTTTCCCTTCAGTCGCATACAGTAGTGTGCCGTCTAACGAGTAAACGCCGTGACCATAGAAGTGACGGTTGTTACCCTTCACTAACATTTTTATCTGCTCACCACTTTTGTAGTCAAACACCATAAAGTAGTCACCTGGGCGACGAGCAAACACGACTGCATGGGATGACGTTGGACAGATGGCAACACCATGTCCACGCTCGGGGATCGGTAGCTGAGCCAGTGGCATGCCATATTCATCAGCGACAACCGCGGAATACTGGTCTCGACCATTAAGCGCGCAACCAATCAACTGAGGTTTGTTCGATACGTTTTCACCTGAACGGCTTGCACATCCGAACGGCAGCACTGGGACAGCAGCACACCCAAGTGCTGCTTTCAGTAAGTTTCTTCGTGTAGTATCAGTCACCATCGGTAGCATTAAATCCTATTACCACGCCCAGCTCTATCGCTACTTCTTCATGAATCAGGTACTTCAAACGTTCTAGCTTGTTGTACTGAGTCAGAACCTCTCGGTAACCTTCTTTGCTCTGCAGTAAACTGAACAAGCTCGAATCCGTTGGCCAAGTCTCTAATGTCAGTGCGAACTGATCAGCAACACGATCAGCCAAATCATTGAGCCCTTTCTCTCTCAGCAAGCCATCAAGGCCGTTACCGTCAGCGAGATACAATTTCTCTAGAGCTGCAACATTCGCTTTTAGTTGAGTCATAGAGGTTTGCGCTCGCCAAGATTCTGAAAAGTATGGACGCGGATGACCAATTTTTGCCATCGGGCGGCTTAACTTCTTCATGCTGTAATCAAGCTGGTTCGTCAAAAGAGCGATGTATTCCGACTCCCAACGCACCTCGTCCAAAGCAAGCCATGGGTTAACTTGCCAAGCTGCAGCAATTGAAGCTGATTTCATTGCCAAGTTTTGTGCGATAGCTTGTGAAGACAGACAACCCGATGCCTTATCTTTAAGCAATGGTGATTTCTGGTCATATAGCGCCCACTCCAAAGCACCCAAGCCTTGAACTGTCACACTTTGCTGTGCAATTTCGTCTTGCGTCCAAGCTTTATTCTGTTGCGTCAACTGACGCATTTTAAGGCCCGTCGTGTTCTTTTTGTCTGGCCAAAATTGAACATTCCAGCTCTCTTCTAACGCCGCTGTTGGACCTCGCTCTTGTCCTTGCAGTGCCATCCAACTATTCATGGTGAGCTGCCACTGATTTTTAACTGCATCTAACTCAACGTTATTTGTTTCACAGTAGCCCTGCATCAAGGCTTCTAATTCGCTCGATTGCTTAGCGAATAGTATTGCTGAATCAAATTCCTGTTGATACACACTACGACTAATATGACTTGTCGTGTCGGCTTGATAAGACACACCGTTAACCTCAGACGAAGCAGCTTGTTCCCCTGATGACTGACAGCCTGCCATGGCTAAAACCGACAAAGGCATTAACAATAATTTTTGAGCCATGCTGTTACCTTACTTCCTAATTTTTCTTGTAATTATATGAGTTCATTAAATATGAAAACTACCGCTGCGCTCGTATTTCTACAAGTTCAGCGGTAGTCAGTCATTTATTCGCTTACTTGCTTTACTCATCAAGCCTCTGGCTCAACTGAGTTCAAGTTAGCTTATAGTGAATCTAAGAACGCTAGCAGTGCTTCACGTTCGCTACGAGTGAGTGACAACACTTTCTGTTTCGCTATCTCAGCTTCACCACCGTGCCAAAGTACCGCTTCCATCACGTTTCTTGCTCGACCATCGTGCAGCAAGAAGGTGTGGCCATTCACTTCTTTTGTATAACCTAAACCCCACAATGGTGTAGTTCGCCACTCACGCCCATTCGCTAGATACTCTGGACGATTATCCGCTAGGCCTTCGCCCATATCATGTAGCAGCATATCGGTATAAGGGCTGATTAACTGGTCAGATAGTGCTGGCAAACCTTCGCGCTTGGCTGTACGAATTTCAGCTTGGTGACAGCTTTGGCAACCAATGTCTTTGAACAATTTTTTGCCTTGAATGACTGCCGGATCATCAACATTACGACGGATTGGAACCGCCAAATGTTGAGAATAGAACTCTACGAAGTCGAGGATGTTATCACTCACTTCTGGCTCACCGCCATTTGGAAAGTCATCACAAGTTGATTGAGCTGAGGTGCAGTTTTCGTTCGGGAATAAGCTACTCGTTAAGCCCAAATCACCGTTAAATGCTGCCGCATTTTGCTGCATCAAGTTTGGCTGACCAGCTTTCCAACCGAAACGTCCCAATGCCATTTCGTTTGTGCGGACATCAAGAACGTAATTGGCTTTACCTGATACGCCTTGGTTATCCGCTGCTTGTTGCTTCGCGAAACCAAGAATCGTCTCTTGAGGAATACTCTCGAGCAGGCCTAAACCAATCATCGGTGGCGCAACACGAGCTGAGAATTCTGTTTTAGGGTGCATTTCACCGAAAGCAAGTTCAGTGATCTTTAAAGAAGGTTTACGCAGAGTAACAACCGTGCCGTCTTTAAAAGTAACTGGCACATCTGTGTAACTGATGTTCACCTTGCCCTCTGGTTTTACCCCTTGAAGTGCAAAGTCTTGTAACTGACCGCCGTATGTTGGCTCTGGAATGCCACCATCGCGAATAAAGGCTTGTCGCTGCTCAGGTGTTTCAGCTGGAATACTAAGACGAACCAACATAGACACGGCGTTCTCATCGCCTTTTTCTGGCGCGTGGCCTCGCCCATCTTTGATGTGACAGTTTTGGCAACCGTTGGTGTTAAATAGCGGGCCTAGACCATCACGAGCGTCAGTTGATGATGGCGCGGGTACCCAAGGATTTCTAAAGAAGCTGTTGCCTACGCTGAAATCTAAGCGCTTGCTCATTGGCAAGTTAGCAGCAGGAAGAGAAAAAGCATTCGCCCCATCTTTCTTCACGGTTGTTTTACCACCGGAGTAGGTTTCATGGGCGTGTAATGGAGATAAGAAAAACAGTGCAGTTAAGAGTGAGGCTGATAGATACGACTTCATACAGTGCCTTGCTGAATTTTTGATTTTAGTTTTTATAAGGAAGTGGCTTTTTTTCTTAGCAAACAATTAAGGGCTCAATCAGAGCCCTTACATTTGTTCCTGGCTCGGGTTCTTAGAACTCGTGGTCAGCCGTGTCTGGGTTTAGGCTATCAATGCCAATCACACCAGCAGCACGCTCAATTGCAGCTGTTTGAGATACTAGAGCAACAATTGTTTTGTTTACTAATGCATTACCTGCAGCGTTGTCAGCAGCAATTAGCTGGTCAAAGTGCTGGTTGTTTTTCTCAGCCGATGTTACTAGTTGGCCTACTTGTGCACGTGCTAGGTCAAACTGCTTTTGAATCTCTTTCGCAGCTTGCTCATCTTTTTGCTCAACTAGGTCAAATAGGCTTGGACCTGAAAGAAGAGTACCGTCTTCACGCTTGTATAGACCCGTGTAAACGTTGTAGATGCCTTGCTCGTTGTAGTAGTGAGAGTTGTGCGTGTTATCAGAGAAGCAATCGTGCTCATCTTCAGTAGAGTTCGCTTCTAGAGCTACCTTCATACGCTCACCAGCAAGTTCACCTAGAGAAAGTGAACCCATGCCGAATAGCATTTTACGTAGACCATTTTCGCTTGACTCAGAAAGAAGCTCTTGACGGTAGTTACCTTTCTCGCCTTTAGCCCACTGCTTTTCCATCCACTCTAGATCTTGAACTAGTAGCTCAGCAGATGCTTTTAGGTATGCGCCACGACGGTCACAGTTACCATTTGTACATTCAGCACCAACAACGAAGTCAGTGTAAGCACGCTGACCAGCACCTGCGTTTGTGCCGTTTAGGTCTTGGCCCCAAAGTAGGAATTCGATCGCATGGTAACCAGATGCAACGTTCGCTTCAGAACCACCGATCTCGTTAAGCTCTGCAATCAATTCAGGCGTAATGTTCGTCGCGTCTACTGTCGTTTGACCGATTTGGAACGTTTTGTTTGCAACGATGTTAGCACTTGCGCCCTCGTTACCTAGTTCGTATTGGTAATCAGAAGAAACGTAATCAATCAGACCTTCATCTAGTGGCCATGCATTCAGTTGACCTTCCCAATCATCAACAACCACGTTGCCGAAGCGGAATACTTCTGACTGTTGGTATGGTACGCGAGACTCAAGCCAAGCCAGTTTTACTTTTTCGAAGTTGCCAGCAGAAGGAGAAGCTAAGAAGGTATCAATAGAAGAGTTCAACGCTTTTGCTGTGATTACTGAGTCTGCAAATACCGCGTGAGCAATATCTGCGTAATGTTCTACAACTTGATCTTGAGTTACTGCAGCGAAAGAAGAAGCAGAGGCAAAAATGAGTGACGAAGTTACGGCTTTTGTCACTAAAGATTTGATAGTCATGAAGCATCCTTGTTGAGCTTTAAATTATTATTCGTAGTAATAGTGCAAACCATTATCATTTACACTACGGATTTGAATAATACAAACTTACAATTTTATTGCAAGATAAATACAAAAAAACCTCACATATGTGAGGTCTTTAAACATTTTTGTGTTAGGCACAACAAGTAAACGGGCTAGATATCCAGGTTATGCTTACCGTGTGAGACTTTTGCTTTAAGGTAATTTTCGTTGCCAGATTTGATATGGGCAGACGTATTCACCACTTCTTCTATCTCAATACCGTAAGACTTCAGTTCGTTAATCTTCTTAGGGTTGTTCGTGACCAAACGAATCTTCGGGATACCTAGAGCACGCAGCATCTCAGCCGCTTCAGTGAAATCTCGCAAATCATCACCGAAACCTAGGTGGTTATTCGCTTCGTACGTGTTCATACCTTCACTTTGAAGACGGTATGCATCGATCTTATTGTATAAGCCAATACCACGACCTTCTTGGCGTAGATAAAGAATCACACCGCCAGTTTCGCCCATGATTCTGATGGTTTCATCTAGCTGCTCACCGCAATCACAGCGAGAAGAGTGGAAAACATCACCAGTAAGGCACTCAGAGTGCATACGAACAAGAGGAACATCTTGTGTTTTATCTGCTGATTTAAATATTACAGCAACATGCTCTTTATCTGTTTTCAATCCATGAAAAGAGAGTAATTCAGCATCAATACTGCTTGTTACCCCTACTTTGAAATCTATTCTGGCACGCACTTCCGCCATAGTTATACTCACTTGAAAATTCGATGTATTTAACAACGCTACATTATATGTCTGGGCAATATTTTGTAGCTAACTATCTAATGATAGACACTATGAGGCTGTTAACAATTTTTTTCAAGGTCGATGGTGACAAAATTGTTATATTATAACAACTATTCTTCCAGGTAAGAAAAAACCCCACATTGGAATGACCAACATGGGGTTATAAATGAATCAGTTGCGGCGAATCGCGCTCGTTTTACCGAACGATTAGCTTACTTGAGTCTGTTTCCAAATCACAAGTTGAACCCAAGCATTTTCCAGCTCAGCTAACTCTTCTTGCGTCAGAGTCGAGATGCTCGATTTCGCACTGTATCTTTCTGCCCATTTATCTGACTGGACATGAGTATGGAACTCTTTTTTTAAATTTGAGATAACGTTATCCACAGACACATCCTTATATAACAGTGCTTAGCCTTTATAATCCTTTAATGTTACAAAATACAGTTCAATTGGTAAACAGTAATACACAATTTTTATGAGCGCTTTCTAACACTTTTTACTGATAAATATATAAATAGCAAAAATAATAGGCTTGGTAGCAGCCAAAGTAATAAGTTTGAAACGCTCATCGCTGGTTTATAAAGTACAAACTCACCAAACCTTTCTGTCATATATTGAGTAATTTCATGATTACTCTTCCCTGCTTTCACCATATTAAATACAACAAGGCGTAAGTCCTTCGCAATCGGAGAGTTTGATTCAATCAGGTTCTGGTTTTGGCATTGAGGACAGCGCAGTGTCTTTGCTAAAGCAATGGCGCGCTGTTGTTGGTCGGGGCTTTCAAACTCAAACAGTTCAACTTGAATACTGGTGCTCTTATCACTGGGAACAAACAAATCTTCTGCGGATGCGGGTAGACTTATCGTGATAATCATAGAGACGAATAATATTATTTGGGCTAAAGATCTCATTATCCATCCACACCATCAAAATAAAAAGCAAGCTCATCTTGCCACACGGATTCGTTAATTACGCCCATTAACTTCTTCACAATATTTCCTTTAGCATCAACCAAGTATGTCTCTGGAGTCCCTATTACACCAAGTTCGAGCGCTAACTTACCTTGAGGGTCGCTAATCACTTTTGAATAAGGGTTGCCATCATTCGATAGCACATTAATAGCAGCGGCCGAGTTATCTCTGTAGTTAAGTCCAATAATTGGAATACCTTGGTCTTGAAGCTCCAATAAATACGCATGCTCCGTTTTACAGATCCCGCACCATGATGCCCATACATTGACCAGTTGATAAGCGTGTTGTGTAATGTCCGCTCGCGTTAGCTGCTGATTTGCTTTGATGCTTTGACTATCTACTAACGCCGTCGATGTAAATTCAGGGAACACTCTTTGTGATGTCGATACTGTGGTGGTTTGCTGTTTATTCTCTAATGCAAACAAAAATGCCAACACCACGATCAGTGTCAGTGTAATGAGCACGATAAGCTTGTTACGAACGTTGGTATGCATACTGTGACGCCTTAACGGTTTTCTTTTTTCGATGAGTCAGTGAAAGCAATCCGCCTAAGATAGAAATCAGCCCACCGAACCAAATCCAACGTGCATACGCCTTGTACTGAACACGAAATGCATACGCTGTTGAATCGACTTTCTCTCCCATAGTGATGTAGACATCGCCATGCCAGAACCACTTCATAGCAGGCTCACTCATGTTCATCACTCTGACTTGATAGTGTCTTCTCTCAGGATTGATAGAAAACGCTCGCTCGTCCGTTCGCAACGTAAGCATCGCTCTTTCAGCCGTAAAGTTTGAAGCGACATAGAGCTCAGTGTCCTGGTGTGAAAGCGTCCAATCCATGAACTCTGCCTGCTCCCCAGGACTCAATTTATAACTGCGTTCAAAAGAGTGGTAACTGTTCATTGCAGCCCCTACTGCTAACACAGCGACGCCAACATGCGCTAATGTCATTACCCACACTTTACGTTGAAACTTAGAATCGCGTGTTACCACTAGTCCGTAAACATGAGTAAGGACTACCCAAAAGGCGAGTGGCCATGTCAGTAGTACCATCACTTGGATCGTGCCTACTTGCAAAATGTAAGTTAGCAAGCCAAGTCCGGAGGACAACAAAGCAAGACACGCAATCACACCTTTCGATGCTTGAGGTTTAATACTGAGCAATGGTGCTAACCCTATCACTCCCATCGCAAGCAGAGCCAATGGCGCAATAAGAAGATTAAAGTAAGGTGCGCCCACAGAGATGTTTCCGAGGCCAAGCAATTCAAAGACCATTGGATAGAAGGTACCAAACACCACCACCGCCGTAGCCAGTACAAATATAAGTACCGCGACTAAGCTCAAAAAACTTTTGCTCGCAAAACTAGTGATTGGATTCGACTCGAAAGATTCACCACGAACAATAAGAAGAGAAAAGGAACTCACTAACACCAAAACCAGTATCAGCAACAGCGCGATACCTTTGGTTGGGTCAACAGCAAAAGCATGAACGGAAGTGAGAACGCCAGATCGAACGATAAAAGTACCGAGGATACTTAAACAAAACGTAATGAAAGCAAGGCTAAGTGACCACTTCAGCAACTGTTGCTTACCTTTAGCAACGCCCAAACTGTGCAGTAGAGCGGTTGATGTTAGCCAAGGTAATAGGCTGGCATTTTCTACCGGGTCCCAGAACCACCAACCACCCCACCCTAGCTCGTAGTATGCCCACCAAGAGCCAAGAATGATCCCCGCTGTTAAAAAGATCCAAGCGACTAAACACCAACTGCGACAATGAGCGACCCAATCGAACTCAATCGGATCCACCAGCAAAGCGGCCACAGCAAATGCCAATACAACAGAGAAACCCACATAACCCAAATACAATAGAGGTGGGTGGAATATCAAACCAACGTCTTGCAGCATAGGGTTAAGATCGCGCCCTTCAAGTGGCAAGGTGGAGTTCAATTCAAACGGATTCGAAGCAAACAAGGTGAACCAGGCGAATATCGCGAGTAATACATTCATCACCCACAATACGCGGCTCTGATACTCCGAAGAGTAGTGCTTTTGTAGGGCAATCACACCCGACCAACAGCTAATGGTTAACACCCAAAATAATAATGAGCCCTCATGCCCAGCCCACACAGCCGCCATCTTGAAGAAGGTGGGTAATTGGGTATTAGAATGCTCTGCAACATAGAGGATGGAAAAGTCGTCACTGACAAAGGCATAGCCAAGTAAAACGATAGCGCCAATGGAAAACAAAGCGCTTGAAAGGGAGAAACTGCGAATTAGAGCCACATTTTGTGCTTGTTTAGTTAGCATTTGATACATCGAATGCACAGCGATAATGCTGCTAAGAACAGCGACCAAAATTAAACTAAACAGCCCCAAAGAACCGACCATATCACCTCAATCAGGTTCTACCTAAGCAGAACCAAGTAAAACCATAGTTAGCTTCTTTACTCAAAGAAACAAAGAATTAGTAAGCAGATGCTCAGTATCCAACATCTGCTTGCTAGGGCGTGTTGACCTTTCGAGGTTAAATTTTGTTCGAGATAAAAGCGTTTTAATCGCGGCGAGGGTGAAGTAGCCTAGTCGTTCTAAGCAAATCTCCCTCAACAAAGAGTAAAACGCTTTTAGCCGAACCCTTCGGGCAACGTTTGCTGGGCATTTCTACTACGTTATCGGCTTCTCATGTAGGCTAGCTACACATCAAAGCCGCTGCCTTGTATAAATGCCCAGCAACTCGTTGCAAAAATCAGTTCGAAAGGCCAACACGCCCTTATAACTTGAGCGAAATTAAGCTAACGTTAATTGCCCTGCATAAAGGACAAACGTTCTTAGCATTAATACGCCCATCAGGCTCAGTGAAGTAACCGAGAAAATATACACAGTACTATGGCGAACCGATGTTGGTGTTACAGCATTAAGCAACAAAGGTAGAACCATGCCCACACCTATCACTCCATACCAGAACCAACTTGCCCAGAAACCACTGCCTATGGCGTTCCATACTGCTTGCTCACTTTGACCACCAGCAAATACTAACCCAGTAAAGAAAGTGACAAGAACAAACAGTTCAAACATCACAACAGGACGTTCGAAGCCGTGGATCCAAGAAATACTGGCACTATGTGGTGACTCCTTAAATACCAATACACCGAATAGAATACATGCTGCCGCTCCCGAGGATAAACTCGAGAATAAGAACAAAATAGGCAACACTGGGTTATTCAGCATTGGGAAGGTATTTAGTGCAGAAAGTAAGAAACCAGTGTAAGCGGCAAGCAATAGCGCAAGTACTGCCAAGAATATTTCAAAAGCGTTCTCGAAAGATTCTAGTTTGCCAATCCAGTTGCTGACAAAGTCTAGTCGACCTTTTAACCATGCTTGATCACTCAAGAATACGGCAATCTGATTACGGAATATAATGCCGATCCAAACAAATAGGATCACCATATACACTTGGAATAAGATCACACCCATCGACATCACAGACGTTGGATTATAGAAGATCATGATCTTCCAAAACGATAGTGGTTTCGTCAGGTGGAAAACCAAGATCAATAAGCCTGAAATTATCCCAAATGGCGCTAGAAATGCCGTTGCCTTTAAAACACCATTATTTGCAGGATCCCCATCAATCACCTTTCTTTTAAGGTAGATCGAGATCATGACAGCCCCCGCTGACATACCTGCTAAAAATAGATAAATAGCAATGATCCAATCCCAAACCACGGTGCCTGATTGGAAAGCTGTAGCCCATGCACTCATAATCAAATCTCCCCTTTTTGGTGTGGCACTTTATAGAGTTTTGGCTGGGTACCTAGATAAGCTTTATCTCTGTAAACCACCTCTGATTTAAGCACCTGATTAATCTCACTCTTAGGGTCATTTAAATCGCCAAATATCAGCGCA
This sequence comes from Vibrio chagasii, assembly GCA_041879415.1. Taxonomy (NCBI): domain Bacteria; kingdom Pseudomonadati; phylum Pseudomonadota; class Gammaproteobacteria; order Vibrionales; family Vibrionaceae; genus Vibrio; species Vibrio chagasii. Next base: position 892,666 of record CP090851.1, on the reverse strand, counting down.
TTGGTAGGGCAAGATTCAACACAAGCAGGCAATTTACCTTGTGCTAGATTGGTATCACGACAGAAGTTACATTTGTCGGCCGACTTATTTTCAGGATGGAAGAAGCGCACTTGATATGGACAAGCAAGTAGACAGTAGCCACAGCCCACACACTTCTCTTTATGCACATCAACAATGCCTGTCTTCTCATCTTTGTAGGCCGCCCCTGTAGGACAAACCATCACACAAGGAGCGTTATCACAATGTTGGCAAGAGTTACGAGTGAAACGGTAATCAACATTTGGGTACTCGCCTTGAGGCTCGCTCTTAATAATTTCTAATCGCGATACGCCTTCAGGGACTTTGTTCACTTCACGGCACGCCTCAGTACAGGCAGTGCAACCAATACACGCAGTTTCGTCATGAACCATTCCGTAACGTTTAGTACCATCTTCCTGTACATTAGCCAGTGTTTTACGGCTAGTGACTGCTGCAGTGCCCACAACACCCGTTGTGAAGATCACGGCACCCGCGCCAGCTAAAAAGTTTCTTCTTGAGCAGCTCATAGATTACTCCTCTTCTTTCTTCTGGTTGAAGTCTGAATGGCAATCCACACACAGCTTAATGGTTTGCTTCTTATCTAAGCCAAGCACCTTCGCTTCACTCGCATGCACGTCGTGACAGTTTGAACACGTTAAGTTTTGTGCGTGTACATCATGAGTCCAACTCGCTTCGCGTAGATCATCAGGCTTGTGGCAATCTATACACTGGCTGTTGGCATCTAGGATTAAGCTAGGGTCGAGGAAAACCTTTTCAGTTCCGGGTTGTGATTGAGCCGCACGATACTTCACCACCTCAGGTGCGCCATCACGGTGATCGGGGCCAATAGAACTATGACAATCGGTACAATTCACTTCACGACCAAGTAAAGCGTGCGCACTCTCACCGTGTGAACCAAATACCGTTTCTTTAGAATCTTTATGGCATTGAACACACTTGTAATCTTTGTCACGTATTAATTCGACTTCATGTCTTGTTGACTCCCCTACTGGCGTAACAGCGGGCTCCGCAACAGCATGAATGGAATAACCATAGAGGCAGAATGCTAGAAGGGATTTAAGCATTATGACTATGGCCAATTTAATATTGCCCATTTTATCCTTTCCTTATACCGGCATTATTTAACTCTCAACTAAATAATATTCCGGTTAAACAAAAGTACCCTTAAACGATATTATTACCGTTTAAATGATATCAATTCTTATTTTGGATAAGCCACAACGCTTTCTATATTTAGGATATACCCCTAATTGGGTAATGCGAAATATGCAACGGGTAATATGTGAACACAATCACCCTATTTATTACAGGGGCATGCTCGCTAATTCACTGTTATATATGATAATAATTCTCAATTAATTTCTTTCCACCTACCACTCACATACCCCTTTAGGGTTATATAAACTTCAACGTGATTAAAGTCACTACCATTAATTGATCTAAAACAAGCAAACATCCGACTCGTAACAAAATGTGTTTATTTATGAATTAATATAAACAGCAATTCTCCAATTCTTAATTTGAATAGCAAACTCACAACGCTTGGTATAAAAATCAGTATATTGGAGATATCACTGTGAAAAAGCATTGGATACGTAATTCGGTCACAGCACTATTAATGGTTAGCGCGTCACTCGCAAGCGCGACCAGTTTTGCTGCGTCTGAACAAAAAGAAATTGGTGATCCTCGTAACGACCAGTTCGAGCAAAACCACCCTGATCAATATCATTCATGGAGACAAACGTCTGAGAGCGAAGCCATTGAAGACGCACTAAAAGAAGATCCAAACATGGTTATTCTATGGGCTGGCTACGGTTTCGCGAAAGACTACAACAAAGCTCGCGGCCACTTTTATGCGGTTGATGATGTAAGACAAACCCTTCGTACTGGCGGACCAACCGACGAAAACTCTGGCCCAATGCCAATGGCGTGTTGGAGCTGTAAAAGCCCAGACGTGGCTCGTGTAATTGAAGAGCGTGGTGAAGACGGCTACTTCGAAGGTAAATGGGCTCGTCTTGGCAGTGAAATTGTCAATCCTATTGGTTGTGCTGACTGTCATGATACTCAGAGCGAAGGCTTTAAGAATGGCGAACCAGCACTAAAAGTTACTCGTCCTTATGTTGAACGTGCATTCGATGCGATCGGCAAGAACTTTGAGGAACAAGGTCGCTTTGACCAACAAGCTTCTGTTTGTGCACAGTGCCACGTGGAATACTATTTCACAGGTCCAACGAAAGGCGTTAAGTTCCCTTGGGATAAAGGCACTCGTGTTGAACAGATGGAAGAGTACTACGATGACATTGGCTTTAAAGATTGGACTCACAAAGTCTCTAAAGCACCGATGCTAAAAGCTCAGCACCCAGGTTACGAAACTTGGCGCGAAGGCATTCACGGCAAGAACAACGTTGCTTGTGTTGACTGTCATATGCCTAAAGTGACGAAAGAAGATGGCACCGTTTATACCGACCATAAAGTCGGTAACCCGTTTGACCGCTTCGAAGACACCTGTGCTAACTGCCATACTCAATCTAAAGAGACCATGCGTAACATCGTTTCAAGCCGTAAAGCGCAAGTGCTAAACATGAAGCTTACTGCTGAGAAGCAAATCGTAGCCGCTCACTTTGAAGCTGGTGCAGCATGGGAAGCAGGTGCAACAGAACAAGAGATGGCACCTATCTTACAAGATATCCGTCATGCTCAATGGCGTTGGGACTACGCTATCGCATCTCATGGTGTTCATATGCATGCACCAGAAGTTGCTCTAGAAGTTCTAGGTACAGCTGTTGACCGTGCAGCAGACGCGCGTACTAAGATTGTTCGTCTATTAGCGAAGAAAGGCATTACCGATCCAATCGAGATTCCAGATATCTCAACCAAGGAAGCGGCTCAAAAAGCGCTTGGAATGGATATGGATAAAATGAATGCCGAGAAGCAACACTTCTTAGACACTGTGGTACCTAAGTGGGAAGAGCAAGCTGAAAAGCGTGAAGCTAGCTACGAATACTAGTTCCTCCAAATAGACCAATAAGAGAAAACCAGTCACACTACAATAGTGTGGCTGGTTTTTTTAGATTTGGGCACGCTCAACCGTCCCAACTTCACATTACCTTTTAGCTAATTCAAGGAACAAAGAATGAAGCACTTACTTTCGCTTTCAGCATTATGCATCGCATTACTTAGTTCAGGACTTCATGCCTCTGAACGAGCAGAAACAGGGTGGGAAATGATAGAGGAAGGTGCGCTTATCGTTGATGTCAGAACACCGGGAGAGTTCAAGCAAGGGCATCTAGATAATGCGATTAACTACCCTCTTTCTGAGGTTGCAACGCACTTTGCTAGCATAGACAAAGCTCAGCCTATCGTTTTGTATTGCCGCAGTGGTAACCGCTCAGGACAAGCTTACCAGTATTTGAAAGCTCAAGGGTTTACACAGATCCACAACGCTGGCGGTCTAATTGAGATGCAGGAAAGTAAATAACTTAGAGGTTTGAGGTGATACCAAGTTTAATGGATCATCTGTTTAGCTTGGTTGATCGAATGAATGATAGAGACACGATCAATACCTTTCTGGTTAGAGTCTAGGATTTGAGTCCATGCGTCGATCGCTTGTTGATAGCGCATGCTGATAAAGTGATCGGTCGCTATCAACATCAATGCCGTACGATCGTTGGGATCAAGATTCATAGATTGCTTTAGTAGTCCTTTCACATCATCACTCATCGCCTGTGAGCTCAGGTAATATAAGGCGCTCGCTTTAGCTGCGTAAAGCCCAGAAGGCGCCTCTGGATCTAAACGAATCGCGTAGTCGTAACAGGTATAGGCTGCGTCAAACTCCCCTTTTTGCATATAGACACCACCTAATTTAAACCACAGGTCTGATTGATTAGGATCTTGCTTAAGGCTTTGTTGAAGTTCATTTTGGAAGTCTGTTGCCGTGTAACTACTGTCGTCATCAGAAGAGAGTTGAGGAGTCACTTGCTTCATCTGCGACCAAATCAGAACGCTGGCTAGTATTGCAACAAGTGAGATAACAAGATTACCTTTGAGATTATTGGTATTTCTGTTTGATGCAACCACGATCACCACCAAGAACAAGCTCATTAGCAGCAAAGCAATCAGTAACCAGATATCCATTCCACTCTCCTTTCATCGACCTTTTTACTCTACCTTTTTCTCACTAAAACAATATTGATCGAGGTTTAGCTATTGGCTTTTAAACAAGTCACCGGCGAATTTTAGGTAATAAAAAACCGAGCACAACGGCTCGGTTTTTTGTCTCAACTTCTTAAAGAAGTGAAAGATTACTCAGTGTCTTGCTCGCTATCAGAAGCGTCTGATGCTTGCTCTTCACTTGACTCAGAAACCACTGGTGTTTCAGCGTTTGCTACTTCAGCTTCGCCTTCAACTACCTCTGCTTCTTCTACTTCGTCGATACGTTGTAGACCTACAACATTCTCGTCGTCAGAAGTACGAATCAGTGTTACACCTTGAGTGTTACGACCAACTTGGCTCACTTCCGCAACGCGAGTACGTACTAGCGTACCTGCGTCGGTGATCATCATCATTTCATCGCCTTCTTCAACTTGAACTGCACCAACAACTGGGCCGTTACGTTCAGAGACTTTGATAGATACTACACCTTGCGTTGCACGGCCTTTCGTTGGGTATTCTGCTAGCTCAGTACGCTTACCGTAACCGTTTTGAGTCACAGTTAGGATATCGCCTTCGTTAGAAGGAACAATCAGTGATACCACTTGATCGTCTTCTGGTAGCTTCATACCACGAACACCAGAGGCAGTACGGCCCATTGCACGTACTTTGTCCTCGTTGAAGCGAACAACTTTGCCCGATTTAGAGAACAGCATGATGTCGCTATCACCGTTAGTGATGTCAACGCCAATCAATGAATCGTCTTCACGTAGGTTAACTGCGATTAGGCCGTTAGCACGTACGTTTGCGAATTGATCCAGAGATGTCTTCTTAACAGTACCGTCACCGGTTGCCATGAAGATGAACTTGTCGTTAGAGAACTCAGATACAGGCAGAATAGCCGTAATGCGTTCACCTTCTTCTAGAGGAAGAATGTTAACGATAGGCTTACCACGAGCAGTACGACTTGCTAATGGTAGTTGATAAACTTTCAGACGGTATGTCTTACCACGCGTAGAGAAACATAGGATGTTGTCGTGAGTATTAGCAACAAGCAGACGCTCAATGTAATCCTCATCTTTCATCTTAGTTGCACTCTTACCTTTACCACCACGGCGCTGAGCTTCGTAGTCGCTTAGGATTTGGTACTTAACGTAACCTGCGTTAGAAAGCGTTACTACTACGTCTTCTTGAGCGATTAGCTCTTCCATGTCGATATCGTGAACCGCTGCTGTGATTTCTGTACGACGCTCGTCGCCATAGATTTCACGTACCGCTTCAAGTTCTTCACGGATCACTTCCATCAAACGCTCAGTGCTTGCAAGAATGTGCATTAGCTCAGCGATTTCTTCTAGAAGTGCTTTGTATTCGTCTAGAATCTTCTCGTGCTCAAGGCCAGTTAAGCGGTGAAGACGAAGTTCTAGAATTGCTTGTGCTTGTGTTTCCGTTAGGAAGTATTGACCATCGCGGATGCCGTATTGGTCTTCTAACCAATCAGGACGAGCTGCGTCAGTACCTGCACGCTCAAGCATTGAAGCTACGTTACCAAGATCCCAACCACGAGACACTAAGCCAATCTTAGCTTCTGCCGGTGTTGGGGCGTTCTTGATAAGTTCGATAACTTCATCGATGTTAGCAAGTGCTAGAGACAATGCTTCAAGGATGTGTGCACGGTCACGCGCTTTCTTCAGTTCGAAGATAGTACGACGTGTCACAACTTCGCGACGGTGGTCAACGAAGCACTTAAGCATGTCTTTTAGGTTAAACAACTGTGGTTGGCCATTGTTTAGAGCAACCATGTTGATACCGAAAGTCGTTTGCAACTGAGTTTGTGCGTATAGGTTGTTCAGAACAACTTCACCCACAGCGTCGCGCTTACATTCAATAACAATACGCATACCATCTTTATCAGATTCGTCACGTAGAGCACTGATGCCTTCTACTTTCTTATCTTTAACCAGTTCAGCAATTTTCTCGATCAGACGAGCTTTGTTTACTTGGTAAGGGATCTCAGTAACGATAATGGTCTCTTTACCATTCTTGTCAGCTTCGATGTCCGCTTTTGAACGCATGTAAACTTTACCGCGGCCAGTCTTGTATGCATCTACGATGCCTTTACGACCACTGATAAGTGCTGCTGTCGGGAAGTCAGGACCAGGAATGTAGTCCATTAGCTCATCAATCGTGATTTCTTCATTATTGATAAGTGCTAAACAGCCATCAACAACTTCACCTAGGTTATGAGGTGGGATGTTGGTAGCCATACCTACTGCGATACCAGAAGCACCGTTTACCAATAGGTTAGGAATTTTTGTCGGAAGAACTGCTGGGATTTGTTCAGTACCATCGTAGTTCGGTACGTAATCCACAGTTTCCTTATCAAGGTCAGCCAAAAGCTCGTGAGCAATTTTCGCCATACGAACTTCGGTATAACGCATTGCAGCCGCGGAGTCGCCATCGATAGAACCAAAGTTACCTTGGCCATCAACTAGCATGTAACGCAGTGAGAACGGTTGAGCCATACGAACAATTGTGTCGTATACAGCACTATCACCATGCGGGTGGTATTTACCGATTACATCACCTACTACACGAGCAGACTTTTTATATGGTTTGTTCCAATCATTACCTAGTACATTCATCGCGAACAAAACGCGGCGGTGTACTGGTTTTAGGCCATCACGCACATCTGGAAGGGCACGACCAACGATGACGGACATCGCATAGTCTAGGTATGAACCTCTAAGCTCATCTTCAATATTTACGGGCGTGATCTCTTTCGCTAGATCGCTCATAGAGCCATTTTCCCTCTATAGTCAGATCGTATATTTGAATACGTATAAGACCGAAAAATATAACACAAATTTACCTACGGAGGCATCACTTTCCCTATCCTTTTACCATCTTGTGACCCTTGTAGCCAATCAATTGATGAGAAATTGCACCTCAGCATCATATCTCGCTGAAACATGGTCACTTTACATCCAATAAATTCGCAAAATTGTAGATCTTCTGGTCAGCACGAAAAGGCAAGTTATAATGCCTGCAATTTCATGGATGCATTATTTAACTTGGAAATGCCGATTATGACTAAATCACAGAACGTAGACCCAGCAGAAATTAAGAAATTCGAAGACATGGCGTCGCGCTGGTGGGATCTCGAAGGCGAGTTTAAGCCTCTACACCAAATCAACCCGCTTCGCCTAAATTACGTGCTAGAAAAAACCGAAGGCTTGTTTGGTAAGAAAGTCCTCGATGTTGGCTGCGGCGGCGGTATTTTAGCAGAGAGCATGGCTGTTGAAGGTGCAGTAGTCACTGGCTTAGATATGGGCAAAGAGCCACTAGAAGTAGCTCGTCTTCATGCTCTAGAAACCGGCACCAAGCTAGATTACATCCAAAGCACGATTGAAGACCATGCAGAGCAAAACCCACAAACTTACGATGTGGTGACATGTATGGAAATGCTGGAGCACGTTCCAGACCCACAATCTGTGATTACTGCTTGTTCAAAATTGGTAAAACCGGGTGGACACGTGTTCTTCTCTACGTTGAACCGTAATTTCAAATCTTACTTGTTCGCTATTGTTGGCGCAGAGAAACTGCTTAGAATTGTCCCTGAAGGCACTCACGAGCATGACAAGTTCATTCGCCCAGCTGAACTTATCAAGATGATAGACAACACCCGACTTCAGGAATTAGGCATCACTGGCCTACACTATAATCCGTTAACAGACAGTTACCGTTTAGGGCAAAACGTTGATGTTAACTACATAGTTCACACTAAAAATTTCGCCTAACGAATATCAATAAATCAACCGCAAAATTTTTTAATAAAAAGACTAATGAAAAGAGTTGCAATTAACATAACTTTGCGACTTTTTTCAGTCTAAATTTCGTGCGCCAGCTTCCATTTTGACCACCTAGATTTAAATTTAATCGCCGAAAATCCATCGCTCATTTTGCCCAAAGATCAAGGGATTTTTTTTTATCGGCGTGCAAAAATAAAGCATCCTTAAAAGGCGAGTTTTATACAATCAAGTGACATCTAACCTCATCAGTTAGTGGTCACTTACAGTTTTTTTTCAATCCACCACTTATCCACAAGCAACCCCATTTCTTTGCCTTGAAAAATATCAGTTGTAGCACTATCTTGTAACCCAACAAACAAATGACCCCTATATGTTGTGTTTGAACTACAATGTATGGGTAGACCAAGATCACAAAGCCGAAACGTAATTTACAAAAATTACACAGAAATAGACAAAAACACGGCCTTGTTCAGTTTTGTTAGGGAAATTAAGCAGAATGAACCAACAACTTACTGTTACTAAGCGTAACGGGCGCAAAGAAACGATCGATTTAGAAAAAATCCATCGCGTGATCACATGGGCAGCTGAAGGCTTGCACAATGTTTCTGTATCACAAGTAGAATTGAAAGCTCACATTCAGTTTTACGATGGCATTACCACTACTGATATCCATGAGACAATCATCAAGTCAGCAGCGGATCTAATCTCTGAAGAGACTCCAGATTACCAATATCTTGCAGCACGTCTTGCAGTATTCCACCTACGTAAGAAAGCGTACGGCGAATACGAGCCACCTGCTCTTTACGACCACGTTGCAAAACTGGTTGATATGGGTAAATACGATAGCCACCTAATGGAAGACTACACGAAGGCCGAGTTCGATGAACTTGACTCGTACATCGACCACAAGCGTGACTTAGATTTTTCTTACGCAGCGGTTAAACAGCTTGAAGGTAAATACTTCGTGCAGAACCGTGTAACGAAAGAAATCTACGAGAGTGCTCAGTTCCTTTACATTCTAGTTGCTGCGTGTCTATTCGCTAAATACCCGAAATCGACTCGTCTTGACTACATCAAACGTTTTTACGACGCATCGTCTACGTTTAAGATTTCTCTACCTACACCGATCATGTCTGGTGTACGTACGCCTACTCGTCAATTCAGTTCTTGTGTACTGATCGAGTGTGGTGACAGCCTTGATTCTATCAACGCAACTGCAAGCTCAATTGTTCGTTACGTATCTCAACGTGCTGGTATCGGTATCAACGCAGGTCGTATCCGTGCACTTGGTTCTGAGATTCGCGGTGGTGAAGCGTTCCACACAGGCTGTATCCCTTTCTACAAATACTTCCAAACAGCAGTAAAATGTTGTTCTCAAGGTGGTGTTCGTGGTGGTGCAGCAACGGTATTCTACCCACTATGGCACGGTGAAGTTCAGTCTCTACTAGTACTGAAGAACAACCGTGGTGTTGAAGAGAACCGTGTTCGTCACATGGATTACGGCGTACAGCTGAACAAGCTTATGTACTCTCGTCTAGTTCAAGGTGGCAACATCAGCCTGTTCTCACCATCTGACGTACCTGGCCTATACGACGCGTTCTTCGAAAACCAAGAGCGTTTTGAAGAGCTGTACGTTAAGTACGAAAACGATCCGTCAATCAAGCGTGAAACAGTAAAAGCAGTAGAGCTATTCTCTCTATTAATGCAAGAGCGTGCTTCTACTGGTCGTATCTACATTCAGAACGTTGACCACTGTAATACACACAGCCCGTTTGATTCTGAAGTTGCACCTGTTCGTCAATCTAACCTATGTCTAGAAATCGCGCTGCCAACTAAGCCGCTTTCTAACGTAGAAGATGACGAAGGCGAAATTGCACTATGTACGCTTTCAGCATTTAACCTTGGCGCAATCAACGAACTGGATGACCTAGCAGAGCTTTCTGAACTGGTTGTTCGTGCTCTAGACGCACTTCTTGATTACCAAGATTACCCGCTTCCAGCAGCATACAAGTCGACAATGAACCGTCGTACTCTAGGTGTAGGTGTTATCAATTACGCATACTACCTAGCGAAGAATGGTGTTAAGTACTCTGACGGCAGTGCAAATGGCCTGACTCACCGTACTTTTGAAGCGATTCAATACCACCTACTAAAAGCGTCTGTTGAACTAGCGAAAGAGCAAGGCCGTTGCCCATCTTTCCACGAGACTAACTACGCAAAAGGCCTACTGCCAATCGATACTTACAAAAAAGATATCGACTTAGTATGTGATGAGCCTCTGCACTACGATTGGGATGAGCTACGTGAAGAGATCATGGAGCATGGTCTGCGTAACTCTACGCTAACTGCGCTTATGCCTTCTGAGACCTCGTCTCAAATCTCGAACGCGACTAACGGTATCGAACCACCACGTGGTTACGTATCAGTGAAAGCATCGAAAGACGGCATCCTGAAGCAAGTGGTTCCAGATTTCCTAAATCTTAAGGAGAACTACGAGCTACTTTGGAACATTGGTTCTAACGACGGTTACCTACACCTAGTGGGTATCATGCAAAAATTCGTTGACCAAGCTATCTCTGCAAACACTAACTATGATCCAAGTGTTTACGATAGCGGTAAAGTACCGATGAAGAAGCTGCTTCAAGACCTACTGACTGCTTACAAGTTTGGTGTTAAGACGCTTTACTACCATAACACTCGTGATGGTGCTAAAGACGACCAAGGCGACGCAGTAACAGTGCCGGAAGAAGATTGTGAAGGCGGCGGTTGTAAGATCTAAACCGCAGTAAAATATTAAGACCCCAGAGAAGTTATCTTCTCTGGGTTTAAAGCATTAACAGGGTTCGTTTTATAACGAGTCTTTAAAGGATTTGAGGCATTTATGGCTTACAGTACTTTTTCTCAGAATAAAAATGACCAACTAAAAGAACCAATGTTCTTGGGTCAGTCGGTTAACGTTGCACGTTACGACCAACAAAAATTCGAAATCTTCGAGAAGCTTATCGAGAAGCAGCTTTCTTTCTTCTGGCGTCCAGAAGAAGTAGACGTGTCTAGCGACCGTATCGACTACAACAAGCTTCCTGAGCATGAAAAGCACATCTTCATCTCTAACTTGAAGTACCAAACACTGCTTGATTCTATCCAAGGCCGTAGCCCGAACGTTGCCCTACTTCCACTAGTATCACTACCAGAAGTTGAAACTTGGATTGAGACTTGGTCTTTCTCTGAAACGATTCACTCTCGTTCGTACACGCACATCATCCGTAACATCGTGAATGATCCAGGCCTAGTATTCGACGACATCGTTGAAAACGAAGAGATCCTAAAGCGCGCTAAAGACATCGCGTTCTACTACGACGACCTTATCCAGCTTACTGCGGATTACCACCGCTACGGTGAAGGCAACCACAACATCAACGGCGAAGACGTTAAAATTTCACTTCACGATCTGAAGAAGAAGCTTTACCTATGTCTAATGTCTGTAAACGCACTAGAAGCAATTCGTTTCTACGTAAGTTTTGCATGTTCATTTGCATTCGCTGAGCGTGAGCTAATGGAAGGTAACGCGAAAATCATCAAGCTAATCGCTCGTGATGAAGCACTTCACCTGACTGGTACTCAGCACATGATCAACTTGCTACGTAACGGTCAAGATGACTTCACATTCATGCAAATCGCAGAAGAGTGTAAGCAAGAGTGTTTCGACCTATTCAAGCAAGCGGCTGAACAAGAAAAAGAGTGGGCAGAATACCTATTCAAAGATGGCTCTATGATTGGTCTAAACAAAGATATTCTTTGCCAATACGTTGAGTACATCACTAACATCCGTATGCAAGCTGTTGGTCTTGGTACTGCTTACCCAGAAGCAACATCGAACCCAATTCCATGGATCAACGCTTGGTTATCTTCTGATAACGTACAAGTTGCTCCACAAGAAGCTGAAATCAGTTCTTACCTAGTTGGTCAGATCGACAACGAAGTAAAAGCTGACGACTTTGAAGGATTTGAGCTGTAATGCCAACAATCAAAATCAACAAGCTAACTTCAATTGAATCTAACCCTTCAAATACGCTATTGGAAACAATGGAACAGGCAGGGCTAGAGCCAGAATACAACTGCCGTGATGGCCACTGTGGTGCTTGTCGCTGTACATTAGATTCTGGTGAGGTTGAGTACGTTGGTTTTGCTATGGCTTACACACAAGGTAACGAGATTTTGCCTTGTATCTGCAAAGCGAAATCCGATCTGTCGTTGAGTAACGTGATTCATCGAAACAAGCAAAAGCGCGCTTAATTCGTTCGACTTGTTTCGAATCGCGTCAATTACGCGGCAATTCGAAAGCTTGAAGAAGTACAGCGAAATAGGGTCCGCCTCCTCTAGGAGTGCGGACCCTTTTTGATTTTAATACATGATGATTTGAATACCTTTGCTTTCAATACTCGCTCAACCACTGATTACTGAGACTTCCTATCAACAGCGACAACACTCAGGCCCTTCTTAATGAGTGAGACTCAACGTCACTGAACCGATGTAACAAGCGCTTCTACACTCTCCACAGCCATTACACTTATCTAAAGCGACGCTAGGCAGTTCACCAGCTTCAATCTTTATCGCGCCCGCTGAACAAGCAGTCTGACAGGCGTGACAATCCATTTGCATGTAGTTATTACAGCTATCAGCAAAGTTAGGTTTTAAATCAATGTAAGGCGCTACCGTAGGGTGAAGTGCACCAGTCGGACACGCTTCACTGCATTTGTTGCATATTGAACAGCTGTTGTAATCCAAATTGAGCAGCGCACTGCCCTCTTGTATCTCAATGACACTATTTGGGCACGCTTGCTCACACAAGCCACAGCCGTCACACAGACGCTCAAACAGCACCTCATCAACGGCTCGTGGTGGCCTAGAATGTAAGCGCTGTGATTTCTCTTCATAACTGGCTGCGGCTTTAACAGGTTTAGACAACCGAGTTAAAAAACCACGCCTATTTGAATTTATTTGCTCAGACATTAATCAATATATAACTTTTTATTAGAAACGCTTAATTTATATTCAGATGTTAGGTAATTAAGCCAATCAATTACACTAACTGATAATTTCTTATAAAAAGATAGTTCTGACTTTTTATTTAGAAGTTCTAGATATACAAAAGACCAAGTTAATAAATGAGATTCAAGCAATTCACGAGCTGAATTTATATTATTATTTTCTAACAAATAGGCGTGAGCGAATAACATTAAACCAAACTGATCTTCGGGCTCTCTTAAACCGGTATCTAATTCTATTTGGTTTAATTCTAAAAACTGTCGATACGCGACCGTTGATTCGCCAAACACAACGCGGTCTTTATCGAGGTAAACCGAGCCCCAAGGTGGTGCTGGCATCTCTCCAACCCCTTCAAAAAGGCGGCTAAACTCTGCTGTTAAGTCATCTTCCTGTTCATTTTGAAGGGCTAATAAACAATCTTCTGATAATACTTGGTTTTCAACGAGAGCCTGAACAATATCTATTAACTGCTCTTTACTTTTTGCTTGATAGAATATTGAACCAAGTAATTTATGCGTATCGATAATCATTATTATTTACATCGTGATAGGTTTTAAAACTAATTATATAAATTAAAGCATTTCATTCTTTGATCTAATTTATACATTCAATTCATAAACTTTAAATTTCATACTTATTTGACGCTTATCAATCAACATTTAAATATTAAAAGACAAAAGCAAAACTAACTATAAAGTGCTATCCATCAATAACAATAGGCATCTTAGAATGACGAATAAGAAAGAATCTGGGGTAATGAATCTTACTCGAAGAGGCTTCATGAAAGCTTCTTCTGCGGTAGGTAGTGCAGCCGCACTTGCGGGCGGTATTGCTTTGCCTTTCAAATCCAAACCAGTAGCTGCTGCAGTTGCTGAGAATGTGGATGAGAAAATCGTATGGAGTGCATGTACAGTAAACTGTGGCTCACGCTGCCCGTTACGTATGCATGTACAAAACGGTGAAATCAAATACGTAGAAACAGACAACACGGGTACTGACGAATACGGTCATCACCAAGTGCGTGCATGTCTACGTGGTCGCTCTATGCGTCGCCGTGTTTATAACCCAGATCGCCTTAAGTACCCAATGAAACGTGTCGGTAAACGTGGTGAAGGTAAGTTTAAGCGTATTAGCTGGGAAGAAGCTTTTGATGAAGTCGCTAGCACCATGCAACGCCTTATTAAAGACTATGGTAACGACACCATCTATCTAAACTACGGTACAGGTACACTAGGTGGCACGGTCACGAAATCTTGGCCACCAGCACAAACGCTGATTGCTCGCCTTATGAACCTAAGTGGTGGTTACCTAAACCATTACGGTGACTATTCAACCGCGCAAATCGCGAAAGGCTTGAGCTACACCTACGGTGGTTGGGCAAACAACAACTCTTTCTCTGACTTAGAGAACACTAAGCTTAACATCCAATTTGGTAACAACCCTGCTGAGACTCGTATGTCTGGTGGCGGTCTGATCCACCACTACGTAGAAAGCAAAAACAAATCAAACGCTAGAACGATCATCATCGATCCACGTTACACCGATACTGCCGGTGGCCGTGAAGATCAGTGGATCCCAATTCGTCCGTCTACAGATGCTGCATTGGTTGCGGGTCTTGCGCACGTGATGATCACTGAAGACCTGGTCGACCAACCGTTCCTAGACAAATACTGTGTCGGTTACGATGAGAAGACTCTTCCTGCATCAGCGCCTAAAAACAGCGACTACAAATCTTACATCTTAGGTTTAGGTGAAGACGGCGTAGAAAAAACACCTGAATGGGCTTCTAAGATCACGGGTATCCCAGTCGATACTATAGTTAAACTTGCTCGTGAGATGGGTACAGCGAAGCCGTGTGCTATCCACCAAGGTTGGGGGCTGCAACGTACTGCGAACGGTGAGTTAGCTTGTCGCGCAATCGCAATGCTGTCACTACTAACAGGATCTGTGGGTGTATCTGGCGGTTCTACAGGTGCTCGTGAAAGTGACATCAACATTCCGTTTGTACGCTTCCCTACTGTGCCAAACCCAATTGAAACCTCCATCTCAATGTTCATGTGGACAGACGCTATTCACCGTCACCACGAGATGACCGACATCACTGACGGTGTTCGTGGTGCAGAGCGCCTGAAAAACCCAATCAAGATGATCTGGAACTATGCAGGTAACTGCATAATCAACCAACACTCAGACATCAACAAAACCCACGCGATTCTTCAAGACGAAGATGCGTGTGAAATGATTGTTGTGATTGATAACCACATGACCTCTTCAGCGAAATACGCTGACATCATCCTGCCTGACTTAACCACATCAGAGCAAGACGACTGGTGTATGGATGGTAAAGCATCAAACATGCCTTACTTCATCTACGCACAGAAAGCGATTGAACCTCAGTTCGAAGCAAAATCTATCTACGAGATGTGTACTGAGCTTGCTAAACGCATGGGCGTTGAAAAAGAGTTCACTGAAGGTCGTACTCAAGAGCAGTGGATTGAGCACCTTTACGCAGAAACTCGTAAGAACGACCCAACATTGCCAACCTTCGAAGAGATGAAAGAGCTGGGTATCTATAAGCGTAGCTATGACCACCACTACATCGCTTATGAAGATTTCCGTAAAGATCCTGAAGCGAACCCACTAACCACACCAAGTGGCAAGATCGAGATCTACTCAGAGCAACTGGCTGAGATTGCGAAGACTTGGAAGCTAAAAGAAGACGAAGTGATTCACCCACTTCCAATTTACGCGGACTCTTTCGAAGGCCATAACGATCCACTAGTAGAGAAGTACCCGCTACAACTAACGGGCTTCCACTACAAGGCTCGTACCCACTCCACTTACGGTAACGTTGCAGAGATCAAAGCTGCTGCACCACAAGAGTTGTGGATCAACCCAATCGATGCAAAAGAGCGCGGTATTGAAAACGGCGACATGGTCAGCATTTTTAACGACCGTGGTGAAGTTCATATTCCAGCGAAAGTGACACCAAGGATTCTTCCTCGAGTTGTCGCGCTAGGTGAAGGTGCATGGTACGCACCCGATGGTCAGAAGATCGACCATGCAGGCTCTATCAACGTGCTGACTACTCAGCGCCCGAGCCCACTTGCTAAGGGTAACCCTCAGCACACAAACCTAGTTCAAATTAAAGCGCTAAAGAAAGCATAAGGTAGGTTGGAATGAAACAATACGGCTTTTACATTGATTCAAGTAAATGCACGGGTTGTAAAACCTGTCAGCTTGCTTGTAAAGATTATAACGATCTCGACATCAAAACGAACTACCGTCGCGTCTATGAGTACGCGGGCGGTGGCTTCACTCAAGATGGCGATACCTGGGTTCAGAAAGATGTCTTTTCTTACTACCTGTCTATCGCTTGTAACCACTGTACTAACCCTGCGTGTGTGAAAGTGTGTCCTTCAGGCGCAATGCATAAACGCGATGAAGACGGTTTGGTTGTGGTTGATGAAAGTGTGTGTATCGGTTGTCAGCACTGTAGCAATGCGTGCCCTTACGGCGCACCACAATACAATGCTAAGAAAGGTCACATGACCAAATGCGATGGCTGCTACCAACGTGTCTCTGAAGGCAAACAACCTATCTGTGTTGAGTCTTGCCCACTTCGTGCATTGGAGTTTGGCGAAATCAATACACTTCGCGAGAAGTACGGTTCTGGTGCTGATGTTGCGCCGCTTCCATCTTCTACCGAAACCTTGCCAAACATCGTGATTAAGCTGAACAAAAACGCGAAGCCGACTGGCGATACCAGTGGTCACCTAGCAAACCCTAAGGAGGTGTAAGATGATTTTTCATGAGTGGTCTTTGATCTTCTTTACGGTATTAGCTCAAACGGCTGTCGGTGGCTACCTGCTTATTGGCGCACGTGCACTGGTACTTAGTCATGACGAAGAGAAACTAAACAGCTACAAGATTCCAATGTTCATTCTATGGGCATTAATGGGTCTTGGTTTTATGTTCTCGACAACACACCTGGGCTCTCCACTGCGCGCGTTTAATGCCTTTAACCAGCTAGGTTCGGCTTGGTTGTCTAACGAAGTGTTCTTCGGTGCGGCATTCTTCGCCGTTGGCGGCCTGCAATGGCTACTGTCTGTGGTTAAGAAAGGTGGCCTTGCTATCCAAAAAGCACTGATGGTTGGCGCTATGGTGCTGGGTGTTATCTTTATGTACGCGATGATCAACGTATACATGATCAACACAGTACCTACGTGGGACAACATCTACACACCACTGAGCTTCATCATGACCATGGTTGTGGGTGGCTTGCTGCTATCTCAGTTCGTGATTGTATTTGCAAACGACAGTCGCTTTACGGTTGACCGTAACATCACGATGCTGGCTGTAATTGCTGTTGCGATCAGCTTGCTTGTGACTGTCGGAAAACTGAACTTAATCGGTGACATCCAAACTTCTGTAGCAAAAGCTTCAGAGTTGGTTGATGGTCTAGGCAGCTATGTGATTCTTCAAGTTGCATTGCTAATGGCAAGCTTACTGATTTGGATTCTACCTATGCTCAACAAAGCAAAAGTGAATCCAGTAAATCTAGGACTAGCATTGGTGCTGTTCTTAGCGTCAGAGTTAATCGGCCGTGGCTTGTTCTACAGCCTACATATGACAAGCGGTTTGTAATCACAGACTCCTTACTTGGTTATCTAGAAGGCTAGATAAACTAAAGGCCCAACACCTATTTAGATGTTGGGCCTTTTTATTTGCTCTGTCTTAACCTTAGTTCAAGAGGCCTTAGCTCAAGAGAACTTGGTTAGTGACAAAAGCGGCTTACTTGATGATCGCTGAAGGGATAAACATATCCTTCACGCGTTTTACTGACGAGTAATCACCAAACATAGGTTTATTGTCTAGATGTCTTCTTAGCATGTCCGCAGCGACCGTTTTGATGATAGTGCGTGCATCTTCGCGCTTATATTGGCGGTAAAACTCCAGCACTTGCCCCCACTCACCCGCTTCGCTCGATAAAGCAACACTAAAGGTATTACCCTCTAACTTACCCGTGACTAAGGCTAACTCAGTGCCGCACTTTTCTCTTGTCGCGCCAGCCAGAGCAAACGTTGCGGCTAGTGGGTCGTTCTTTTCAAGCTCGCTCTCTTTTGGCTCTGCCATTACCCAAGAGTGACCGAAGCAATCTTCAACTTGTTCATTCGATTGTAGCCAAGCCGAAAGTGCACCTTTGGTTGATACTTCCGATACCGACAAGGTTTTCTTTTTATCCGCCATAATATGACCGATATGGTCGATCATAGGCTCATCAACACTGACAACGTTGCTCTCTAGCAGCTTGTACACCATTTGCAGTAGCTTAACGCGAGTTTCTAAATCCGACTTAGGCCCAAACAGTTTCACTTCAATAAACGGAAGGTAAGAGCGATAGCCCAGTTCATAACCTTCAGGCAGTTTCAATTGGTCTAACACATCAGAAATACCAGACTCGGATAAACCAAAGGTAAACAAACGGCTGCATTCAGACGCGACTACTTGAGGATAAGTGCGAGCAAGATCAGGGATGATTTCAAAGCTCACCATGCGCTTAAACTCACTCGGTACGCCCGGTGTGAAATAGAAAGTCGCATCGTTAATCTTCAGCTTGAAGCCACATGCAGTACCAACAGGGTTATCGACGATTTCTGAGCTCGCTGGCAGCAAAGCTTGCTTTAGGTTGCTGTCTGGCATCGGCATGCCACGTCCAGAAAACATCTCTTCCATACGCTTTAGCCATTCAGGAAACATGACTAGTTTCTGCTCTGACGCCGCCGCAGCAGCCGCCGCGCTCATATCATCGGTAGTCGGGCCTAATCCACCATTCACGATAACCACATCGTAGTTAAAGCTCAGCATCAACAACTCTTCGACTAAGGCATTCATTTGGTCACCAACAGTGGAGCGTTTAGCCAAAGCAAAACCATGTTGGTAAAACTCAGCTGACATCCAAGCCGCGTTCGTGTCTACAATGTCTCCGTGAAGAACTTCTTCACCTGTGCTTAACATTGCGATTTTCGTCATGTTTCTATCCCTTGTAGTCATAAAAAGACGCTGCATTATCTACAAACTGGTCTATGTTTGAGTTTGAGCTATTTTGCTTTTTAACAAATATTAATAATGTTAAATCTAAGGTTTTCTTAGGAAAAGCGATAAATTATTAGTTCCCTATATCAGGCATTTAATGGATAATTGTGACCCTGATCAATTCGAAACTTTCTCATGGAGACCCTTGTGGCCAAATCACCGTTACTAGCAAAGGTTACTGCTGCATTTTCAATGCTAATGTCAGTTAACTCGGTTGCAAGCCAATACGACTTCGACCAGCCAATCAACCTTTCTTATTCGGATGAATGTGCTCAAGATTACTGTGTAAATGATAGCTTGTACACCTACAAGCCTAGTACCAATTACGCACTGAGCGAATCTAGCGAAGAGTATGATTTCTCAATCCAACAACCAAAACACCTTTTGGTCAGTGAAGAGAAAGATTGGGATTACCTAATGGGTCAAACTTACACCATTCTTGGCTTAAGTGTGGCGACCGTTGGTTTAATGACCTTCTTACCTGAAAGTATCACTAAATGGGACGACGACCAACGTGACTTAAGTAAGCTAGGTCAAAAGTGGAAAGATAACGTATCTGAAGGCCCAGTGTGGGACCGTGACGAACACTTCCTAAACTATGTAATGCACCCTTACTTTGGTGGTGTTTACTACACAGCTGCACGTCACGCAGGTTACAACGAGTTTGAATCTTTCATGTACTCTTGGACGATGTCGACATTCTTCTGGGAATACGGTGTAGAAGCATTTGCTGAAGTGCCTTCATGGCAAGACCTTTTCATCACACCTTTCTTTGGTGCGGTTGTGGGTGAAATAATGCTAGAAACCGAGCAAGACATAATTGCTTCAGGTGGTGAAGTGATGGGCTCTCAAACCATGGGTGACGTTTCTCTATTCTTCCTAAACCCTGTTGGTCATATCCATTACTGGGTTAGCGATGCATGGGGTGGTGACGCAGAAGTTAACCTGAACACTAACCCTTGGTGGGATAACCAAGATGCCGCGAAATTCGCTTACGATGCTGGCGCGCCATACGATTCTCAGTTTGTTGGTATGAACTTTAAAGTAACCTTCTAATACAACAACCTGATTGCTTTCGGTAATAACCAAAACTTTTCTAAAAAGCGGCTCATAAGCCGCTTTTTTTGTGCCCTACTCTTCATTCTCTTTTTTTGCGACGCAGCTTAGTTTCAAAAATTGACGCAGGTCAAACATTGTTCGATGTAAACTTCTACACTGAAATTAAAGAACTTTATCGCTTAATATCAAACATTTAATTAGCAATGATTAATTGAGACTTTGGGGGCTGATATGAACACTACATTTATCGTAAACTTTATCGGAAAAGCGTCACCAGCGACGATCAAGCAACTCGCTGCGGTGACTCATGAAAACGACGGCAAGTGGCTCATCAGTAAAGTGAATTTTATTGAAGACCAAGTAGCAGGTGTGCTCAAGGTTCAGCTTCCAGCTATCAATGAATCGATTGTTAAAGAGGCATTCAGTGCTAACCCAGATCTGATTGTTCAATTCGTTGATTCAGACCATGCACATAATGTTCAAGATACCATTCACCATCTGAGACTCGATTCTAACGATCGCGCCGGTATCGTTAATGAAGTCACTCACGTGCTCGATAGACAAGGTATCAATATTCTCGATATGGATTGCCAACGTGTATTTATTGCCGGTGGTGGTGGTGTCAGTTCAAGCCTATTCACTTCTAAGATCGCGGTGAAGCTACCAATTGAAGTGCAAATCGATGACGTGGTCAATGAGCTAGAAACTCTCAGTGAAGATACTCGAGTAATGGTTGAGAACTAGCCAGTAGCAGTGAGTGGTTACTATTGCTATTCATGACTCCCTAACAATAAAAAGAGCAGCACCTGGCTGCTCTTTTTTTCTAAACCTGCGACTCAATTACTTCACTGACCACTGTGACAATGAGCGTTTAAAGTCTTGATAGCCAAACTCATTCAGCTTTTGTACTTCGCCATTGCTGCGCTCACAGTAGATTGATGGCATCTTCAGGCCGTTGAACCAGTTTAGCTTCACCATGGTGTAACCTGCGCTGTCCAACAAGTGAAGTTTTTGACCAATCTGTAGTGGCTCATCAAAGCTCGCCTCGCAGAACTGATCACCCGCCAAACATGAACATGAACCAATCACATAATCATGACTGCCGTTTTCAGACGCTTCTAATACCGATGCTGGTTCATTGTAGATAAGCGTATCAAGTCGATGTGCTTCGGTTGCAGAATCCACAATCGCCGTTTTCTTCACGTTCTCAACAATATCAACCACAGTCACAACTAAATCCGTTGTTTTGGTGATGATCGCTTCTCCCGGCTCGAGGTACATTTGCACGCCGTGCTTTTCAGAGAAGGCTTTTAGCGCAAGGCCAAGCTTCTCAATATCGTAGCCCGGCCAAGTGAAGAATACGCCACCGCCCATGCTCACCCAATCTAACTTATCTAGGTGCTCACCAAACTGCTCAGAGATTGAATCAAGCAGACCAATGAAAGCATCAACGTCTTTATTCTCACAGTTCATGTGGAACATAACACCGTCAATATCTTCAAAAACCTCAGGCTTGATATGATCCGCTTGAACACCTAAACGGGAAAACTGACGCGCAGGGTTTGCTAGATCTTGCCCTGCGTAGCTCACACCAGGGTTTAGACGTAGGCCCAACGACGCCTTGCCTTCAACGATATGACGGTAAGCGGCCAGTTGGCTTTGCGAGTTGAAGATCATCTTATCGCAGATGTCAGCCACTTCTCTCACGTCATCTTCGCTGTAACCCACACTGTATGCGTGCGTCTCACCGCCAAACGTTTCGTGACCAAGCTTTACTTCGTATGGGCCAGAGCTTGTCGTGCCGTCCAAATAAGGCTTAATGATGTCAAACACACCCCATGTAGAGAAGCACTTAAGTGCCAGTACTAACTTCACACCTGAAATGTCTTTCAGCTGCTTAGCTTTCTCTAAGTTCGCGATCAACTTATCTTCGTTGATCATGAAGTAAGGCGTTTTTAGTTCGTTGTTTTGCATGTTAATACCTTGCAGCCCTCGAGTTCACGAAGACACATGATAATCGAACAAAGCCGACGCGGATGCACCGGCTTATCATTATACGTTGTTGTCATTCCGAGCGAATTCGCAGAACTTTGCCCTTGTAGCTAGGACATCGCGCGGAGTTTACGAATGTAAATGAGCACGATGGACAACGCAACGAGGGCAAAGAGCCAGAATTACTTCAAAGTATGGATTAGAGGTAGACCCTGCCTCGGCTCTAGCTCTTGAACATGCCAATCTAGACCAATTTCAGGCATGGTTGCTAGGAACGGGTCTGGGTTCAGCTGTTCCATGTTGAATACACCTTTATCAGCCCATTCGCCACGGAAGAACTGAAGTGCAGCGGTAATTGCCGGAACACCTGTAGTGTAAGAGATCGCTTGGTGTTCTACATCTGCGTAAGCAACTTCATGATCGGCGTTATTGTAGATAAACACACTGCGCTCTTTACCATCTTTCTTACCTTGCACCCAAGTACCGATACACGTTAAGCCTGTGTAACCCGGAGCAAGAGACGTTGGATCTGGCAGTAGCGCTTTAAGAACGTGCAAAGGCTGAACCACAGTACCATCGTGTAATGTTAATGGATCTGGACTTAGTAGGCCGATATCACGCATGCAGTTGAAGTAGTTTAGGTACTTATCACCAAAGCCCATCCAGAATTCGATTCGCTTAGCTGGGATGAACTCTTTCATAGAACGAACTTCATCGTGCGCCATTGAGTACACTTTGTGAGTGCCACAGTTCGGGAAGTCAAACTCAAGCATACGAGAGTGACAAGGTACTTGCTTCCACTCTTCATTTTCCCAGTAGAAAGAGTCACCTTGGATCTCAAGCATGTTGGTTTCTGGGTCAAAGTTTGTCGCAAACTTCTTACCGTGGTCACCTGCGTTTACATCCATTACGTCGATCGTGTCGATCTCATCGAATAGGTGCTTTACCGCGTGCGCTGCAAACACTGAAACCACACCTGGATCGAAACCTGCACCAAGAATACCTGTGATGCCAGCTTCAGCGAACTTCTCACGGTAACCCCACTGCCAATCGTAAGCTTCTGGTACTTGCTGGCCTTCAGAACATAGGTCAACCGCTACCGATGTATCTAAGTAAGACACTTTTGCTTGATAACACGCTTCCATGATTGCCATGTTTACCCAAGGAGGACCAGCGTTGATGACTAGATCTGGTTTCACTTCATTAATCAGAGCAACAAGTGCATCAACATCGTCAGCGTTTACTGCGCGAGCTTCTAGTTTCTTAGTTGAATCTTTAAGGTTGTTCTTACCTTTGATTGATTCGATGATTTTTTCACACTTCGCGATGGTACGAGAAGCGATTGTGATATCACCCAGTACTTCGTTATTTTGTGCTGCTTTATGTGCAACAACCCAACCAACGCCGCCTGCACCAATTTGTAGAATAGCCATAGTATTAATTATCCTTGTTGTTCTGCTAGCTCTGTAGCTAGAGTTTGAATTTTGTTAATGAGAGATTGGAAATCTGAAGTCTTTAAGCACGGATTCAAGATCGTGAATTTAAGCGCGCTTTTACCATCCACTACCGTTTCACCAAGTACCGCAACGCCACGAGTCAGCGCTTCTAGTCTTAGTGTCTGATTGAGCTTGTCTAAATCTAAATCACCGTTTGCTGACAGCTTGCTATTTGGAGTAGATCGGAACAGCACTGTTGATAATGACGGCTCCGCGAGCAGCTCCAAGTCAGCTTGGTTTTGAATCAGGTCTGCCACTTCTAGCGTTTGCTCAAGAAGATGATCGTACATGTCGCCTAATTGCTTTGGCCCCACGCTCTGCATCGTCATAAAGACTTTCAATGCATCAAAACGCTTGGTGGTCGCGATAGACTTGTCGACTAAGTTCGGCAGTTCATCGTGTTCACGGTTTAGGTAATCTGCGTGATGCAGTAGGTACTTAAAGTTCGCTTTGTCTTTCAACAACACCGCGCCGCAGCTGACTGTTTGATAGAAAAGCTTGTGGAAATCGACACTCACAGAGTCCGCTTTTTCAATGCCTTGTAAGCGAGCCTTGTGGCTACTCAAAATAAGCGCGCCACCGTAAGCACTGTCGACATGGAACCAAAGGCCCTGTTGGCTTGCGATATCTGCAATCGCATCAAGGTCATCGATCGCACCGTGGTCGGTTGTACCTGCCGTGCCAACTACCGCAAAAGGAATCAGCCCTTGCGCTTTTAGCGCTTTCACTTCTGCATCTAATAAATCTGGTTTGATGGTGCCGTTTGCGTTTGTCTCAACACAGCACACTGCACTCTCGCCTAAGCCAAGTAGTGACGCAGATTTTTGAACCGTAAAGTGAGATTTGTTTGAACACAAGATACGAAGCTTGCTCGCATACTCCGGCAGACCTAACTTTTGAATTGAGTGACCGTTGTGCTTATCAGCAACCCAGTCTCTCGCGAGCAATAAGCCCATTAGATTACTTTGCGTGCCGCCACTGGTGAAAACACCGTCCGCTTGCTCGCCAAGTTGGTACTTATCACACATCCAATCGACCACGCGCTGTTCAACGTACGTTGCAGCCGATGCTTGGTCCCATGAGTCCATAGATTGATTCAGAGCGGCGATAATCGATTCCGCCGCTACCGATGCGATGAGAGGAGGCGTATGAAGGTGTGCAATACAGTCTGGGTGTTGCACAAAGATAGAGTTAGCCGCGACTAGATCAGCGGTACTGTCCACAACATCAACCAAAGCGTGCTGGTGGTTATCGAGATCGACAGCATTGATAGCCGCTTCTAGCACTTTTGGATCAAGTCCTGAATAAGGGGTTTCAACCTGCTCAAAAACCGCTTTCATCGCCTGAGTGGTTTGGTTCATCACGTTGGCAAACTCGTCACTACCACGAGGGCCAGTATGAATGAAATGCTTATTCCATTCTTGGTTTGGCTGTTCACCACAAGCTCGCTGTTCTTGAACACCGCCACCAGCCGCAATGATGGCTTCTTCCATCACACCTAGAGCAAAATCAATCTGTTCGAAAGAGATAATCATCGGTGGCAGGAAGCGAATCACTGAGCCATCACGACCGCCTTTCTCAACCATTAAACCGCGCTCTAGTGCTGCACGTTGGATCGCCAGCGTCAGTTCGCCATCCGATTTCGGCTCACCAAATTTATTAAGTTCACCGTTTGGTTGCTTGATCTCAGCGCCAAGCATCAGGCCTTTACCACGAACTTCAGCAATACAGTTCACGCGAGATTGGATTTTTTCTAGACCTTGACGTAGATATTGGCCGGCAATCTTTGCATGCTCAACCAAGCCGTCACGCTCGATGATTTCTAACGCTTTCGCACCAGATACCATTGCTAATTGATTACCACGGAAGGTTCCTGTGTGTTCGCCCGCTTTCCAAGTGTCGATACTCTTGTCAAACACAAGCAATGACATTGGAAGTCCGCCACCGATCGCT
Source organism: Vibrio chagasii (assembly GCA_041879415.1). NCBI lineage: Bacteria > Pseudomonadati > Pseudomonadota > Gammaproteobacteria > Vibrionales > Vibrionaceae > Vibrio > Vibrio chagasii. The sequence goes on along the minus strand of CP090851.1, from coordinate 867,027 downwards.
TTAGACAGACACAAGATATCAGGGTTAACGCCCGACTCTTCAAACGCGAATCGATGACCGGTTTTACCGACACCACACTGAATTTCATCAAAAATCAGTAGGATACCGTGTTCGTCACAGATGTGACGCAAGCCTTGCAGCCAAGACGCAGGAGCTGGAATCACACCGCCCTCACCCTGTACGGGCTCAACGATCATTGCAGCTGGCTTCATGATGCCAGACTCATCATCGTTCAACATGCGTTCGATGTAACGAATACTTGCGTTAGCCCCTGCTTCTCCGCCAATGCCAAACGGGCAGCGTAGGTTGTAGGGGAAAGGCATAAAGTGCACGTCAGACATCAAACCGCTGCGACGTTCTTTTGTGCCTAGGTTACCCATCATGCCCATGGTGCCATTAGTCATGCCATGGTAAGCACCGCGGAAAGCAAACATGGTATTGCGACCTGTGGTTTGTTTGGCTAGTTTAATCGCCGCTTCAACAGCATCTGCACCGGATGGACCACAGAATTGAATCACTGAGTTGTTTGAAAACTCTTGAGGAAGAAAGGCTTTCACTCGCTTGATAAACGTCTCTTTTGCTTGAGTCGTGATATCAAGAGTTTGGTATGGCAAACCAGAATCGAGTTGGTCTTTGAGTGCTTGGTTAATTTCTGGGTGGTTATAACCCAGAGAAAGTGTACCCGCACCGGCTAAGCAATCTAAAAATAGTTGTCCACGAGTATCTTCAACCAAGGCACCGCATGCTCGCTTGATAGCAATTGGTAGGCGTCTTGGGTATGAGCGAACATCCGATTCGTGCTGCTCTTGCTCAAGCAAAATAGTATCAGGTGTTAGGTCATAGGTACCCTCTACGATAGGAACCATAGTTGAAAATGAATTTGCGATAGTGTTGATATCGACTTCAAAGGCGGTAGTCATAAAAATTCCCTTGAATATGTTCATACTCACCTCCAGCAAACACAAATACACACCAGCCCTCTCGATTAACAAGAGTTCTTAATGAAATACGCATATTGTCTAGAAATGAGATATAGCTGTACGCCCGCATAAGTCAAACGACGAATACGAAATTAAGCTGCCTTAAGACAGTGAGAAATTGTTAGCGCGAGCTCAAGGTTCAGTAATGCTACTGTTTTGAAGAATTGGACATTTTTGCAGGATCGGGCAGCTATGAGGAGCTGGTCCCTTTGGAAATGCAGAGCTGATTAGCAATGTTGTAGTTAGTATGTTCAATGTTGGGTTTCCCATTAGCATGGCGAACTGCGCCATAAGTATCCCGTCTATCAGCTAAAGGACTAGCCGATACCTACCCTACGTAATGTCCCAATCAGCAAGAATGGTCATTACGCGTATCCCCCAGAAAGCAATCGCGGCTCTTTTTGAACATCGGCCGTTCCGAGATTGCGCGGGAAAGTAACATAAAGTGAAACGAACTATCAATAGTTTTTAAGAAACGCTTAATTAATACGCGCAGTGAGTGAGAAATTGCTTTAAATATCACCAATGTAAGTTTAAAAAGCGAGATCCCCGGTTCGTTCGTCCCTCACGCCCGAGGATGACGGTGTGGGTATATAAACGCTGTTAGAGAAGCTTTAAGCCGCTTTCGGTAGATGATGACAAACTAAGTACCCAAAAGGTGTGTTACGAAGGCTTCGAGCTTAATCCTTTTTCGTCATTCCCTAGCGCGAGGTACGAGCTCATAGGGAATCTCGCTTTTAAAGTTCTAAGTGATAGAAATGAAGTTTGATTACGGGTTCGAACAAGGAGAATACTGATATGGAAACGCTGACGACAGAAACCAAAAAGCCCAAACATTTCGATTCGGGCTTCTTAATTTGGATAGACGCGGCCGGCTAGGACACGGGGTCAACTCGTGACCTAATGTCTCAAATTACTTTAGTATGTTTCAGATGCAAAAAGCTCGTCATTTCTAACGAGCCTTTTCTAATTGGAACGACGCGGCCGGCTAGGACACGGGGTCAACTCGTGACCTAATGTCTCAAATTACTTTAGTATGTTTCAGATGCAAAAAGCTCGTCATTTCTGACGAGCCTTTGCTAATTGGAGTGACGCGGCCGGCTAGGACACGGGGTCAACTCGTGACCTAATGTCTCAAATTACTTTAGTATGTTTTAGATGCAAAAAGCTCGTCATTTCTAACGAGCCTTTTCTAATTGGAACGACGCGGCCGGCTAGGTACACGGGGTCAACTCATGACCTGATGTCTTAAATAGCTTTAGTGTGTTTCAGATGCGAAAAAGGCTCATCATCTCTGATGAGCCTTTTCAAATTGGAGCGACACACGAGGTTCGAACTCGTGACCTCAACCTTGGCAAGGTTGCGCTCTACCAGCTGAGCTAGTGTCGCATTTGCTTTATCGAGATAAAGACTTGTAGATGGTGCCCCGGGCCGGACTTGAACCGGCACAACGCGAACGTCGAGGGATTTTAAATCCCTTGTGTCTACCAATTCCACCACCAGGGCACGCAATTCTTTATTGCGATGCCGATTACTGAAAAGTAAAACACCATCTTATGTTGACGCCAATCAACATACAAAATTTGGAGCGACACACGAGGTTCGAACTCGTGACCTCAACCTTGGCAAGGTTGCGCTCTACCAGCTGAGCTAGTGTCGCATTTCATTATTCTTCTCTTAAAGTAGAGAGATAATGGAGGCGCCTCCCGGAGTCGAACCGAGGTCCACGGATTTGCAATCCGCTGCATAGCCACTCTGCCAAGGCGCCTTAGTAGCTCCAATCGAATCGCTCATTGCCATCCTCTTGGGTACGGGATGCATTCTACGGATTCGAGCGGATGAGTCAATAATATTTTTGTATTTTTAATTCGTTTGAATAGATTTCATACTAAACGGGCTAAATAGCTGACTTTATGTGCAAAACACACCGTGTATCGGCTATTCAAAAGAGATCTATATCACATTAGATATCCATTATTGATTATTTGACCTTAGGTTAAAGATCAAAAAAGCGAGCCTTAGCTCGCTTCTTCATCAATGGTGTTTTTCGTCTAACAAATCGTCTTTGGCAGCCATTAAGTATTGTGCCATCGACCAGTAGGTTAGAATCGTTGCAACGTACAGAGCAATGTAGCCAACCCAAATCATCCAATCGTCATAGCGCCAGATAAGCACCCACAACGCAAACATCTGAGAAACCGTCTTAACTTTACCGACCCAAGAAACCGCGACGCTTGCACGTTTACCGATTTCAGCCATCCACTCACGAAGTGCGGAGATGATGATCTCTCGAGCTATCATGGTCACAGCTGGGATAGTGACCCAAATTGAGTGGTAATGCTCGGTAATCAAAATAAGAGCCGTAGCAACCAGCACTTTGTCTGCGACTGGGTCAATAAAGGCACCAAAACGAGACGTTTGCCCTAGCTTACGAGCAAGCATGCCATCTAACCAGTCAGTAAAACCCGCTACCCAAAAAACCATCGCAGCAGCAAAAGGAGCCCATTGGTAAGGTAGGTAAAAAACAACAACGAATACTGGGATCAAAAATAGTCTCAGTAAGGACAAAATGTTAGGTATATTCAAACGCATATTATTGGGCTCTTATTAATTGCGCTTTAATGGTGCGGGATTTTTACTATTGTTTCAATGCTTGATAAATGTTTTCTGCCAAAGAATGACTAATGCCCGGCACTTTGGCTATTTCTTCAACAGTTGCACGCTTGAGTTCTTGTAAGCCCCCCATGTATTTCAACAAAGCTTGGCGACGCTTCGGTCCTATCCCTTCAATTCCTTCCAAGGCACTGGTTCGACGCGTTTTACCGCGCTTCGCTCTATGCCCTGCAATCGCATGATTATGGCTCTCATCACGAATATGTTGAATAAGGTGCAAGGCTGGTGCATCACTTGGCAAATTAAACTCTTCACCTTCAAGGGTAATGAGAGTTTCTAAACCAGGTTTACGCGTCACGCCTTTGGCAATACCCATCATTCTCGGTCTGAACGGCCAATCCCCCCAATATTGAGAGATAATCTCATGAGCGCGATTAAGCTGACCTTTACCACCATCGATAAAGATAATGTCTGGGATTTTATCAACATCAAGCTGCTTCGAATAACGCCTCTCAAGCGCCTGAGCCATTGCTGCATAGTCATCACCACCGGTAATGCCTGTGATGTTGTAACGACGATACTCAGGCTTAACAGGGCCTTCTTGGTTGAACACCACACAAGACGCAATCGTACTTTCACCCATGGTATGACTGATATCGAAACATTCCATGCGCTTAATCGCATCCATCGACAGCACTTCTTGAAGCTCTTTGAAACGCTGATTAATCGTCATCTTGTGATTAATCTTAGTGGTAATCGCCGTTAACGCATTGGTATTCGATAGCTTAAGGTAGCGGCCACGAACACCAGAAGGATTAGTATTGAAGTGGATCTTGCGACCCGCTACTTCACATAAGGCTTCTTGAATAGGAGTGACGTCTTCCATCAAATCAGCGTTCAGAATCAAACGAGTTGGAATAGTCCTCGCTTCATTGTGCGCTAAGTAATACTGGCTTAAGAAGCTAGAGAAAACCTCTTCACGCACTGTATTGTTTGGGATCTTAGGAAAATGACTTCGACTGCCCAAGACTTTACCTTGGCGAATCATCAAAATATGAATACACGCCACGCCATTCTCTTGAGCAAAGCCCAACACATCCATATCTTCCATGGAATCGTCAGATACATATTGCTGCTCTTGTACTCGTCGAATCGCTTGGATCTGATCACGGAAAGTCGCAGCTTGCTCAAAGCGCAGCTCACGGCTTGCTGTGTCCATCTTCTCGATAAGCGTTTCAAGCACTAACTTATCTTTTCCTTGCAGGAACAAACGAACATAGTCGACCAGTTCGCTGTACTCTTCATCAGAAATGATTGAGCTGACACATGGCGCAGCGCAACGACCAATCTGATACATCAAGCAAGGACGAGTTCTGTTGGCATAAACCGTGTCTTCACACTGTCTAGCAGGGAAAATCTTTTGGATTAGGTGTAGCGTCTCACGCACAGCGCCGGAGTCAGGGTAAGGACCAAAGTATTCACCTTTTTTCTTTTTAGCTCCACGATGCATCGATAAACGAGGATGCTTGTGACCACTAATAAAAATATAAGGGTACGACTTATCATCACGCAGGAGCACGTTGTATTTTGGCAGATACTGCTTGATGTAGTTATGCTCAAGGATAAGAGCTTCGGTTTCCGTATGCGTTACAGTGACATCGATCTTGTCAATGTTGCTGACTAAAGCGCGCGTTTTTTCACTGTCGACTTTTTTACGGAAATAACTAGAAAGGCGTTTTTTGAGGTTCTTTGCTTTACCGACGTAAATAACGACAGCCTCAGCGTTATACATTCTATAAACGCCGGGCTGCTCGGTTACTGTCTTGAGGAATGAGACTGAGTCAAACAAGTTGGTCACTATACGATCTCAGTGTTAAAGGGTCTCAGTATCTAACATTCCATGTCTAATCGCTAAGTGCGTTAGCTCTACATCGCCACTGATATCCAGTTTGCTGAACAAACGGTAGCGGTAACTATTCACTGTCTTAGGACTTAGATTGAGTTGTTCTGAAATATCCGTCACTTTCTGACCTTTGGTAATCATCATCATGATTTGAAGTTCACGTTCAGATAAGTCTGCGAATGGATTTTCAGACGCAGGCGAGAATTGGCTCAAAGCCATCTGCTGCGCAATTTCTGGTGAAATGTATCGTTGGCCGCTGTTGACCACACGAATTGCATTGACCATTTCATCCGGACCTGCCCCTTTAGTAAGGTAACCAGCAGCTCCAGCTTGCATCACTTTAGTTGGAAACGGATTTTCCGTATGAACAGTTAAAACGATGATTTTAACATCAGGGTTGAAACGCAAGATTTTCTTGGTTGCTTCTAAGCCACCAATACCAGGCATATTCATATCCATCAAAATAACGTCAGTATTGTTTGTACGACACCATTTTGCAGCATCTTCACCGCTTTCAGCTTCCCCTGCTACGTTCATTCCACGGACGTCTTCAATAATACGTCGTATCCCTGTGCGAACCAGCTCGTGATCATCTACAAGGAAAACATTTATCAAACTTGTATCTCCACACTATTAATTGGCTCTGCAACCACTGTGTCGTTTCATCTGTTTGAAACAATCGGACAAAGGAACAGTGGATCGCAGCATTGAGTACATCTTAACTTAATTACTAAAGAAAAGCTCTGTTGAATATGTGCTGAAACACTAACTTTAGCAAGTACTTATTTATAAAAAGGTACGCTAAAAACACAAGCTTTCACTAAAAATCAACTAGTTAAAACAACACCCAATAAAATTACATAAGATAAAGATATTTTCAATACCATTAAATGGCCATTCTCGACAATTTCACTTTTTTGCTTACAGAGTCCCGTTATTTACTGCTACTAACGAGTATTTAATGACTATCTTTGCAGCCTATTGTGCGTAATCTGGCGCTAGATGGTAGTATTCACTCCCCCGTATCAATAGGTTATTACATTGGATATTCAGCAAGGCTTTGTACTTACAAGACAGGCGAGAGATTTTTCAGGGCGCACACAGATCGACTTGTGGTTAAACACACCGGAAGGCCCTACTCTTCTGACTATTCAAAACGAAAAGCCAGTGTTTTTTGTCGCTCAATCTGATGTACCCGCTTGCGAGTCGATTGCGGCCAAAGAGTCCATTGAGTGCCAGTTTAAACCTCTTGAGCTCGCAACTTTCGAGCAAACCCCTCTCGCAGCTTGTTATACAACACTATCGAGAAGCAGCTTTGGATTATCACAAGCCTTCAACAATGAAGAAATCCAGACTTTTGAGAGCGATATTCGCCTTGCGGATCGATTCCTAATGGAACGTTTTATCAAAGGAAGTATCGAGTTTACTGGCACGGCTGTACAAAAGAATCAGCATCGTCGAGTCTCCAATGCCAAGTGCAGAGCAGGCAATTACTTACCAACATTATCGATGGTTTCTCTGGATATTGAATGTTCAGAGAAAGGCGTGCTCTACTCCATTGGATTAGACAGTCCAATGGATAGCCGAGTGATTATGATTGGCGAGCCACAACAAGCAGAAACCAATATCCAATGGGTCGCGAATGAAAAAGCCCTGCTTGAAGCGATGATCGCATGGTTCTCTGAATTTGACCCAGACATCATCATTGGCTGGAACGTCATCGACTTCGATTTCAGGCTCTTGCACAAACGGGCGGAATGGAATGAAGTTAAGCTCAATATTGGTCGAGATAATCAACCTAGCTTCTTCCGTAGCTCTGCACAAAGCCAACAAGGCTTCATAACCATTCCCGGGCGTGTCGTTTTGGATGGTATCGATATGTTGAAGACAGCCACCTATCACTTTCGTTCCTGGTCGCTTGAGTCGGTTTCACGGGAACTGCTTGGTGAAGGTAAAGATATCCATAACGTCCATGATCGCATGGATGAAATTAATCGAATGTTCAAGTTCGATAAGCCTTCATTGGCTAAGTACAACCTGCAAGACTGTGTGTTGGTAAATCGAATCTTCGAACACACCCACCTACTCGATTTTGTTATTGAGCGCTCTCGCTTGACCGGAGTTGAGCTAGACCGTGTTGGCGGCTCTGTTGCAGCCTTTACCAATTTATATTTACCTCAGATACACAGAGCAGGCTATGTTGCCCCTAACCTAGAGCCTGAGAACTGGATTGCTAGCCCCGGTGGCTACGTGATGGACTCCATCCCTAATCTTTATGACTCGGTATTAGTTCTCGATTTCAAGAGCCTATACCCGTCCATCATTCGTTCATTTTTGATTGACCCTATGGGGCTAATCGAAGGGTTAAAACTGGACATCGGCCCTGCAGAAGACCAAGCCGTTGATGGTTTTCGCGGTGGGCAATTTCACCGGACCAAACACTTCTTACCAGAGATGATCGAAAACCTTTGGGCTGCACGTGACGTTGCAAAGAAGAACAACGAAAAAGCCTTCTCTCAAGCCATTAAGATCATCATGAACTCTTTCTATGGCGTGTTAGGTTCATCTGGTTGCCGCTTCTTTGATACTCGGTTGGCGTCATCAATCACGATGCGTGGTCATGAGATCATGAAGCAAACCAAGGTTCTGATCGAAGACAAGGGCTACCAAGTGATTTATGGGGATACCGATTCGACCTTCGTATCCCTCAATGGCAGTTATGACCAAGAGCAAGCCGACGAGATTGGCCATCAACTGGTGGCTTATATTAACAACTGGTGGACTGAACACCTGAAAGAGACCTATAACCTGACCTCAATTCTTGAACTAGAATACGAGACCCACTATCGCAAATTCCTGATGCCAACCATTCGTGGTTCGGAAACTGGTTCGAAGAAGCGCTACGCAGGTTTAATCAATCATGGTGACCAAGAGAAGATCATTTTCAAAGGACTCGAAAGTGCACGAACAGATTGGACACCACTGGCACAACAGTTCCAACAAACCTTGTATGAAATGGTATTCCACGACCAAGATCCGACCGACTACGTCAGGCAGTTTGTTGATGAAACTTCAGCAGGTAAACATGACGATTTGCTGGTTTACCAAAAGCGTTTGCGTCGCAAGCTGCATGAGTATCAAAAGAACATTCCGCCACAAGTTCGGGCGGCTAGAATGGCAGATGAGGTCAATGCAAAATTAGGACGCCCACTTCAATACCAAAACAAAGGACGTATTGAATACTTAATTACCTTGAATGGCCCAGAGCCTAAAGAGTATTTGAAGAGTGGTATCGATTATCAGCATTACATCGATAAGCAGATTAAGCCGGTGGCTGAAGCGATTTTACCTTTTATTGGATTAGATTTTGAAAGAGTTAGCGGGCAGCAATTAGGATTATTCTAAGATTCTTGTCTGAGTTTAATCAGAACAAAAAAAGCAGAGGAATGTTCAATTCGCTCTGCTTTTTTTATCTCTGTAGAGTATGAAGCTTTACCCTATTCGAAATTCAGTTTTCTGGTACTGCTTAACCAGCCATTCCCCAAACCCATCCAGAATGCCGATCACTGAACGTTTCGGAATCGGTCTACCTGAAAGTAAAATACCCAGTCTTTGAATTTCGACTTCTCTGTCTGGATGATATTTCAGGAACTGCTGACCACACTCGACAGGATTATCGAACCAAGACTTGTCACGGTACATCACCAAAGAGTAACTCGCTCGCAGCAGTTTCTTAGCGATGATCACTTGCGCTGCGACTTGCTGCTCAGGCGTTGCTGATCGTGCAATTTTGTTTCGATATACCGCTAACCAATTTTCAACGTCCATATTCCAATGTTTGGCAATTTCCCAACTGGTTTCGAAATCACCATAACAATCTGAGAGATCTTCACCGTATACACAAACCGATAGGTGCTTGAGCATAAAGCCCCACGTGAAAATGTTATCGAAGTCGACAACGTCACTCACCAAAGTGGTTTTTATTGCCACCTGAGTGACTTGAGGAAAGCTCTTTTGAAAACGCCATTTAATAGTGTTTAACAACGTGGTTCGCTGATCAGGGAACGGACGGTGTGTCACCACAACCACATCAAGATTCGAGCGACCAGCTACGGCTTGCTTACGAGCAACACTGCCATAAATATAGACACTGTGAAGATTAGAACCTAGCCCACCTTTTAAGAAGGTAATCAGATCGTTAACCACAGGTTGGAATTCAGGTTGAAAAGGCTGTGTAGGGTCAATAACAGGTAACTGCATAGGTCGTTTCGGCAAATAAAATCATGATTTAACTGTGACTCTATGATCGCTTAGGTGACTTTATGATTCAAGCTATTCCTATTTATAGCATCTCCGAGATATAATCAGTGGATAGACCCACTAAGGACAAACACAAAATGCCTAGAGCAAGTGAAATTAAAAAAGGTTTTGCTATCACTGTAGAAAGCAAAACAGTCATTGTTAAAGATATCGAAGTAACAACACCAGGTGGCCGCGGCGGTCAAAAGATTTACCGTTTCCGTGGTAACGACGTAGCAACTGGCGTGAAAACTGAAGTTCGCCACAAGGCTGACGAAATCGTTGAAACTATCGACGTAACTAAACGTGCAGTAATGTTCTCTTACGTTGATGGCAACGAGTACATCTTCATGGACAACGAAGATTACACACAATTCATCTTCAACGGTGAAACTATCGAAGACGAACTACTGTTCATCAACGAAGACACTCAAGGCATGTACGCTATCCTTATCGACGGCAACGCTGCAACACTTGAGCTACCAACATCTGTTGAGCTAGTTATTGAAGAAACTGACCCTTCAATCAAAGGTGCATCGGCGTCTGCTCGTACTAAGCCTGCTCGTCTTTCTACAGGTCTTACTATCCAAGTGCCTGAGTACATCGCGACTGGCGACAAAGTAGTAGTAAACACTGCTGAACGTAAATACATGAACCGCGCAAGCTAAGATATTTATTATGACCGAAGCTAACGACCTAATGTCTTATGACGACGCAATTGATACTGCATACGACATCTTCCTAGAGATGGCACCCGATAACCTTGAACCTGCAGATGTGATTCTATTCACGGCTCAGTTTGAAGACCGTGGCGCTGCAGAGCTTGTTGAAACAGGTGATGATTGGGTTGAACATGTTGGCTTTGAAGTCGACAAAGAAATCTACGCAGAAGTGCGCATTGGTCTTGTGAATGAAGCTGATGACGTTCTAGACGACGTATTTGCTCGTATGCTAATCAGCCGTGACCCAGAGCATAAGTTCTGTCACATGCTGTGGAAGCGCGACTAATTCGACTGCTGACGCTCAACTTCATGAGTACACAAGCACTCATGTAAACGAGTTAAAAATCTAGCCGAGCCACTTGCTCGGCTATTTTTATCACGCTACGTACCTGCATGAGAGCTCTCTTTCATTATCAACTTTATATTCACTGATATGACCAAAGCAAAAACAGATACACAATCTAAAGGCTATGCCTGCATTGGCCTAGTTAACCCAAAGACACCTGAAAACGTAGGCTCTGTAATGCGAGCGGCTGGCTGCTACGGCGCTAACTCTGTGTTCTATACAGGCACACGCTACGATCATGCGCGAAAATTCCATACCGATACCAAAGAGAAGCACTTAGAGCTGCCACTGATTGGCGTTGAAGAGCTGAAAGACATTATTCCAGTCGGCTGCGTGCCTGTGGCCGTTGATCTGATTGAAGGTGCGAAGCCTCTACCTGATTACAAACACCCACCGCGCGCGTTTTACATTTTTGGTCCTGAAGATGGCACGCTAAAGAAAGAGATCACTGATTTCTGCCGAGACACGATTTACGTTCCAACCAATGGCTGCATGAACCTCGCAGCATCTGTGAACGTGGTGCTTTACGATCGCTTGGCGAAGGGTGACAACTTTTCGAATCATAAGTAGAAGATACGAGATACGAGATACGAGATACGAACAGATTATAGATGCGTGTAAACGGGATAAGAGATGCAAAAAACACGCATACTGTCGTTTATGGCAGCATATTTTCGTTACTCGATTACTCGCATCCCTCATCTTCTATTTCTTCAGACGTAAAAAAACCTGCTCAATGAGCAGGTTTTTTAGTATTCAGTGCTTTAAGACAATAAAGCTATAAGCTTGAGAACTTACATCATTACTGACGAGTTCTTGGCTTAGCTGGTTTAGCCGGACGACCGTTGTTTGTCTTTGGCTTGCTTTTGTTCGCTTGAGGCTTGCCTTTCGCTGCTGGAGCACTGCGACCTGAATCAGGTGTTGTAGTACCACGAGTAGCTGGCTTCTTGCGTTTAGCCTGGTTGCTACGGCCTTTTGGCGCATTTGCGCGCTCTTCGTGACGCTTAACAGCGCGACGAATTTTCTGGCTACGAGAACGCTCACGCTTGCGAGAAGTGTTTGAAGGATCAAGGTCCAACAGCGTCTCTTTCTCAGGCTTAAGTTCTACAAGCTCACGCAGGTAGTTTACTTCTTGAAGATCTAGCTCTTTCCAACCGCCACGAGGCAGTTTCTTATCAAGGTAGATATCACCGTAACGTACACGTTTCAGGCGGCTTACTGTTGTTTCTTGTGATTCCCAAAGACGACGAACCTCACGGTTACGACCTTCGTTAATCGCTACGTAGAAAGTATGGTTCATACCTTCACCACCAGCGTAAACCACATCTTCGAAACGAGCCATGCCGTCTTCTAGTTCAACACCGCGCACAAGGTTCTTAACCTTCTGCTCAGTAACTTCACCAAATACACGTACTAGGTATTCACGCTCAACCTGACGGCTTGGGTGCATTAGCCGGTTTGCAAGTTCACCATCGGTGGTGAAAAGCAAAAGACCAGACGTGTTCGCATCAAGACGACCAACCGAAATCCAACGAGAACCACGGATCTTAGGTAGACGATCGAAAACTGTGCGACGACCTTCAGGATCATGACGAGTACATAGCTCACCTTCAGGCTTGTAGTAAGCAAGTACACGACAAACCACTTCTTCAGACGCTTTACCTGAAACAGTATGGCCATCGATACGGATCACTGAGTTTTCGTCTTCAAGACGCTCGCCCAGTTTCGCAACTTGCCCGTTAACACTTACACGGCCAGATTTGATTAAACCTTCTAGTTCACGACGAGAACCGTGACCAGCTCGCGCTAAAACCTTCTGTAATTTTTCGCTCATTTACTCTTTTCTACCTAATTGTCGTCTTCACAGACGTCGAATGAATTTTTCGCGACCAAATCGCGGTCGCGTATTATCGCAAATTACCTACCAAAAAGCACTTGTTATTTACTTATGGTAGGCGCTCTGTATCGTTACAGACTGTTAACCAGTAATGCGATTATTCAAACGGCGCTGGATCACCGGCACCACGGCGTAGAATGACAGCATCATCGTCGCTGAAGTCAATCACAGTGGTCGGTTGTTCACCTAAGTAGCCACCATTCAAAATAACATCAACAGCATGTTCTAAGCTGTCACGAATTTCTTCTGGATCCGACTCTGTTGTCTCATTACCCGGTAAGATAAGAGACGTAGACATCAATGGCTCACCCATCGCTTCTAACAGGTCTAAAGCGATCTTGTTGTCTGGCACACGAATACCAATGGTTTTACGTTTCGCGTTCATCAAACGCTTTGGCACTTCTTTGGTCGCTTTAAAAATAAACGTGTAAGCACCTGGCGTATGAGCCTTCAGCAGACGAAAAGCAACGTTATCTACTCGGGCATACAGTGACAGTTCAGACAAGTCACGGCATAACAAAGTGAAGTTATGCTTGTCGTCGATACGACGAATCTTACAAATACGTTCTAGTGCTTGTTTGTTCTCAAGCTGACAACCCAGCGCATAGCCTGAGTCGGTTGGATAAACCACTACACCGCCGTTACGAACAATCGCAACCGCTTGGTTGATTAAACGTGCTTGTGGGTTATCTGGGTGTACATAAAAAAACTGGCTCATTATTGATCCTCGTTATCGAATCTCTCGACTCTATCATCAGAAGGAGCTGCTTCACCTAGATACTGTCATCGTTATCCGACGGTGAAACTGTTTGAAACTCCCAATCTTTCCATACTTCTTCGACCCCAGAAGGTAGCCAGAGATTACGTCCAAGTTCCATCCAAGGAGATGGATAATGGAAGTCACTGCCTTGGGAGGCTAATAGTTTGTATTGTATAGCATAATCGGCAAGAGTGCGTCTTTCTTGTTGTGCTTGTTGAGGCTGTGCCACTTCCATCGCGTCACCTTTTGCTTCTACAAACGCAGTCAATAGACGCTTAACCCACTTAGCGGTAAAGCCATATCGGCCTGGGTGCGCTAATACCGCTTGTCCACCTGCGGCGTGAATGGCCGTGACAGCATCACTCATTGAACACCAAGTTGGCGGCACATAACCTGGGGTATTACGTGTTAGGAACTTCTTGAATACTTGCTGCATGGTTTTCGCGTAGCCGTTATCAACCAACCATTTAGCAAAGTGAGCGCGGGTGATCGGTGCATCGCCAGCAATCAGCTTCACCTCTTCAAGCACCCCTTCACGCGTTGCTTTTTCAAGGCGCTGAGCAATCAGTTCTGCACGGCCAATACGGTGCTGCTTCTGTTGCTCAATGAGAGCTTTCAACTCTGGTGACTCAGGGTCAACGTTTAAACCAACAATATGGATATCTTTGTTTTGCCATACTGTGGAGATTTCGATGCCGTTAATCAGCTGAATTGGAAGATTGTTATCCGCAATATAGTTGCGCGCTTCAGCAAGCCCATCAGTCGTATCATGATCTGTAATCGCTAGCGCTTCGATGTTAAAGCTCAGCGCTCGGTCAATTAGCTCAGGTGGAGTAAGTCGGCCATCTGAGGCTGTTGTATGACTATGTAGATCAATTCTCATATATTCTTTTTCATTGTTTTCAATTTTTATCGTTATATTTGTGTCAACACACTTGACCCGCAAGCAGAAAACTAGTTAACTAGTACACAAATACGAAGTGTCACATTTGATAGGTTCACCATGTTACAAGAATTTAACCAAGACCATAAAGATAAAGTTTTAGAACTTTCTTCAGTAGAAGCAAGTTCAGAGCTTAATTGGTGGCGCACTTGGACAAGTTCTTGGTGGGCTAACGTATACTTCTAATTAAACAGTTTGTTTATAAAAAAGTTATCACTAAGCCCGCTTCCATAGCGGGCTTTTTAATTTGTCGAACATCTCACATTCAACTGACTAACAAATCATCGAATTGACCATATTCTAGATTGGGTGAAAGGTATCTTTATGCGACTATGTACGGCAGGAAATTTAAAGAATCATAAAGGAGGTCTTGTGAACAAGGCCATTGAAATCAAAAAGCTGGGAACTATTGAGGTCATCAATACTTCAGTTCCTTACTCGCAAGATCCAACCAGTGTTTTCCATACCTTGTGTGAAAACAAAACGGACAGTTTGCTGTTGGAATCTGCTGAGATTGAATCTAAACAGAACCTGACAAGCCTACTCCTTATCGACTCTGCTGTTCGCATTGTATGCCGCGAACATGAAGTAACCTTTCAAGCCCTGACGAAAAACGGTCAAGCGCTTATCGAACACCTAACTCAAAACGTAAAAGCAGAGATCAAATCTGACCTTACTGATAACGTTTTGACGCTCACTTTTGTGGAGCCTAGTAATGAACTGGACGAAGACTCTCGCTTAAGAGAAGCCTCTTCTTTCGATGCACTGCGTTTGGTTCAACACAGCTTTGAGCAAGACGCTAATAACAAACATGCATTGTTTATGGCTGGCCTATTCGCTTACGACATCGTAGCGAACTTTGAACCACTAGGTGATGCTGAAGCAACCAATAACTGCCCTGACTTTGTTTTCTACGTCGCTGAAACCCTGCTTCGCTTCGACCACCAAGAAAACCAAGGCCTGCTTCACGCAAGCTTATTCGCTCAAGACGACAGCATCAAAGCACAATTAACCGAGCGTTTAGCTGAAATTCAAACGCAATGTCAGTCACTGAAAGCAATCACGGAAGTGACGCCATTAGACAACGTGGAAGCAGTACCAAGCGTTTCTGATGAAGATTTCTGCCAAACCGTTCGTGACTTAAAAGAGTACGTAGTAAAAGGCGATGTGTTCCAAGTCGTACCATCACGCCGCTTCACGCTTCCTTGCCCTGCTCCACTAGCCGCTTACAAAGAACTTAAACAAAGCAACCCAAGCCCTTACATGTTCTACATGCAAGATGAGCTGTTTACTCTGTTCGGCGCTTCTCCAGAAAGTGCGCTGAAATACGAAACCGAAACCAACCAAATTGAGATCTACCCAATTGCTGGTACTCGTCGTCGTGGTAAGCGTCCTGACGGCCAAATCGATTTCGATCTAGACAGCCGTATCGAACTTGAACTGCGTACCGACAAAAAAGAGAACGCAGAACACATGATGCTAGTCGACCTAGCTCGTAACGATGTGGCACGCATTGCCGAAGCAGGCACTCGCCACGTAGCAGATTTACTGAAAGTCGACCGCTACAGTCATGTAATGCACTTGGTTTCTCGTGTTGTTGGTCAGCTGCGTGAAGATTTAGACGCGCTGCATGCTTACCAAGCTTGTATGAACATGGGCACGCTAACAGGCGCACCAAAAATCCGTGCAATGCAGCTTATCCGTGATGTAGAAAAAACGCGTCGTGGTAGCTACGGCGGTGCGGTAGGTTACCTAACAGGTGAAGGCACGTTGGATACTTGTATCGTAATTCGCTCTGCTTACGTTGAAGATGGTGTGGCACAAGTACAAGCCGGTGCTGGCGTGGTGTTCGATTCAGACCCACAAGCAGAAGCGGATGAAACTCGCGGCAAAGCTCAAGCGGTTATCTCAGCAATTCAAGCAGCACACACTAAAAACATATCTAACAAGAAGGAGTCGTAATCATGGCTGATATTGTATTCATCGATAACTTCGACTCGTTCACTTACAACCTTGTCGACCAATTCCGCTCATTGGGTCACAACGTAAAGATTTACCGTAACAACATCTCTGCAAAGGTTGTGGAAGCGGCAATCAACGAACTAGACAACCCTGTTGCCCTGCTTTCACCAGGTCCTGGCGCTCCAGCTGACGCGGGCTGCATGCCTGAGTTGATTCAGCTGCTAAAAGGTAAGGTGCCAATGATTGGTATTTGCTTAGGTCACCAAGCTATCGTTGAAGCTTATGGCGGCACCGTTGCAGGCGCAGGCGAAATCATTCATGGTAAGGTGTCGATGATGGAACACCAAAATCATGCGACTTACCAAGGCTTACCTTCTCCACTGGCTATTGCTCGCTACCACTCTCTGGTTGCTACGCATGTATCTGATAGTCTAACGGTAACGGCTGAAGTCGATGGTCTGGTCATGTCTGTGGTTCAAGAACAAGACAAAGTATGTGGATTCCAATTCCACCCAGAATCAATTATGACAACCTACGGTGCAACGCTTCTAGCGAACGCTATCGAATGGGCTCTTGAGAAACCTCTCTGCCTTGAGAAGAAGGCCACTCTTGATAAAAAGACTAACTAGGAAACGATCATGGAACAGATTAATAAACTTTACGAACAGCAGTCTCTTACTCAAGAAGAAAGCCAACAGTTATTCGACGTTATCATTAAGGGTGAACTAGACCCAATCCTGATGGCTTCTGCACTGACTGCTCTGAAAATCAAAGGTGAGACGCCAGAAGAAATAGCCGGCGCTGCGAAAGCACTGCTTGCTAATGCAAACCCGTTCCCACGCCCTGATTACGACTTTGCAGACATCGTTGGTACCGGTGGCGACGGTCACAACACCATTAATATTTCGACGACTTCAGCATTTGTTGCCGCTGCTTGTGGTTTAAAAGTTGCGAAACACGGTAACCGCAGTGTATCGAGCAAATCAGGCTCTTCTGATCTACTGGATTCATTTGGTATCAACCTAGCGATGACGGCAGAAGACACTCGAACTGCTGTCGATGAATTAGGTGTAGCGTTCCTATTTGCTCCGCAATACCACGGTGGTGTACGTCATGCGATGCCTGTTCGTCAAACCATGAAAACACGTACCATCTTCAACATCCTTGGCCCATTGATTAACCCTGCTCGCCCTAACATCGAACTAATGGGTGTTTACAGCAAAGAGCTAGTGCGCCCTATCGCGGAAACCATGCTGCAAATGGGTATGAAGCGCGCAGCAGTTGTTCACGGTAGCGGCCTTGATGAGGTAGCAATTCACGGCGAAACCATGGTTGCAGAAATCAAAGATGGTGCGATTCACGAATACACCGTGACACCGGCTGACTTTGGTTTGAACACTCACCCTCTTGAAGCTATCAAGGGTGGCGAGCCAGAGGAAAACAAAGCCATCACAACCAATATCCTTACGGGTAAAGGCACTGAAGCCCAAGTTGGCGCAGTGGCCGTGAACGTTGCTCTACTGATGCGTCTATTTGGTCACGAAGACCTAAAAGCCAACGCACAACAAGCCATTGATGCGATGAATTCTGGCAAAGCGTACGAGCTTGTACAAAAGCTTGCAGCGCACGCCTAACGAACGACGAATTGAGACAAAGAACATGACACAGACTACCGATAAACTGTCGACCCACGTTTCAGTTAAAGAAGCTGAAATGGCGGAAGTATTAGCAAAAATCGTTCGTGATAAATACCAGTGGGTTGAAGCGCGTAAACAAACTCAGCCTCTTGACGAGTTCAAAGCCGCTTTAACCAACTCAGACCGCAGTTTTTACGAAGCTCTGAGTGGTGAACAAACGGTTTTCATTACTGAATGTAAAAAGGCATCACCGTCGAAAGGTTTGATCCGTGACGACTTTGACTTGGACTACATTGCATCGGTTTATAACAACCACGCTAACGCAATTTCAGTGTTAACCGACGAAAAGTACTTCCAAGGTGACTTTGAGTTTTTACCAAAGGTTCGCAGCATCGCTAAGCAGCCGATCCTATGTAAAGACTTCATGGTTGATACCTACCAAGTTTATCTCGCTCGTCACTACTCAGCAGATGCGATCTTGTTGATGCTATCGGTGTTGAATGACGAAGAGTACCAAGCACTTGCTGAGGTTGCTCATTCACTGAACATGGGTGTGCTTACAGAAGTCAGCAATGAAGAAGAGCTGCACCGCGCAGTGGCTTTAAACGCTAAGGTGATCGGCATTAACAACCGTAACCTGCGTGACCTGTCGACGGATTTGAATCGTACGAAAGAACTAGCCCCACTACTTCGTGAACTAGCACCTAATGCAATCGTAATTTCAGAGTCTGGCATCTACACACACCAGCAAGTACGTGACCTTTCAACATTTGCCGATGGCTTCCTAATTGGTAGCTCTCTTATGGCAGAAAAGAACCTCGAACTGGCCGTTCGCAAAGTAACGCTTGGCGAAAACAAGGTATGTGGTTTAACTCACTCCGATGATGCAGCAAAAGCGTACCAAGCAGGCGCGGTATTCGGTGGTCTGATTTTCGTTGAAGCGTCTAAACGTCATGTAGATATTGAAGCGGCTCGTTTGACGATGAGCGGTGCACCTTTGAACTACGTCGGCGTGTTCCAAAATCACAGCGTTGCGGACGTAGCTAATACAGTTTCAGAGCTCGGTTTGTTTGCTGTACAACTGCACGGTGATGAGTCTCAAGCGTACGTTGATGAGCTAAAACAATCTCTGCCTGAAAGCGTTGAAATTTGGAAAGCTTATGGTGTTTCTTGCGATGCTGAGAGCGCGTTACCGGAATTACTGGAAAGCAACGTGACTCGCCATCTGCTAGATACTAAAGTGGGCTCTCAAACAGGCGGTACTGGCCAAGCATTCGATTGGAGCCTGATCAACAACCAAAGTGCGATCATGTTGGCAGGCGGTCTAAACCCAGAAAATGCTAACCAAGCGGCTAAGTTGGGCTGCTTAGGCTTAGATCTAAACTCTGGTGTTGAATCTGCTCCAGGTAAAAAAGACGCAGACAAACTGCAACGCGCTTTTGCAGCGATTCGTAATTACTAGTCTGGCTTCTAAAAGCAAAAACCAGAACTAGAGCTAGAAAGCGGAAACTAAAACATATTTGTGAGCTTTGCCTTTGCGAAGCTCAAACAAGACTAAATGACTTGGGGTGAAGACACTCCAATAGAATTGAAGGAATAACACAATGGCTAAACTCGATGCCTACTTCGGTGAATACGGTGGTCAATACGTACCGCAGATCCTAGTGCCAGCACTAGACCAACTTGAACAAGCATTTATCGATGCGCAAGCCGATCCTGAATTCCGCAGTGAATTCATGACGCTACTTCAAGAGTACGCAGGTCGTCCAACAGCGCTAACGCTGACTCGCAACCTAACTAAAGGTACAAAGACCAAACTTTACCTAAAACGTGAAGACCTACTTCACGGTGGCGCACACAAAACTAACCAGGTACTTGGTCAGGCTCTACTTGCTAAGCGCATGGGCAAAAATGAGATCATCGCTGAAACAGGTGCGGGCCAACACGGTGTAGCGACGGCTCTTGCTTGTGCTCTATTGGGCCTTAAGTGTCGTGTTTACATGGGTGCAAAAGACGTTGAGCGTCAAAGCCCGAATGTATTCCGTATGAAGCTAATGGGCGCAGAGGTTATCCCGGTTCATTCTGGTTCAGCAACACTGAAAGATGCGTGTAACGAAGCTCTACGTGACTGGTCTGCAACTTATGAAGATGCGCACTACCTGCTAGGTACGGCTGCAGGTCCTCACCCATTCCCAACCATCGTTCGTGACTTCCAACGTATGATTGGTGAAGAAACCAAGAACCAGATTCTTGCACGTGAAGGTCGCCTTCCAGATGCAGTTATCGCTTGTGTGGGTGGCGGCTCTAACGCTATCGGCATGTTCGCTGATTTCATCGAAGAAGAAAGCGTTCGCCTAATCGGTGTAGAGCCAGCTGGTAAAGGTATTGATACCGACCAACACGGTGCGCCACTAAAACACGGCAAGACGGGCATCTTCTTTGGTATGAAAGCGCCACTAATGCAAGATGAGAACGGCCAAGTAGAAGAATCTTACTCTGTGTCTGCAGGTCTAGACTTCCCTTCCGTTGGCCCACAGCACGCTCACCTAAATGCAATTGGCCGTGCGGAATACGACAACGTAACCGATGACGAAGCACTAGAAGCGTTCCAAGCAATTGCTCGCAACGAAGGTATTATCCCTGCTCTAGAATCATCTCACGCCGTTGCACACGCGTTGAAAATGGCTCAAGCGGAACCTGAAAAAGAGCAACTTCTGGTGGTTAACCTATCTGGCCGTGGTGATAAAGACATCTTCACTGTACATGACATTCTTGAAGCGAAAGGAGCACTATAATGGATCGCTATCAATCACTCTTCACTCGCTTAGCTGAAAAGAATCAAGGCGCATTTGTACCATTCGTAACGGTTGGCGATCCTAACGCTGAACAGTCTCTTAAGATCATGGAAACTTTGGTTGAAGCAGGTGCTGACGCCCTTGAACTTGGTATCCCATTCTCAGATCCACTGGCTGATGGTCCAACAATCCAAGGTGCGAACATTCGTGCGTTAGATTCTAAAGTAACGCCGGATGTGTGTTTTGATCTTATTGGTCAAATCCGCGCGAAATACCCAGAGCTACCAATCGGCCTACTGATGTACGCAAACTTGGTTTATGCACGTGGTATTGAGAACTTCTACGAGCGTTGTGCGAATGCTGGTATCGACTCGGTACTGATTGCAGACGTACCAACCAACGAAAGTGGTGAGTTTGTTGCGGCAGCGAAGAAGTTTGGCGTTCACCCAATATTTATTGCTCCGCCAACAGCGAGTGATGAAACGCTTAAGTCTGTTTCAGAACTAGGTGGTGGCTACACTTACCTACTTTCTCGTGCAGGCGTAACTGGCGCTGAAACTAAAGCAAACATGCCAGTAACCGCACTGCTTGACCGTTTGAACAAGTTTGATGCGCCACCAGCACTACTAGGTTTCGGTATCTCAGCTCCTGAGCAAGTAAAAGAAGCTATTCAAGCAGGCGCTGCCGGTGCTATCTCTGGCTCAGCCGTTGTAAAAATCATTGAAAACAACGTCGAACAACCAGAAGAAATGCTTAAAACACTGGCAGAGTTCGTTGCGCCGATGAAAGCGGCAACACAGAAGTAATGGTTAGCACCTGCTATACACGACGTTAAATTCAAAAGGCGCCACAGATGTGACGCCTTTTTTATTGCAGCCAGAAACCCTGGCTAATCATCGGATTTCATCGCTTTCTTAATCGCAGCCTCACTGAGCGTCGCTTTTATTGGATCAGTGATTTTATCCACTAAATCGACAGGCATAGGAAATACGATGGTGGTGGTACGCTCATTCGCCACTTCGGTCAATGTCTGCATATAACGCAATTGGATGGCGTTAGGCGCTTTGTTTAGCACATCGGCGGCTTCTCTTAGCTTGGTGGATGCTTCAAGTTCACCGGTCGCGTGTATCACCTTAGCTCGGCGAGAACGTTCAGCCTCTGCTTGTTTAGCCAGAGCTCGCACCATACTGTCATCCAGATCGACATGCTTGATCTCAACGTTGGCGATCTTGATCCCCCAGTTATCAGTGTGCTGATCAAGAATCGATTGGAGATCTCTGTTGAGCTCTTCACGTTCAGACAACAGTTCATCTAATTCATGCTGACCTAAAACTGATCTCAGTGTGGTTTGGGAGAGCTGACTGGTCGCCTCAAGATAGTTCTCAACATTATTGATCGCCATCTTAGGATCCAGCACTCTGAAGTAAACCACAGCGTTAACCTTCACGGACACGTTATCTCTAGTGATCAAGTCTTGTGTGGGAACATCCAATACAATGGTTCGTAGATCGACTCGCACCATTTGTTGAATGAAAGGAATGATGATAATTAACCCTGGCCCTTTCACGTCGTAAAAGCGCCCAAGGAAGAAGACCACTGCACGCTCGTACTCGCGTAGTACTCTGAACATACTGGCGATCAGCAAGACAACCAGCACGATGACAATACCTATAGTGTGTATAAACATAACCGCCCCCTAGTGGTAACGATGACTCAACAATGAATAAGTCCTTCGAGTTAACCCTCTCATTAAGCACTAACCAGTTTTCGATGATGTCTCATCAGAAAGAGCTTCAACATCTAAAGAAAGTCCTGTTAGCTTGGTGACTCTGACACTCTGCCCTACTTGCAGCTCACTAATGCATTGGGCTTGCCAAATTTCGCCAGCAACAAGTACTCTACCCGCGCCAGGAAAACCGCTGATCACCTTACCTGTCTCACCGACCACTGCTTCCATCCCAGTGGTCACAGGCTTGCTTCTTACTCGAGCTAACATAGAGAGTGTTACGACGATAAAGGCAACGGAGAACAAACTTATCCCGATAATTAGCGGTAATGCGATTTGGTAGCCTGGTACTTCAGTGTCCATCAACATGATGGAACCGAGCGAAAACGCAGCAACGCCCCCCAAGCCGAAAATACCAAAACTCGGACTAAAGGCTTCGGCGACCATCAAAGCAATACCGAGCAAAATGAGGGCGAGACCTGCATAGCTCACAGGCAACATTTGTAAGGAATACATAGCCAATACCAAACAAATGCCACCAAGCACTCCTGGCAAGCCGACACCTGGGTTATAAAACTCAAGTAGCAGACCATAAATACCAATCAGCATTAAGATGTATGCAACGTTCGGATTCGTTATTACCGAGAGCAAACTAAAGCGCCAATCTTGCTCTCTCTCGACAAAGGCCACGTCATTAAGTTCTATGTTCTGGTTGATGCCACTAATCATGATGGTGCGGCCGTTACTCATTTCGACCAACTGTTGCAGGTCGCTGGCAATGAAATCAATCACATTCAACTCAAGAGCATTCTCGGAATCCAAACTCGCCGCTTCTCTTACCGCTTTTTCGGCCCACTCTTCATTTCGGTTGTGAAGCTTAGCTAAGCCAACAATGTAAGCCGAAGCATCATTAATCACCTTCTTCTCCATCGCGGTAGTGGCTTTTACTTGCTCGGAGCTCTCTTCTTTCATTGAGCCTTGCTCATTATCTGTGGTGATATCATCATTATTGGCGTCATCTTGAGGAGATAACGGATTAGTTGGCGCCTTCCCTCCGCCAAGTGACACAGGAGTGGCAGCCCCCAAATTTGTCCCGGGAGCCATAGAGGCGATGTGACTAGCAAGTAAGATATAAGTCCCAGCACTTGCCCCCCGTGAACCTGCTGGTCCAACCCAAGTAGCAATCGGAATGGGTGAAGTGGTAATGGCACGAATGATGTCACGCATCGAAGAGTCTAGTCCTCCAGGCGTGTTCATTTTTAATATGATGAGCTTTGCTTGCTCATCGTGGGCTTGCTCTATCTCTCTTGTTAGGTAATCACTGGTTGCTGGGCCGATACCTCCATTCACCTCAATCACCCAAACATCATCGGCTTGAACATTTACCGAGCTGAACAACAGAAGAAATGCGAACAAGTACTTTAAAATAAAAGTCATGTCTCTCTCCTTACAACTGAGATGCTAGATAGACGTTTTATTTAAAGCGCAAAGGTAACATCTTGGTAATAAATCGATACCTTAAGCATAGTTCAGGCTAAATTTCGCACAACACACTCGCTTAAGTTCACCACCTTCTACCTGCTCAAAAAAAGCTCCAACTTGAAAAGGAAATGTTAATGGATGTTTATCATTACCAAATAACCAGATTCATTCACAAAACACGCACTCATAACACATTTATAAATCAACCCAATACCACTCTAAGAAAAAACCAAAGCAAACGTTTGCTTTGGTATAAAAAAACACCAAACAACGTTGGACCTACAATTTTTGGCGTACTTTCATCTCAGCTCATATTGATAAATGTAAAGGATACGTGTAAAACTCCTCGCGAAATATTTATCCAATGGTACAACGTACATTGGTAAGTAATTCTGGGAATTTTATATTTAGTAGCACAGAGGTTATGGAAGTGTTAAAAGAAAAGAGTTTACTAAGCAATATTGGCGTTCAAGTCGTTATTGCAATGTTCATCGGTACCCTAGTCGGTGCAATGATGGGTGACAGCGCAACAATGTTCGCTCCACTGGGTGCAATCTTCATCAACTTGATCAAGATGCTGGTTATCCCTCTAGTTGCGGTTGCCCTAATTTCAGGTGCAGCAGGCCTAGGTAATAGCTCATCTGCTGGTAAGGTTGGTATCACAACCCTAGGTTACTTCGCACTAACGTCTGCACTTGCTGTAGCGCTAGCGCTTGTAATGGGTGAAGTATTCGAACCAGGTCGTGGTATCGATGTTTCTGGCGTAGAAGGCATGTTCTCTTCTGAGTACGCTGCGAAAGGCGAACTGCCAACGTTCTGGGCAACCATCACTGGCATGATCCCTACCAACGTTTTCCAATCATTGAACGAAGCAAACATTCTGCAAATCCTAGTTTTCTGCTTGTTCTTTGGTATTGCACTTTCTAAGCAAGCGAAAGAAAAACGTGAGCCTATCATCAATGGCGTAAATGCGATTGTTGACGCGATGGTTTGGATGATCAAGATAATAAAAAGTAAAGTTTAGCGAACTTTAAACCCACCTAACCTTCTGTATATAAAGATAAAAATCAAAAATATTCTTCAAAAAAAATATTTCTAATTTTTATTTTCTTTTCAAACACAACACTCTAAGAGGTTCAGGACGTGTCGCAAAGCAAATCTTTAATGAGCAATATCGGCTTTCAAGTCGTAGTTGCAATGGTCGTTGGTACGGCTGTAGGTGCTATTTTGGGCGAATCAGCTTCAATGTTCGCACCACTAGGCGCAATTTTCATCAATCTAATCAAAATGCTTGTTATCCCTTTAGTTGCTGTTGCACTTATTTCAGGTGCAGCAGGTCTGGGTAATAGCACAAACGCAGGTAAAGTAGGTCTTTCGACTCTCGGCTTCTTCGGTATAACTTCCGCACTTGCTGTTGCTCTTGCGTTAGTGATGGGTGAAGTATTCAAACCGGGTCTTGGTATAGATGTTTCTGGTGTTGAAGGTATGTTCTCGGCAGAATACGCTTCTAAAGGTGAGTTACCATCTTTTTGGGCTACCATAACAGGTATGATCCCTACCAACGTTTTTCAATCACTTAACGAAGCAAATATTCTACAAATCCTAGTCTTCTGTCTATTCTTCGGTATTGCACTATCTAAGCAATCTAAAGAAAAACGTGAACCTATTCTTAATGGCGTGAATACTATCGTTGATAGTATGGTTTGGATGATTAATTGTGTAATGGTCATAGCTCCAATTGGTGTATTCGGTCTAATGGCTGACGCTGTAGGCACATTTGGTTTCAGCGCACTAATGGTTGTATTTAAACTATTCGTTGTTTATGTCGCAGCAATCCTTATCTTTGGTTTTGTTGTTTACCCTGCGATGGTTCACGTTCTAACTAAAACATCAGCAAAGAAATTCCTTGTAGCGATGAAGAAACCTCAAGCTGTTGCTTTATCTACTGCTTCATCAATGGCAACTCTACCAGTGACAATGGACACTGTAGAAAATGAACTAGGGGTTAAGAATTCTACTGCTTCATTTGTTCTACCATTAGGTGCAACAATCAATATGAGTGGTAATGCAATCTATTACGGTCTTGTAGCTGTATTCTTTGCACAGCTATTCAACATTGACCTTTCAATGGGTGCATACATTGCAATTATCGTAACGTCTACTCTCGGAGCTGTGGGTCAAGCAGGGGTCCCTGGACCTTCATTCTTAGTTGTTGCTGTTCTATTGGCAGCAGGTATCCCAATCGAGGGTCTACCGCTTCTTTTCGCTCTTGACCGAATCTTCGATATGATCAGAACTGCTTTAAACATCACAGGTGATGCAGCTTGTGCGGTGATTATTGACGCAATTGCTGAAGAAGAAAAACAAGAAGAAATGAAACATCAACAAGCTTAATTAATATTAAGTATTAATTTCAAAAAGCCACTCTTCGGAGTGGTTTTTTTTGTTTTTATAGTGTCGCTCTACAATACTTTAAAAGCATTAAAATATTTATATATACTAAAAACCTTTATTTATAAGGATTCTTCAATAGCACAATAATATTCTTATATTGTATCGCTTTACAACAAATAAAAACATGATATAAATATTATATAAAATAAGGAGAATGATTATGACAAATATGTATTCACAGTTTATGAAAGAGTTAAAGATAGTAGTTAAGTCTAAAGGTTTTAAAATTGATTTTAGAGTTCATAAGACGATTGATAATTTCAACTTAAATTACTTTGATGTTCAATTAGTAATTGAAGAAATGTATAAGCTAATAGAGAGTAAGTTGGACACCTCACTTTCTCACACATATAAACTTGATTGGGAAGTTGAGAATATCAGAACACAATCACTAAAAGATTATATAGAAAGCACTTTATCACATATCGAAAATCAAGAAGAAATAGTAATCAAATAAATATACATAAAACACAGCTTGAACAAAGGAGAATAAATATGTTAAATGAAGATACTTATAATTTTTACAGAAAAAAAGAATTAAGCTTATTAATCACAACTTTAAAGATTGAAATAGAAAATAAGTTAAAAAATGGTGAGTCAAAAGAGGGATTTACAGAATTAAATAAAAGAAAATGTGAATATGAGCTTGAGTTAGCTCAACTGAACATGAAAGACTATGAAGGAGAATAATAATGAAAGAGTTTAAAGAAACCACAAAAGAATCAAACCTATATTTTATCAATGCAGCAGAGCTAGATTTTCCAACAGAAAAAGAGTTTCAAAAATATTATGCTCAAGATACTATTGATAATTGTTGCTCATTACCTAGTGAAATGAGAGAAGAGTTTGGTGAAGAATATGATATAGACAATGAAGAAGTTTATGAACATTTCAAACACCTTGCGTCAGAACAGTTTGAAAAATCCAGAAAAGAAATGGAACATATTGTATTTGATAAAAGTGATCTGATTAATTCAACTGTTATTGAAAATCGCAGCTTTGGCAAAAAACACAAAACGACTTTTGAATATTGTAGTTTTGAAATTAGCAAAACGATACTGGAAGGTTTAGAGTATGATTTTGAAGAGTTTGACATTGATACTGAAAATAGTTTCTATACAGTAATTGCATTTCAATCTAACAACACTCTATTCTTTAAGTATGAAGATAATGTTTTTACAAAAGAAGAACTTTTAGAATACCTTAAAGTTGAAGAAGGTTACTCTTTTGAAAACTATGATGAAATCTTGTTTGAATCTTCTTTTAACAAAGCTATAGATGAAGCAATCGCTTAAAGGGTTGCTTCTATGAACATAAACAAACAAAAATCAAGAAAAGAGAAGTTAGAGAGGTTAAGACTAAAACATTTTGTAGAGTTTATCTATGAATCAAACTCTATTAGGACAAAAGAACAAATTTTGTTAGCAAAATCTAGAGTCTCAAATCAAGCATTGACAAAGATTCTCATAGAAATGAATCTTGTAGAAAAACAAAAAGATCGTGAAAGTAATTATTTCCCCTACTATCGCATTTCTAAACAACTTGAAGAGCTTCTTTTTAATGAACTATCAAACCATAAAGACTTTAAACAATACGTAGAAGGCAGCACAATATAAGTGCTGCTTTTTTTATTAGTCAAAACCTCTTTCGCATATAAATGAAAAGCTACATTCCGCATAATAATCACTCAAAATAAGAATTATTAAACTAATCACTCCCTTTCAAAAAACACACATTCTAAAACAAAAAAACAATACAAATCAATTTATCAGCAAAAATATCAACGTTAATTATTTGACATTTATCATTGTTGTGTAACAATGATTATATAAATGGTTTTGATATTATATAAATTAATTTTATTATTTTAATTATCAATATAGCGATATTCAATTTAGTAATGTTTAATTTAGACCTCCTTATATAACCTCCTTATATAAGGAGTAACAAAAAAACAGCACTTATTTAGTGCTGTCTTTTTTGGTTTTTTTGGTTAGTCATAAAGTTTCTTTTCTAAATCAGTCCAGTTATGGCGTTCAGTGGTATCACCGTGACCTAGTTGACCTTTGTTGTTATACCCTGTCGATTTAAGCGTTCTACTTGAATCTACTAGGTATGTGAAAGAGTTACCTGCCCCAACAACTTTTACATCAGTATGAGTTAAAGTGAATGTATGTTTATCATTCATATTGCCTAATCCTAGTTGTCCTCCCCACGAAGAACCAACCACGTATAAATCACCATCTTTTATCATATAACCTGAATCACCGTTCGCTTCTAGCGTTGTAAATCCTGTTACGCCTGTAGCTTTATAAGTGTTTTGATTGTTTGTATGACCTAGAGCTAACTGACCGTTGTTATTCTTACCAACTGAATAGATCTCGCCATTTTTAACCGCATATGAAGAGCCTATCATTGCTTCAATGTCAGTCACTCCATTTAAGCTTGTTGCTGTGAATGTTTGAACTGAGTTTGTTGAACCTAAACCTAGAGCACCGCTATAGTCCGATCCTGTAGAGTAAATCGTTCCATTCACTAAAATTTGACCAAAACTTCCACCTACTGCAACGTCAGATACTTGATAAGTAGTCTGTGTAAAGCGAGATTTATCAGTTTTGTTTCCTATTCCTAATTGCCCTGCATTGTTATTACCCACAACGTGCAAGTTTCCGTCTTTAATCGCATAAGCAAAGTCAGTTCCTAGATCGACTTGAGTAAAATCTTTAAAGCCTGTGGCTGTGAAACTGTTAATGTTGCTCGTATGCCCTAAAGCAAGTTGACCATCACTATTCTTACCTGCGCTAAGTAACTCATTGTCTTTGACGATATAACTAAAATCGTAACCTGCATAAACGTCAGTAGCGTCTTTAATACTTGTTTTTACCCACTCATAACGATGATTTGTATCGCCTAGACCTAATTGACCAAACTGATTATCACCAACTACCCAAACATTACCTATTCCATCTAGAGCTACTGCGTGGTCATAACCTGCTGCGATTTTGACAAACTCTACATAGATAGGTTTTGTTCCTACGGCTTGTTCAGATTCTTGTTCTATCAACGTTTGATAGTCAAACTCGGTATGATTGAAAGATTCTGAACCATCAGAATATTGATAGTAAATGTCTCTTTCTCTTACTTGGTCTTGTTCACAGTCTCTAGACTTTGTATAAACATCATCTAATGGCATTGTTGATTCGTGAGGATTCCATTCTGTGCAATCGTAATGAACACCATCGTCAACCCATACAGACCATTCTTCAGCTCTTTCACCTACTTTTGTAGGTTCACCACTAACTTCATATTTCCCTGTAGCTATGACATAAAACTGAGCGTTTGCAGTGAAGCTCATTGCTATAGATAACATTAAAAATGTATTTGTTCTCTTTTTCATATTAAGTCCTTTATTAATAATTTATGTTTATTCCATAATTTTTTAGAATTATTTCTATTCTTGAGTAAAGATCAAATTCATTTGCACAAGTAGATGTATAAAAATCCTTTCCTAACTCATAAAACTCTTTTCTACATTTCAGAATCTGTTGTTCATCAAGACTTTCCAATTCTTCTTTACAGATAGTTAAGATAGCATTTGTAAAACATTCCACTTCCTTAATTAACATGTCAGACTCTATCATTTCATATCTTTTAATCATTAATTTCTCCTATATTTGATTATTACTTTCAATGTATATCAAAGAGCGGAACAATCAATCATTAAAATATTTTTACAAGCAAAAACGAGCAATTTAAAATTAATCTAAGTTTAAAAAATACATTAGATAAAAGAAAAAACCATACTTCCGTTCTTTGATAAAAAAACAAACTATTTACAAAACTATTTTATTTGTTTTATTGAAGTTATTAGTAACAGAAAAAGGACTTTAATATGAATAAAATAAAAACATTAATTACTTGTCTGCTCGCTTCAGTAGCTTCAACTTCATTTGCAGCAAGTAACATCGGAGACACAGCAACAGCAATCGGAACACAGATAAACGCAGTAACAACAATGATGGTTTTAGCCTCTACATTACTAGGCATTGTCTTCTTGATTATTGGTGGTTTAAACCTGAAAAAACACGGTGATAACCCTCAACAAGTGCCACTAGGCAAGCCGTTGATTTTCATACTTGCAGGAGCTTTATTATTTGGTTTAGGTTCTACTTCAGACGTAATGCAAAAAACCTTGTTCGGTGATAGTTCAAGAGACGGAAACGGAAAAGGAGGATTCAACGACTTTTCTTAATCGTAATTAGTTAAAACATTTCCTTTAAAATTGGCTCTACCTAGTAGAGCTTTTTTTGTGGTTACTAGTAACCAATCTTAAAATTACTAGTAATTAATTTTTAATTTACTAGTAATCTCTAAACTAATACTGAAGAAAAACATCTAAAACAAGCAATTATTCAATCACAGCAAACATATATATATCTGTAACTATTGATTTTTTTATTATGCTTGATATAAAAATATTATACACACATTAAATATGGAGATACATTATGAAAAACGAAAAGTTAAAACAGCTAGTAAGTCAACTGGAAGAATCAAGAGATAGATTCATAAAAGAATCTGTTGAGACAAAATCAATCTTTGGCTCAAGAATGATACTAGAAATTGCGGATTCAAATATTGAACAATTATCTTTGTCTGTTTGTCATAAATTGAATATAAATTCAACAAACGTTAAAGGGTTGGAGAAGTTTAATAGAAATACAAAGTTTCAGCTTGAAGAAGCGTTAAGAGCATAATAAGAAAAGGACTATTATAATGAATCACTCAGAAAAAAATATGAAATCTCCTCTAGATGAGATTTCTACAATAGATACAACCTTAAATGATTCAGCATACTTCATTACTTTTTCCAACTGCTCAGAGTTGTGTTTCGAGATCTCAAAGGAAATACAAAACTACGGATTCTACGGAAATATCTCAATAACAAAAGATGGTTTGTTAAGTAGTTTTATCAAAGCGTACAATTATGAAGAAAGAAGAATTTGTGAAGCTAAAGTTCTTTTTGATGAAGCTACTCAATCATTCACTGTTGAAAAGAGTGAAAACAACAAAGAGATTGAACTGTTAATTCAATCAATTCCTGCCATTGTACAAAAGCTATTGAGCGATTCTTCGTATCGAACAGACCTATTTGAAACTATGAGACGATAACATTCCATAACATCAGACCTTTTCAACAGGTCTGTTTTTTTACTCGTAAAATTACAATGAACACCATATCAGTTTACTAGTAAGAGACTCCAACAATTACTAGTAACCAAAACCATCAATTACTAGTAATTCACTTTAAAGATTACTAGTAAATACGAAATAAATTACTAGTATTTTTCCAACTATTTTAGATTAATATTTTCCTATGCTTTAGTCGAAAAGTGCCTAAAGTCAAATAAAAACAATTAAACAAGATAATCCCCTTCAATTCTGAGAACTTGATTAAGTTTTAAAATATGAGATAAAAAATAAAGATATTGGAAGAGGAACTTATTATGAAACATTTAAGAGAGAGGTTACTTAAAGAAAAAACAAATGGTAGTTTTTCATTTGGTAATGTTCAAGGTCTGTGTTGGTCAGATGAAATAAAATTTTTTGTGTCACCTCTGTTTTACACTGACTATGAGATTAAAGAACATTTCAATCAAATACGAATTGATTCAATAGTTGAAAATGAGAAACAAACTATCATCTTTCCAAGAGAATTAACAACTCTGATCGTCAATCAAGTAAATCACTACCTTAGTGCAAACAAATCTAAATTTAACTCTATTGAGCATCAAATAGAACAATACAGAAAAGATACTGAAAATAAGCTAAAGAATGAATTAATCGAAATAAAAGCACAGCTAAAATATTGCAATAAGAATCTTGCTAAAGCAATCTCTTTGATAGGAATAGAAAATCTAGAAACTATAAAGACAATTATTTCTAAACTTAATGCAGGTATAACTAGATTCAGTTCTGATTTATGCAAAACCGAAGAAAGTTTAAAACATCTTTGTCCAGAAAAAGCCGTATTAACTAGTTCTGAACACAACTTTTATAAGCATTACAGAAAGATGTTAGAAGTTAAAAAGACTTTCAGCTAAATGAAATGCTTAATTAAGAAATACCACATCGTGCAGATGAATAAATCAACTAAAAAACACTCCATCTTAGGAGTGTTTTTCATTTAAAGTGAACAAGCTTGAACAGCGTTTGCTTGTGATTGAGCTTCATCAAATTGTATCTTTGATGTTCTAACACCATAGCAAAAATGAGAGTATCTATCAGGGAAGTCAATGATCGGCACATAACCGAAGAAATCAGTTGGACCTACTTTGATCTGTGCCTCACGCAAATTACCAAGATTTCTTAGGTCAGTAAGAAACGTGTATCGAATATCAAGCGTTCCTAAATATCGAACGTTTGGCATTTTAATTTCTCTTAGGCTCATTGCACCTAAAAATTCAACGTCAAAGGGTATTCCATAAAGGTTTCTAAGATTTGGAAATGAGATCTCTTCAGCATTTGGATTTAATCTAATTTTAGTACCCGTGATGTAATAAAGATTGGACATATCTATTTCTTTTAAGAACGGATTATCAACAACAACATCACCGTAGATTACTTGGATATTAGGCAATATGAAAACGGGATCAGTCGCTCCTTCTCCAATGCCAGGTTCTGCACCACCTTCAGGTAGTTCACCTGAACCTCCCTCTGGTAACTCACCTGAACCTCCTTCGTGCCCGTTATAATTGATATTAACTTCTTTTAAGTATGTAGCAGGAATCGAGTCATAGCTCATCAAGTAACGAACTCTACTACCATCTATATTGCAAGATCTTGCATTAAACACTAGACCATCAATACCGT
Organism: Vibrio chagasii; assembly: GCA_041879415.1. Lineage (NCBI taxonomy): Bacteria > Pseudomonadati > Pseudomonadota > Gammaproteobacteria > Vibrionales > Vibrionaceae > Vibrio > Vibrio chagasii. The sequence goes on along the minus strand of CP090851.1, from coordinate 833,635 downwards.
CATATGCTGCTTTTAACCATTCATTTTTAGTGAAATCACAGTTATAGATATTCCACATCTTTACAGTTTTTAAAGCTCCTTTTGTGCCTAGCAATGTGAATGAATCGTCCTGAGAACAACCATTGTTGATGTAAGTGAATGTGCCGTTGAATTCATCACCTGAAAGCTCTACATCACAACCATCATCACTCGTCACTGTGTTGGTCGTCAAAAGTTGTGCGTTTAATACTTTATAAGTTCCTGTCGTTGATTCAGGAGCGTCTTTCGTTACTAAGATTTCTGGTTGATCAGAGCCACCTATAGCCACGGGAACGTTTACAACTGCGTAGTAAGCAGCTTGAGAATATGCAGTGAAAAGTGTTGTTGTAGCTATCATAAGTTCTTTTAATTTCATTTTATATATTCCTTCTTTAATTATGTGCTTATACATTTAAGTACCATTTAATTCATTATATTCAAGAAATAAAACAATCATTTTAAAGTCAAACACTTAAAAATAAAGCTAATACTAAAAATATTAAATGAATAAAAAACCATCGATCATGAAAATATTATAATGATAAAATTAATTTTCAAGAATAAAATTATCTTCAACTAAAATATTCACAACCTAAAACAAAAAATAAAAACTCGTTCTTCGACAAGTTTGACTAAAAAAAACGTGATGTTTAACTATTCATATAACAGAAAAGGAAAATTATAATGAATAGTCTTAAACAAAACATACAGGCAATGTTTATATTGCTTGTAACAAACTTCACTTACATTACATTTGCTGCGAACCCTACAAGCACACAATCTAACCTAAGCAAAATGCTAGGTAATATCTTTGGAATGATTGATATTCTTGCACCTGCGCTTGGAATAATGTTAATGATAATTGCAATAGTAAAACTGAAAAATAATGCTGATAATCCGAACAATCCTAAAAACGTTACAAGTTCAATTGTTATAACTTTTATCGCATCAGCTTTATGTTTCAACTATCAAATGAGTCTAGATTTATTTGTCAAATCTACATTGGGTGAAAGTTCTGCTTATTGTTCAGCATTTAATGAAACAAGTGCAGCTTGTTTTGATCAAAATGCCTCTGAATTGATGAAACCTTTAGAAGAATTTCTTGATGAAAAAGGAACAAATGGAACACATAAAAAAGAGTTACTAGAAAAAGCCAAAAACATTCTAGAGATACTGCAACTTGTAGCTATTGGATACTTTATTAGATACATATATGAATTAAAAAAGAAATCAGAAGGTGCTTCACAGAAGGATTATCCAGAAATTATTTTAATGCTAATTGCTTGTGCTCTAGTCGCAGATTTACCACACACAATAGAAATGATGACAGAAACTTTAAAATACGCTGGGTTTATTAAGTAGGAGGAAGTATGTTAGACAACGTTTTAAAAGAAATTATTTTACAAGCAATCCCTAGACGACACAAAGACCATAGTAAAGTTTTTATGCTCTCTAATGAGAGCTTTAAACGCAAAGCAAAAGGAATTAACTTTGCTAATTTTGACATAGTGTTGGGAAATACACATAAGTTTAGACTAACTAAAATAGATGAACAGTATTGCGTAAATCGAATCTTTGATAACTACGTTGATGATTTAGTCATTACATTAACAGAAGAAGAACTTACAACACTTCGAAAGGCTTTAGATGTTCAATAACTATATACAATCACATCAGAAATGAAATGACGCTCAAAGAGCGTTATTTTTTTAAACAAATCTCTGCCCTATCACCTGCAAGGTTGTGCCAATGGTGGCTGATACTAGTAACTGAGAAGTATCTTACTAGTATGCTTTTGAACTTATTACTAGTAATTAAAAACGAGAAATACTAGTAACTTGTAGATTATTTCAAATGTTTTTTCCTTTAAAATCAATCTTTTTCAAGATTTAACAAACACAAAAAACATTTAAAAATAAACATTTTTTATATGTTTGCACAAATCAAATGGTCCTGATATGTTTACATAAAAGAAATGATTGATATGTTATAAACATAAACACATTAAACATTAGAGGAAAAAAGATATGGCAACTTCAATAGCATTAACAAACGGTAAAGGCGGTGTTGGCAAAAGCACAGCAGCAGAGCAAATTAACTCATCAATTCAAGACTCACTGATGATTTCTCACGACTCTACTTCAAACTTGAGTTATAAGAATCAAAACAGAATTATTGTTGCAGAGAAAAAAAACATTGAACCGAAACAAGCATCTATCTTTGAATCTTTCGAAAGAAAACTCAAAGACGATGGTTCAATTGAAGTAATCAATAACTTTGAAACTTACTTTAATTTTATACAAAAGAACAATGCAAATGCTGTATATGACCTTGGAGGATACGATTCAGCAGACCACCGTGTTATCTATTCAATCGTTGATCATATCTTAATTCCAACAGGACTATCAGAAATCGACCTACAAAGTCTTGAGACGATGAATGAAACTCTAAAACAAGTTTCTCAACAAACAAATAAAAAGATTGTTGGTAAAGTCTTTGCTTGCCGCATACATCATAGAACGAGTAAAAGCAGTCCACGATTTATAAATTTAATTAAACGAGTAGATTCATTTGAGTATCTTGAACTGCTTGATTCTGTCATATACGAAAGAGCAGATTACGTTAAAGCAAGTGATCTTGGGTTTTCAGTTCTAGAACTGCCACAGACAAAACATAGTAGAGCAGCCCGTGAAATCAAAGCTCTTGTAAATGAACTTAATATATCAACAAAAGGAGAACAACTATGAACAACGCTGACTTGCTAAGAGCACAGATTACTGATTCAAAACCAATAGATTTAAAACAACTTAGAAAGACTGTTGGTAAAGATGCAGCATTAACTGATAACACTAAAAATCCAAAAAAGAATAAGCCTCTAGATCCCGAAACATCTACTGCTAAAAACTTTAACCCTGCGTATATGAAAGTAGGCTTAAATAACGTTCCAATTGAAATAAAGATATTACTTGAGGAATTAAAGGAAAAGGAAAAACTGATTAAAGAAAAAGAAAAAAGTCTTAAGTTAACTACAAAGGAGCAAGTCTATATTTCTGGTGTAGAAAAGGAATGCAGAAGACTAATCAGAGCAGCAGATAAAAAAATAGAAAAACTATATGGTAAAAACTATAACTCGAAAGATTAATTGAAATATGCGAAGTCTTTTTATTTAATCTTTGAGTAACTAAAATTTTAATTTTAGTAGTAGAAAAATCAAACATAGGAGATAATTATGATTACTACAAAACAAATTATAACACTTGCAACACTAGCGTTCGCTTCACAATCATTCGCAGAATGTGTAATAGACTCTAAGTTCATAGAACAATCTTGGAAAAAAGAAAACATCCCTACTCTTGATTGTCCTGATATGGACATAACTGTTATGAACAGCTCTTACAAAAGCCGTTATGCACAGTTCGGTAGAGTTAAAAAAGACATTACTATTATGATTTTCCCTGAAACAGAAGAACAGAAATCAGCTATCAAACGTATAGATCTTAGTGAGTTACCTAACGATCACGCTTACTCTCTATACATTAATGATAATCACAATCTTGAAGAATTGAAGATAGGTGAAATCAAACGATTTAAGCAATTGCATATGAAAGGCAATAAGATAGATGATGTTAGATTTTTAGAATCCATAACATCAGGTGAGATTTATATCACAGAAAACATAAAACATTTTCCTAAAAAAGATTCACCTTTTTGCGAAGCAATGAAAAATAGACAGTTAGCGTTCAATCAAAATGATACTAATGTAAGAAATGGAAAAATTGCTTGTGGCATTGAAATTAAAGAAAAATAATCTAGACAGTTAACAAGAAGCACTTAGGAAAAAGTGCTTTTTTTGTGTCTGTAATTCCTAATTATTCCTTTTTGTTTATTGTAATATCATAAAAATATGATATAGAAAAATAGAGAGAAAAAGGAATTTATAATGATTAATTTAAAAGGAATATTACTAACTATATCATTTGTTTTTGTACTGTCTGGTTGTGATGTAAAAGAATCATATAATGACGATAGTTGCATAAAAACATTGAATGATTTAAGAATAAATGGTGAATATAGTTATTCAAAAGCGACTGGTGACGTTTGCCACTCGTTAGACATAAGCGCAAGAAAATATAAATCTTCTGCTTCTTCAGAAGCATTTATCTATCCGTATTCAGAGAATGCTTTCTTACACGAAGATACAGCGCAGCGATACAATACTCAAGCAATTCAAAAAAACGAATCTGCACAGTCACAGATTAAAAAGAAAGAAAAAATAATGAATCTAAGTCTTGTTTCTATTCCATTGCTTATTTGTCTTGTACTATTTTTGCTACATACATACTTCTATCAAGATAAAAAACAATCAAAAAAAAATAGTGTTATTCAATTCATTCTTTTTTTCTCAATTCTATGGTTTTTAGTCTTACTTTTTACTTATGCAGAATACGCACAAATCGCACAAGTTCGTTCTAGCATTTGGTCGGCAAACAAAGTAGCAAGAATTACGATGATTTCTGAGTTAAAGAAAGATGAACGAACATCTACTCAAGTGCTTGCTAACTCAACTGACAATGAAGCACTAAAAGACATTATGGACTTCAACAAGCTTTTTACGTGTATTAGCAATAATCAAATTTATCACATTGAAACTCGCCAATACTGGTTTGATCATTTTAAAACGGACAAAGATTTAAGTGAGTTTTACTATAGAAAAAACGTACCATACATTATAGACGTTGATAAAAGTGATGAAAGGAAAATTGGCTATAGACTCGGTAAAGTCGGTCAATTGGTCGGTATTGAAGTAAAAAACTGTGGTGATGTTAAATTTCCAGTAATGAACATTTCAGAGTCTTTGTTTGATAAAATGATTAAAATTAAACTTAAAGACATACTGCATAATGCTATCACACAAAGAAAATATGCAGAGAATCTTGAACTAATAAAAAATGCTTATATTACTGAATATGGTTCGACAATTCCTGTTATTCGAGATTATGAAATAATTATTGATTTCTTCAGTCAAGAATATTTAAAAGGTGTAATTTTTGGTTCAATAAAAACAGAAGGAAAATACAACAAACAAGTCGTTATTGAAAGAAACTTTGACAACCTTTATGAACTACAAAGTAACTCAGAAAAAATAGTTGAAAATATAAAAGGTGAAAGATGTATTGCTAATGGTGAGTTTCTTAAGAAAACAAAAGAATCTGTACAAAAATATTTTCAAGATTCAGACGAAGATAGAATGATTCATCAGTTTGATTGTGTGTCATTTGAAAATGATACTGTCGCACCTATCTCTTCATTTGCTTATAGATATGAAGACAATGAATCTATAGTTAAGTCTTTAGTTGAAGATTATAGATCTTCTAGCAATGCTTTAGCAAAACAACAAGGCGAATACCTAAAAGCTGAGTATGTTAAAGTTGCTAAAGGACATCTCAAAGCTTTAGAGGGCTTTACTAGTCACGAAATGCGCCTAGTTCACTTATATAATCAAGGTGGTGAAGCTCAATCTGAGTTCATTTCTTTCATAAAAAGAAAATCTAATGAACACACGAAAACTTATGCTCGTCTGATTGATGTTTCAATGTTCGACATTTCACAAGCTTTACCTGATTTCACTGCTGACGATGAGCCGATGGTCGAAACGACTATCTCGATGGTGAATGAGCATTTAGCTTCATTGATAGATCAGATTGATCTAGATATAGAGAATATGTCTAATGACATCACTTCAACGATGCTTGAATACAACCTTGATGATTCAACTTTGTTAGATAACGCTCTTGAAGGCAATACAAAAGCGATTAAAGCAAGTTTTACTAACTATGCTGATAACGCTGCAAGCAAATTGAACAGAATAAATAGGTTCGTGTGCAATGGTGACGTAGAAACTTGTAATGACGTTCAAGATGATTTTGACGGTGTAAGGGAGTGGAATCAATCACTGAACGATATGAGAGAAGAAGGAACTAAGTTACTTACTGTCGGTTTGACCGCATACGGTGCAAGTACAGCTATTTCAGCTTTTTTAGATTTTGGAAAGCACAACGATAAAAACAATATAAAAGCGACATTTGGTAAAAGTTCAAAAGTGTTGGTGTTTAAGTCTCTGATTGATGTAATCAAAGCTGGTGCAAAACTTGTAACATATCTAGGTGCAGCTTTAATCATTGCAAGTGCAATGATGGAATTCATCTACTTCATTCCATCTATTGTGTCTACGTTCTACTATGCAACTCAGTATTACTTCTTTGAGTATTTCATATATTCTGCAATCTTCTTTCTTTCTGTCTCTCTTATGACAAGTTTTTCTGTTGAAAAACAAAAGAAGATGTTATTGAGATTTATTATGATGTATTTTTCGCCAATTTTCATGAGTGCGATAATTCCAATTGTAAGTTATCTGTTTTTTATATTTGTAGAATTAATACTCAATTACTTACCAACGATTTCAAGTATGAACCTAATTGATAGCGGTGATAGTTTAATTACGAAAGTAATAAGTTTGATATTTGGTTATTTTGCATTGATCATTGTCGTTCCGTTTGTGATTTTATTTATGTACAAGTATATTATTAGCAGCGCAGCTCAGGTTATGTCGCACATATCTAAAGAGAATTCATTAGCTCAAGGTAGTCAAATGCTAGACAGAGGTAAAGATATTGCAATGTTTGCCTCTGGTGCAACCGTAGCTAAAAAAGTTTCAACAATTGATAAACAAAATAAAAGAAGAAAAAAACAAGAAGAGAAAAACAAACGAGAGGAATAATATATAGCATTACCTTGTCATATCACATTTTTATGATATAAAAATATTATGGCGAGGTAATGATATTATGAACGATAAAGATAACTTAAAAACACAAACAAACAATAACACAAACAAGGGAAATAATTGCAATAAGAAAGGATTCTTTACTTCTATTCTCACTTTCTTTGTTTGTTTATTGTTATCACCATTTAGGTTTTTGAGATTTGTTCACACTCCGCAAATCAAAGTTATTTCTAGAACATTTAATAAATGCAAAAAATTTGATATTAGATACACTATACTTTTCTTTGTTTGTTTTATCTTTTTCTTTGCAAAAAACATTTCAGCAAGTCCAACGATTTCACAAATAGAACTTCCGATCATATCAGAATCACTTGCATTTCTGTTTGGTAATGAGAATATTGGAACGATTAACGAATCATACATACCTGCTGAAGCTAATGTTTATATTGGTTTGTTGAAAGAAACGTCAGACGCTTTAGCTAATGGGCTTTTTCTTGCACTTTTCATATGGTTTCTCGCTCAAACTATTATATCAGCAACACTCAATGAATTTAATGTACATACCGCTAAAAGAGCATTTATAGCATTAATTTGCATAATTTTTATGAACATAACATTTGAAAGAGAAGTGATGTTAGAAAATGGTCAAGAGAAATTTATTAGTGAAGAGACAACTATACCTACACTTTTTCAAACATTCTTCGCTGACACGTTTCTAGAACTTGAATTGTTTGTAACTGACAAAGAGAATGAGACATTCAAGATTCAACCTATAAAAGTAATTTCACCTGAACATTTTGCATTAGAATTCTATGACTTCACAAATACATATTTGCTAGGTATAGAAACTAGCGATAAGTTAACTGATACATTAAGTATTGAATACAATGCTGAACAGTATCGAGTAGAATTCGCAATGGGAGGAATAACGAAAAAATACACATTCAATGAAAATGTCAGATACAATCAAGAATCTACAAGTTTTAAATTTGATCTGAAAAAATTAGAGAAAGAACTTGTAATTGATTATTTCCAAGCAATGATTGCACACGCTCAAAAGGTTAAAGACCAAATTGAGAATGTAGAGTTTACAGGTTTTGTCGATGATGGACAAACCGCAAACTTTCAAAATGGTTTCAATAAATCTTTTGAATCAATTGCATTTGAAAATCCTGTTATTTCATATTGCCCTACTATTTATGATTATGATTTAACAGGTGCAGACGAATATACACTACAAAGATTTATGCAAGTTGCAGCCTCTTGTGCTTCTATAGATTTTTTTACTAAGCAATATAAATCTGATGATTTTGATATATACGAAGTATATACAGATAATTACATACTCGATAACAGATACGCATTGCTTTACATTTTTGATGAATTAGAAAACAATGACGAAAAGAAGATTTTGTCTCCAAAAGAATTCACTTGGAACAAATTAGTCAGTAAAGCAGATAAATATTGTGATTATTCTTATTTGTTATGTGCTGAAATGATAAAAGTATTAGTTCATTATAATCCTGATTATAGAGATAGACTAGGTGCTCTCTATGGTGTTCTAGATATAGTTAAAGATCCAGTTAATTTACTTTTAGATGGTTCTGATGATTTGTTACAGTCTAGAAGTATTGAATCATCTACTATAGCAAACCTTTCTTATTTAGATTTTGTTAATGAAGATACTGCAATTGAAAATATAAAATTCACACTGAATAGAGAACAGAAGAAAGAACTAGTCTTTGATAATCTCGATCTACTGAATCTAGAGCATTTATTTATACCATCGTTACAACAGATATTTAAGAGTGTCTATAACACTGATTTAACTTCACCATTTCAAAGAATGATTACTTGTTTAAATTATCCTAATCAGCTTAAAAATGGCGTAATGTGCGACACAACCACAAATGAATTTATGATGTTGAATGCTTCTGCAATCAGCACAGGTTTAACAATTTATATAGGTTCTACAGCTCAAAAGTTATTACCAATATCTGATGGTGTAGGCGGTATTGTGATAGGTGGGGCAAGCAAACTAGCTAAAACAGCAGCACATTCAGCTAGTATAGCAACAGCCGTTGTAACACCAATCTTTGCTAATCAATTAGTGAAAGAAAATCCGTATTCAGCGCAAGAAACAGCTCAAACATTGCTAACTTCCTCTTATATTTTGAGTTTTTTCAAATTAGATTTTTCTCAAATATTTTCTTTGTTAGGTTCGTTATTGATAAGCAGTGGATTCTCAGGAATTAGCTTGATCTATTGGGTGAAAATATATTTTTGGCTATATATATTTTCTAGAATATTCGAATTCATAATCGACTCAAATCTATTTTGGCTGATTGCTTTTAAAGAGACAGTAGAAGAACAAGAATATGGATTAATTGCAATTGCAATTGAGCTATTTGTAGAAACTATTTATATCGCTGTGTTGGTAATGTTTGCGTTAGATTTACCAGACATTCACGATAGAATGTTATATTTCATTTTATCTGACTTATCAGAATCATTAAACTTGATGAGCCTATCAATTTCTAATTTTGTTTCTGAAATAGTGCCATTTACATTCAAGATCGTATTCTATTGCTTGCTAATGATCGGAACACTTCAAGTATTATTAGCAGTATCAGAAAATACTATCACAGAAGCAAAACAAAATATAAAAACCTAATTACTTTAAAATATACAAGGAGTTTACAATGAGTAATGAAATTAAAAACGAAGAACAAAACAACGAAGAACCAATCATTCAAGAAAATGATGAAAATCAACAAGACAACATTGTTGAGAATGTCACTATAGAAGATGAAGAAAGTTCAAATGAAGTACAAGAAGTACAACTAGGTATCGATCAGGATAATGCTCAACTCAAAGAGAATGAACTAGATACCCTAGCAAAAGAAGTCGTTGATGATAATCTAGATTACATTTCTGAACTAGATGATGATTTAAATTTTGATAATAAAAATCAAGATGAAATAAAGAAAGCGATTAAAAAGCAAAATTCTAGAAGGAAGATTCTCGCAGAGCGTCAGAAAACTTTTTTACTGGACAACGGTTTCAAACTTAAAGGAAGTGACGTAATTCACGATAATAAAAAGGTAATGAAGCTAAAACGTAATCCATTAACTCGTTCAGTGCGACAAGCTATGCTAGGTCCTTCTCCTAGCCCTGAAGAAATTGTAGCTGGACTAATGCTTGTTAAAGATAAGCATATCGCTAACTTTCCATATTCAGAACAAGGTGTACAAAATTTTGAAACAGCTCTCAAAGAGATTGTTGAAAAAGATTACCTTGATATTGATAAGATCACTATAGATGAAGATGTAGATCAAGCATTCAAAGACGCTTTAGAACGTGTTAAGAATGATACTGTGAAACTTGGTTCTGACAATAAGGTTGATACTCCAAAAAAAGATTTAACATCAGAAAATAATGCCAGAATTGGAAAAGACGATACTGAAGATAAAAAACAGTCCAAGAAGAATACTGTCTTAGATGATTCTAGAGCTGAAGCATTAAATGATATTACTGATGAAACTGAGCAACAGTTACAAGAAAATGTTTCAAACAAAAACAAATCACAAAATAAGAACAAACTTCGAAGATAGGTCTATGAAGAAAACATTGATACGATTAGTTTCAATGTTTTTTATTGTTTATGTTGACAAAAAAACATTCTTACCATAATGTTTCTCTAACGAACTACTTCAATGATTCAATGAGAGATACGTTATGTCAGCACAAGTTACTTTCGATCCACGCACGATGTCACCTGAAGAGCTTCAAGCACAACTTGAAAAGGCTCTACAGATTCAAAAAGATTTTTCTGAGAAAAAAGAAAAAATTGAACAGTCAGTTGAAAGCCTATTATCACTTACTGACGCAACGGAAATCGAAATTGCTTTAGACCTTCTTCTTCCTTTTGTAACAAAGAACATCGACAAAGCAGATTCTAAACTGCGTGATCGTTTATCTGTTCGTATTGATACTAGTGAAGATTCAACTACATCTACTAGCGTCACTCGTCCTAAAGGACAAACATACCAACTTTACAAAGTTGACCAGTTACAAGAAGAAGCTCCAACACTTTATACATACCTTGTTGATAATGAAGGTGCGAAACCTCTAGAATCTGACGAAAACCTGCTTGTGGTATACCGTAAGCGTTTCAAAGCTGATGCTAATGAAGCTGCAAAAGCAGATGGTTTCGATAAAGCTGTAGTTGCACTAGATAAACTGTATGAGCGTGAGTTAAAGGTCAAAGCAGGTGAAGAAATTGAGAATATCTATGCTCTTACCGTAACTGATTTTAATATGCGTTAATTTCTATTGAAATTAAGAAAACCGCCTTTGTTGGCGGTTTTTTTGTCTTAATCAAACTGATTCATTGCTTTAGAAAGAATTGCTTTCGCTATAAATACTGAGGGGTGATACACCTCAGCTTTTATAATGTCATAGTTGGGGTGAGTATCAACTAGATATGCTTCTCTTCGCAAGCAACCTTCTACAACAACATCTAATCCCGAATTGTTTATGTTTATCGCTCTCGGTAACTGTTCAAACCTTTCTGCGACTATCTCATTTATATCTTGATATTGTTGATTGTCTTTTTCTTTTAGTGCCTTATGCAACATCTTTACTATCTGATAGTTTAAATTTATTTGTCTTAATTCTTGATCATACTTTTCTTTGAGTTCAGGATTGCGTTCTAACAGTCTTAAGCATTCGTTTAAACTTTCAAAGTGTTGGTTATGAGCAACTAAAACAGGGTTTCGCTTAATCAATAAATCTATTAAGTTAGGTCTACGTAAGTCTTTAATTGAAGTTAAACAACTATTATCTAATATGTAAGCCACCGCTTCACGATTAATTTTTTGATATTCCTCTACAGCTTTCTTAAAGCCTTCCTTATCGTTTCTTTTTACTTTATCAATTGCTATTAACTTTCTTCTTGTACGTATTTCATATTGATATATTTTATCAGAATCTAATCCTAGAGCGTTATAAACTAACTCTGCCCTATTCTTATCCGTTATCGTATTTCTCTTTCTAAAAGCCCTTTCGTAAAGATTAATTTGATTTATTCTTTCTTTATCGTTCATATTTCACTCTCCTTGTTTGTTACTTTCATTAAATCATTAGCCTTTATTAAGTCAATTATTCTACTTTGATTTTATAGACATACAGAAAAACAAAAAATTGTATACCCCTTTTTAAAGCTATTTTATTGAGTAAGTACACAACTTATTTACAAACATAACTTCAAAGAACGACAGAGGTTATTTTCTTCAATATTGAAAATTATTCCATTAATGTTTTAATTTAGATATATACACAAGATTGGAGATCAAGATGAACTTAAAAAACTTTGATGAAGACATCACTGATGTTCTTCAAAACATTGAAAGATTGCAGAAAAGAAATGCAAAAGGATTTTGTATTAAAAGCGTAAATTGGAATGGACTTCAACTACGTGTTGATAGTAAGAATAAAACAATTTATATCACAAAGTTTCCAGACAGTTTTTACACTGCATCTAAAACGCACATTAGCAAAATATCAGAAATAATTGATAAATTTATTGCACATATAACGACATGTAATTTAGATGATGGACTTGAAGATGTAAAAATTCTCATAGACAAAGATAGTGAAGAAATACAAAAGCTGTACGTTTATGAAGTTTTAGCCACTATCAAAGCTTTAGTCCTTGAAATAAAGAGGGAAAAACAAGGGTTTTACGCTGATGAAGATTTGACAGGATTGAAACTCAGCTTTCTTAGAAACACAATAACGATCAAAGCATATCCTGATTGCTTTGAGAAATACAGAAACGTCTCTACCACTTATCAGAAGCTGCAAGTTTCTTTCACTAACTTGATACAGTCTTGTATCAAAAAAGAGCGTCATAACGAAATCGAGGTTCGCTATACAGAGCTTCCATTGGCTATCAAAGAAAAGGACGGTGTTGATCGAGATACAGCGATTAAAAACGCTGAGTTCGAATACAGATTGAAACATATCAATAGCAACATCGCTTTTGCTTTCAAGTTCGAATCTAACGTAGCAAAACGTTCTATAGGTTTCTCATACGTTCCTGACCGAATTTTTCTAAACAAATTGAAAGAGATTCTTCACCCTTCATATGCAGCCCTTTTTGACGAAGTACACGAATTTGATTCTAAAGAAGTCTATGTAGACGCACACAATGGAAAGATACACGTTTATGATAATCCTAAAATGAACGAAGCTTTAGCTTACATTGTTAACCACTACTGCAGAAAGAAGTATCACGTTGATAGTTTTGAATTGCCGCACGTTCTTATTAAACTTATGCTTTTGGGTTCACCAACAGTTGATATTGAAGAAATATCTGAACAGTTGGAGACAGGTTCAGATCAAGAAAGAATTGAACAAAATAGCATTTTTGAAGAAGAAATCTTTATAGAACATTTTGACCATTTCAAAATCACTGAAAAAGTTAGAGAGCTTTCAGATTATGTCGTGAACAATTTTAGATTTTTAGAGTATTACAGTTATAAACGAAATGGTAACAAAGATATTATAGAAGGCGATAAGAATAGAGTTCTTATTAATTCTGTAATAAGTGATTTCTCAGAGACGAAAGGAAAGCGAACAAAGCACTTGTTACGATTCTATTCAACTCTGGCTTTGCAAGAATTACAAAAAACTTATTTAGTTATGTTTTATGAGTTCTATCATCAGTATCACATTAAAAAAATACCCGATGATCTCTTTACAGTAAAGAAAGAAAAAGACAGCAAAGGAAAATCACTAAAAAATAAAAACTAGTGAAACGTTGACTTTCCAGTTCAATTTGATATATCTATATATATTTAAAGTTTTTAAACTATCATTATTAAGTTCTAAGCCAAAAAAACTCTACATTATGTAGAGTTTTCTTTTTATAGTTTATTTCTAATTCTATTTCTATTCGTTTCATCTTGCACTTGTTTACTTACAGGTTTTGTTGAATCTGAATTTGTAAATTGTTTATAGAAATCATCAAGTTTCTTTTTACTAGCATTATCCATACTTTGGGATAATTCATATAATTTACCTTTATTTTCTATAAAATACTCGGCATCGATCTTTCTATTAAATTTTATTTCTTTCACATTATGATTTACAACTAAATCAATAATTTGTTCGTTAAGCTTTTGCTCAATTTCATCCTTATACGGAACAAAGCTTTCTTTACCTAATAAGCTAATCCCCATTGATTCTGTAAAGTTATAACTTTTATTCTTTATTCTCTTATAACATGTATTATGCTTTTTATCCATTTGTACGATTTTGGTTTTAACCTCATTTGCTATCATATCTTTTAGTCTTGAATCATTTTCCATCATTGGATATTCAACAACAATGTTTCGAGTATTTTTATCAGTAGAAAACAACAGTTTAATGTGTAACTCTCTTAAATGTTGATAGTCTCCATTCAGTTCAACAGGAAATACCCTTAGAACTTCTGTATCTTGCAAGTTCTTGCTTTGATCTACAAACACATCTAAGAGTAAAGCAGCAGCTTGTTTAGGATAAACATCAGATAATGAAACTCTACAACTATCGTTTTCTCCCTTAGTTACCTTCATCAATGGCTTACTACCTTTTTTCAGCACAAAACCATTTCTTTGCTCTATCATTACTGCGCCTAGATACTTTAGATAGTCTTGTGTCATTTTCTGTCTGAATAGCTCAAATTTAACTGTGTTATCTTCATCACCTTCTTGAACAATGTGAACTCTTTTTCTACCATACCTTATGGATTTTGGTACTGAAGACATATACTTAATATTGTGCTGTTCAATATCTTCAGACTCTAGGCTAAACAACTCTAGTAGTGTTTTACCGTGATATAACTCATTCACCATAAGAGAAGATTTTAGAGCTGACAGTGTTAAATTCTTACCCGATTTGAAGTTATTAGTAGACATTACAATGTAAGACAAACCACCTTGTTTTGTCAGATCCATCATCAATCCATCTTTCTTCATTCTTCGTGCAAAGACTTTGAACATTGTCTTTCTAATACGCTTATGCTCAGATTCAGGTGAATCAGAAAGCTTATCGTTCATTTGTTTAACGATGTTGTCATAGTTCGATTTTACAATTTTTTCTACTTCGTGAACTTTTGTAAACGTGTTTTCATCATATGTTTTTCTTTCTCCGTATGATCTAAGCATTTTACGTAACTTTGGATCACGGAAGCTCTCAATATTGAATATAGATGTAGTATTCATAAATGAAGTCGTTGAACTTTCAAACGCTAGATTTACAGCATTTTTATTTGCTTTTATTTCCCTTATGCCATTAGCTTTCAAAAGATCTTGTAGCTTTTCAGGATTTGATAAACCTTCGGCATATGTTTGTTTTACTAACGCTTGTAACGCACGATAATCAGCTATACCTTTTGACAAAGAGTTATGATGTGAAATGCGCTGTCTTAGATATTCTCTACGTTGCTGTTTCCCTTCAATTTTATCCATACCTTCAGCAATGCCTTGAAGTAAAAATTCTTTGTATTTCTTCTCTATTTTCAAATGAGCCATTTTCTTTGCATTTCTGAAATCTCTACAATTCATTAAACGATTAGTCACAGGATCAAACGGTGGCATATAGCTATGTATATGGGGATTAGCTTCACCTTTGATATGAAAATTATCCATTGCTATTAAATCTTCTATCGTTGTTTCCCAACCATCAACGTCTTGACCAATCTTTTGATCTCTTTTGATTTGATTAAAGAAACTACAAATAATCTCATCTTTTATTTTCTTCATCATCATTTTTGTTTTGAACTTATCACGGTTACAATGTTCCAACATTTTGTTGTATTCGTCTTTTGTAAAAGTTACATTCAACTTATACATAAACAGTTTTTTAGTGTCTAAGCATTCTCCGTGTTCATCTAAATATTTTTCTAAAGGGCTTTTATTAAATATAAACCTTTCGTTTAAAAAGTTTTTTTGGCGTTCAGCTTCTTCAAAACAAGCGGCTTTTAGCTCTTTAGGACTAAGATTCTTCCCCTTCGACTTTAGCCATTGACCAAAATCCGTAAGGCGTGGATTCATACCCATAAACATATCACAACGATTTTCACACAAACGACCTGTTTGTTCGTTCCTCACGTTGTAGTAAATATGATTTCCAAAATCAGCAGAACCTTCTACATTGTCTGTTTTCTTAACAAGTCTTTGCTTTCCGTTCTTATCTAATTCAATGTGGCTCTTTTCTTCTTTTCTAACTACATTGAAAGTGTATGGCACTTTCTTCATTTTTAATATCATAATATCTTCTCCTATATTTATTATTGAAACATAGGATTCTCTTTTTTCAACACACATATAGATAAATTTTCTTTTCATATATTGATATATCATATTTTTATGATAACAATGATATTATTAGAACAAGGATTTTAAAATGAACGAAAAAGAATTTATTTGGAATGCAATTATTGAGAGATTTGATGAGTCAAAATTAGAACAAATAGAGTTTGCAAAGGTTATTAGTGAAAGTCAGTCAACAGTAAGTTATCTACTCTCAAATCATAGAAGATTTAAAATCGAGACACTGAAAAAGATTTTAAATAAGGTCGGTTATATAGTCGTTTGCAATCAATGCAAAGAAGATTCAAAAGAATTAACCATAAACATTGTAATAGACAAAGAATTAAATGATAAATATTTCAACAAAATAAACTCTTTAAATAAAGGACAAAATAATATTTAATTTGACAGTTTGTTGTTATGATATATATATACTTATGTAAGACTTTATTTCATTTAGTTTAGTCTCTTATGTTTGTGTGTGCGTAGACCTTTTTCTGTTAGGTTTACTAGATCAGCTCTACTACGGTAGAGCTTTTTTATTGTCCCAAAAGACTTAGAACACCCATTTTCAGCACAGAAAGCCGTTGTTTTAGCGACAAAACCTTGCGATATGAACCCGGTGTGAGATACTTCAACACTAGGTATCTGTGAACTATATGCTGCGAATAACGACTTGAAATGACTCTCTACCCTACCTTTAACTTAAGCGATGACCAAAGAAAATGGTTAGATGAGTTGGTATCAAGCCAAGTGAAGGATCTAGGTATTTATATCAGGTCACTAAAGCGTCTTAACGACTTTGCTTCCATCAAGCCAGATCAGCCGCAAGACCAACAGTTTATTGATGTTTTTTTAAACACTTATTTGTTTAATTTAGTTAGCACTGGCAAGTTAAAACCGACTACTGCAAAAGCTTACTACAACGTTTGCTTTAGGTTTATCACTTGGCTCACGAATGATAATCAGCTTAAGAAACAAAATGTTGAAAGAACATTCTCTACTGTCATTCTAGGCAACATAAACAAAGAATTGAATTTCAGTATTTTACTTTCTGAGAAAAGTGCAATTAATAGATGTTCTATTGAATTTAAATTAATTCTCCTAATCATCCTGAAAGAAAAACATTTGAGAATAGAAGATGTTATCTCATTATCAACTGACAATTTAGAACTTATAAAAAACGTTAGATTAAAAAGTGTTTTGAAAAATTATATTTTTTCAAATAGACGTTCATCACGATTAGAAAAGGTTAGAAGCGAATTACCCTATAATAGAGTTTTCTATAGTCAAAGAGGCGAATTGTTCTCTTTAGATTCTTTCCGAAGTCGTTTGTCAGATCTAAACAAGATTTTAAAAAGTAACAACGTCCATATAACTTCAAAGGTTCTTAGACAATTCTCCATTACCGATGAAGAAGTATGTGTATTGATTAATGGAATTATTAATGAGTAAAAAAACGCAGTTAAAAGCATTGGTTGAGAAATATCAAAATGATGTTGATTATTATCGCTCTGCCAAATATAACGAAACTCAACTAAGAACTGATTTTTTGGATCAGCTCTTCTCAATACTAGGTTGGGACATAACTAACGCAGCAGGAAAGCCGACAAACGAACGTGAAGTGTTAGTTGAAGAGGGTTTAAAGGCTAGAGCTGGCGATAACACTAAAAAGCCTGATTATACCTTTAGATTATTTTCTGAACGTAAATTCTTTCTTGAAGCCAAAAAGCCTAGTGTCGATGTATCAACTGCTATCGATCCTGCTCTACAAGTTAGACGTTATGGTTTCACTGCTAAGTTGAAAATTTCTGTCTTATCAAACTTTGAATATACCGCAATCTATGATTGCTCTAACCAAGTAAAAGAAACAGATTCAGTAACAAATTCTAGAATCAAACTGTATCACTTCACTGAACTGGTCGATAAGTTTGATGAGATTAACAATCTGATTGGTCGAGAAAGTGTTTACACTGGTCAGTTCGAAAACGAATGGTCAGAAATTGAAAATAAGATACTAAAGTTTAGTGTTGATGACCTATTCCTTAAACAAATAAACGACTGGCGTTTGCGTCTTGCAAATGAGTTTTTGCACATAAAAAATGAACTTTCAGAAGAAAAGTTGAACGACCTTGCTCAGAATTACATTAATAGCATTGTTTTTCTTCGTGTCTGTGAAGATAGAGACTTAGAAGAGTACGAAACTCTTTATCACTTCGCACAGGAAAAAGATTTTAAATCTTTAGTTCACAAGTTAAATGCATCAGATAAAAAGTATAATTCGGGATTATTTGCACTTGAATACATTGATGAACTAATTAATAATAAAGACTCTTGTATTTGGAGTATTATCGAACAATTATACTTCCCTCAAAGTACCTATTCTTTCTCTGTTTTCTCTTCTGATATTTTAGGTAATATCTATGAAATTTTCTTAAGTGAGAAAGTTCGTGTTGATGAACTTGGAAACGTTCAAATTCAACCGAAAGAAGAACATATTGATCGAGATGTTGTTACTACTCCTACCCATATAGTAAAAGAGATCATTAGAAATACAGTTGTTGAATACTGTAAAGATAAATCAGATATTGAGATTTTGAACTCTAAGTTTGCCGACATAGCTTGTGGTTCAGGTGCATTCATCATTGAAGTATTCCAATCTCTTCAAGATATTCTTGTAGATTATTATTTACAACACGATAAGTCTAAGCTTCAACAACTTTCAGAGCATACATACAAACTCAAGCTTGACGTAAAAAAGGAAATTCTTTGCAAATGTATCTTTGGTATTGATAAAGATTACAACGCTACAAAAGCTTGTGCTTTTGGTCTACTTTTGAAGCTTCTTGAAGGCGAAACAAAAGAAACCATTGGAAACAACACGCCTATTCTTCCTGCAATCGAAACAAACATATTGTTCGGTAATAGTTTGATCGATAGTGGCGATAAAGTTAAACAAGACGACATTTGTTCGATTAATCCTTTTGAATTTTCGAACTATCAATTTGATGTGATCGTTGGCAATCCACCTTATATGGCAACTGAACATATGAAGCAGTTGACATCTAAGGAGCTAAACATCTACAAAAAGAAATATAAATCTGCCTTTAAACAATTCGATAAATACTTTCTATTTGTTGAACGTTCAATGCAAGTTCTTAAAGATGGTGGCTACTTAGGTTATATCCTACCTTCTAAGTTCATAAAGGTAGGTGCAGGTAAAAATCTACGTAAGCTATTAGCTGACAACAAATATCTATCAAAATTCGTTTCTTTTGGTTCACATCAAGTATTTAAGAACAAAACAACTTACACTTGTTTATTGTTTTTAAACAAATCAGATCACGATGAATTTTCTTTCTCTGAGGTAAAAGACTTTAAGAAATGGTTGACTCGTGAAGACAAATCACTTCTATCAAGTTCATATCAAACAAGTTCACTTGATTCTGATACTTGGGTTTTAGAAAAGAAAACAAACGACATTTTGAATCGGATGTTCTCAAAATCTGAGCAACTAGGCGAGATCGTAGGAAAGAGCAACGTAGCGAATGGCATTCAAACAAGTGCTAATAAATACTATATTCATAAAGAAATAAAATCTGAAAATGGATTTGTATATTTCGAGTATGATGGTGTTGAATACCATATCGAAAAAGAACTGACTCGCCCTTACTTTGAAACTAATCGTTCAGGTGATGATAGTTTTTATAGTTATAAAGATGTTGAGCCTAATTCATTTGTTGTTTATCCATATAAAAAAGTAGGCGATAGAATCCAGTTTATTGAATACGATGATCTTAAACGTCACTACCCTAAGTTGTTTGAGTTTCTACACGTTGTTAAAGTTCACCTGAATGATAAGAAACGTTCAATTAAACCCGATCCTACAGGACCCGATGAGTGGTATAGATACGGACGCAGCCAAGCTTTAGAGAACTGCGATGTTGACCAAAAACTGATTGTTGGAGTTCTATCCAATGGTTATAAATACAGCATTGATAACCATAGAACTTTCGTATCTTCTGGCGGAACTGCGGGTTATAGCATTGTCAACGTCCCTACTGACGTTAAATATTCTATCTATTATATCCAAGCAATTCTTACATCAAAGTATCTTGAATGGTTCGCTTCTATTTATGGTGAGATTTTCAGGGGTGGATTTGTCGCTCGTGGGACAAAGGTTCAAACGAGAATGCCTATTCCGACTATTGATTTTGATAAACCAAAACAGAAAGCAACACACGATAAGATTTGTTTACAACAGCAGTCTTTGAATAGGCTATATGGCCAAGTTCAAAAAGCAGGTGATAGAGAAAAAATCATTCTCGAAAGGCAATTTGAACAAGAGAAAGTCAAAATGGACGATTTGATTAAAAATCTCTTTGACTTAGGGGATTTAGATTCAGAAATTCCAACAGTGGAAGAGCTTTACAAAAGCCTGTAAGCATCTAAGATAGAATCAATGCGGCGTGTTAGCTGCATTGATTCCCTTCTCTATACTTTTACTTGCGTAACCTTCTGTCTCTGAGCTTTTTCCATATCTCTACAAGCTTTTCATTCTCTTCTTGAGTAAAACCAAGCTTACCTAAGATTAACGAACCTTGTTGACGAATGACATTTTCTATCTGACCTTCTTTGATCAACTGATTAAGTTCATCAGCATTATGTTCAAGCCCTTCAACAACAGGTATATATAACTTTTCTATCTCAGATGGAACAAGTTCTAGAACACCGCCACCGTAAAACCGCCCTTCTAATTCAGCAGTTATTGCGGTTAGAGGATTCAAAAAACTACAAACTAGGTTTTCTGGGTTAGTGACAGTCGAGGTAATTCTATAAGCGGTATCAGTAGTGTACGCCCCAACTTTGTTATGAATTAAACGTGGTGCATCGTGACAACGTTTTAGCATACCTATTTCTGTGCTATACACTGAAGGAACTTTAAACCAAGGCTTGCGTATACGGCACTTATAGCGTTTGTGATACTCTTCTGCTTCGCCTAATGCTATGTAGCTTTTAACTCTTACAGATAGGTCTTCATACTCTTCATCTATGTATAAGAAGTTAGTCGGTAAACCTTGATTTTGATTTTCAATATGTTGCTGTTCATCATAGATAATGCCAGGGCAATGTTGGCTTCTACCGAACATAGGGTGAGAAAACTTATCTAGTTCATAAGTTGTAACTGTCTCATTATCCACAAGAAAATATTTGTTAGCACCAGTTACTATACCAACATCAACTTTGGCTATATCTTTAAACTTACGAACATCAGTGTGAGCGATTACTTTTTTTATTAGCTTAAGCTCGTCAATATCAAGAGTAGCTTTTGTCCACTTTCCTTCAACTGTTTCACCGTTGATTCCAACCGTATTATCAAAAAGGATATCTGGATCGTCTTGAAGGAATTCAAAACCACTAACACTTACGATACCAACGCCTTGTGACGGTTCATCAGAATCTTTCTTTTTCTCTGCAAGGATAATCACCGCACCTTGTAACGTGTCTTCAAACCAAATTTCTTTAGGGTCGATGATCACAATCTTTGAGCAAATATGACCTAAATAGCTTCTCAATGACTGAGCGTGCATTACGTGACTAATCTCAGAAGGAATGACCATACCCATTCTTCCACCCTCTTTAAGAAGTGCTAATGAAGATAATAGGAATGGGACCCAAGCATTAGTGTGTTTGGTAAATTTAAGATCAAGTTGCTCGAAGACCAATTGAGCTTGTTCTTGAAAATTTTTCTCAAGGAACTGGTAACGGATAAACGGAGGATTACCTAGCACACCTTCAAATATCGGCTTTTGCTTCTTGAGCTGTTCATTCGCCCAAACAAGAAAATCACCTTCTGTAACAGTGGCATTATCAAGGTTGTTTAACTTACAGCGTTCAAGAGCCTTAGAAGCCTCTGTATCGAACAATTCAAAACAAGATAACTCGATACTAGCGTCACAATCATTATTAGCTACAGCTTGAATAAACACACCATCACCACAGCTCGGTTCGAGTATGGTTTTTGGGTTGTTACTTAACACCCACTTTGATACATAATCAGCTAGATTTTGTGGTGTGTAATAGCCACCTCTTAATTTTTGTGAGGTTTGATCTGCTTTAAACTTCATCGTCTACCTTCGAAAAGCTTTGAATTAGCTCGGATTTTTTTTCTTTAATGTGTCTTTGTGCTTTGTCTACGAACCAGTCTTTCAACGTTTGCTGTTCCATCGCAAGTATTGAATAAAGAGCTTTCTTTAGTTCAGGTTCAACTTCGAGCACTATGCGCCCTGATTCACCTTTTGCCATAAGAGCACCTATGTAATGTTTGTTATGTTACATAGCATACATTGGTTTGGTCTGGACCTAAAGAGGAAATGGAAACTATTTCCATTGTTTATATTATGAACAAATGATTTTAATAAGGTAGAAAAAAGCCACTGTTTAAGCGGCTTTTTCTAAGTATTATTAGTCATAAAACATGCTCTTTATCTTTTGAACTTACGTTTTGCTTTAACGTCCTGATCTAAAGTGTTATCGACTTCATTCTTGTTCAATGCCTTTTTAGATGATTCTAATATTTTATCTTTATTAGCGTAATGATTAGCTTTAGAAAGATCAGTCATTCTTTCTAAAAGTGAATCTTTTGAAGTGTTGTTATCTGAAGCAATTTTTTTAAGAGTTGCTGAATTAACTACATCAACTTTATTTTCTTTGTCAATGACAATTAAAACACTATCTTTTCCAATCTTGCTTTGAAAAGATGTGATTAACTTATCATCTATGATTTTCGCTTCTTTTACCTCAACTGGAATGTTAAGTTCTTCTCTATTTCTAAGCTTTTTAGCAAAGTATTCATTTTTTGTTCTTTCAATCACTTGTTCTTTTACTGAATCTCTGTACTCTTGTGCAAATTTGTCTACTTTTGGAGCATCATAAGTAACACCTAATTTTTTGTATATTTGTTCTTCTAGATATTCTTCATCATCGAAATGAATGTAATATCCTACGTCATTTGTATAGAACTTGTAGTCAAACCAATCACCTCTATCTGAACATCCGTCACAATGAACAGTAAATGTAATATCGTTTTCCTTATCAATGAAAGTTGTTGATAGACAGATTTGTTCTTCTTCGAAATCTCTAAATGTATTACCGCTAATTGGGCAATGATTTACCTTAGAATAAAAATATGGGTAATAGTTAACCTCTTCATCTTGCTTTATAATGTTATCTTTTTTTATTATCATAAGTTACCTCGTTATGCTTAATTAGATTGAACGTCTTTTATTAAGAGTTCGTTTAGATTTGTTCGTTTCACTCAATCCTAGATTTTCTTTATTCTGACATTTTGAGTTTTCAACAATTTCTCTTCTATTGATATAGAAATTAGTTGTAGCCAGATCAGAAAGCCTTTCTTTCAGAACTGATTCAGCAAGACCTCTTTCATTACAAAGTTTTTTAAAACACGACAAATTAACAATCTCTTTATTATTTTCAGTGTCCGTTATCATTAAAAAACTATCTTTACTGTACTTACTTTCAAACGATGTAATAAGCTTATCATCTATCAATGTTGCTTCTTTTAGTTTTACAGGAATGTGCATATCAATACCGTAATTCATATGATGTGCAATAAAATGAAACTTAGCTAAGTTTTTCATATCATTTTCGCAAGCTTTAAAATAAAGATTGAAATATTTGTCGTGAGTATCATAGTCGTAATCATTTAAACCATAATTTTCTATAAGAATGCTTCTAAATAATTCTTTATTTTCAAAACTAACTTCTAGATCAATCCATTCATCAGAATCATTTTTACAAATAGCGGTAGCTGTCATTTCAAACTCAAAGTCATTCTCAGTATCAACCACCATTGCATTCAGTGTTAAACTTATTACTGACTCATCAATCGCTTTATTGTTCTGAGAGTGATGGTCGAACACTACTGATAGTTTTTCGGTTATTTCTTTACTTTCAATTCTGTGCGGTTGTTTTGTTGATAAGAATATTTTGTTAAACATATTTACTCTCCATTTTTGTTTAGTTATATACATTTTAATAGCACATTAAGTACATCTTTCAAGCTTCCATCGTTCTTTGAAATATTGATAATCATAAAAAAGCTGTTATATCTATTTAAATCAAAGAAGGAGAATTTCAAATGGATAAAAAAAGAATTATATTTTACTCAAAAAATACACTTAACGGTGCGGTGTGGGGAAAAGCAGGAAATCGTAAAAAATCACCGATTGTCGCAAATACTCACTTTCTACTATCGCTAGGAATAACTAACTACTTACTATATACATATTGTAAAAAGTATAAAGTAGACATAAAACGTTCGGTTAACGAACAAAATCTATACTATCTAGATAAAGTTCTTGATGTTTACAATAGTAGAACTAGTAATAATTTAAGCTATGAAGTTATCAAACTTGAAGACGATAGCAGCGAAATTGTTTTCCAAAACTCCTGATTAGGAGTTTTGTTTGCATTCTTTTATTTGTTCTGCTCTGCCAAGCATAAGAAACTCATTATATTCAGCAACTTGACGGTTATAGTTTTTATCCAATCTATTTCTTAAGACTGGTGATGAAATCCCTTGAT
Source organism: Vibrio chagasii (assembly GCA_041879415.1). Lineage (NCBI taxonomy): Bacteria > Pseudomonadati > Pseudomonadota > Gammaproteobacteria > Vibrionales > Vibrionaceae > Vibrio > Vibrio chagasii. Next base: position 808,867 of record CP090851.1, on the reverse strand, counting down.
AGTTATCTGCAATTGCATTGTATGATTGATCTAAATGCACCTTCTTTTCAAATACGCAAGCCTTTAAAACTATTAGTTCAGAGTGTATCTCTATAACTGTTGACGCTGCCACTAAGCAGCAAATAGTTAACACTGTTCCTATGACTATTTTTTTCATTTTCCCTTCCTTGTTTTCATATAATATTAGATAGCACGATAGTTTATTTAATCAAGTGCATTAATTAAACATTTACATTTAACAACAAAAAAACACTTTAATTACAGTTAAAATAAATTTACGTTACTAGTAGATTTTAAAAAGAATTACTAGTAAACGTCTTCAACAATTACTAGTAACCAATAAAAGTAGATTACTAGTATTGATTAAATTATTTTTGATGCTTTAATGATTTATGTAAGCACATAACATTATAAAAGGAGTTAAATTATGAGCACATACAAAAACACTAAAGATAAAGAATCAAACATTAACAAAGGCATAGGCTTAGTGATGCTTGGAGTGTCAACACTTACAGTTTGTTCAATATTTCAAATATTAAACTTAGGCGAATTTTCATTAATACCTGTTGGTTTGCAGCAGTTTGTGATTTTAGCTTTTACAATAACTAATCTTGTTATTATGGCTAAAGTCATAGACATTCTGTTAAAAGAGAACGAAAGATTATCTAAAGAAAATTCTTTGAACAAAAAACTTGCTGATGAAGTTCAGAAGGAACGAGATTTTGAAGAATTGGAAAGAAATGATTAACGGTACTATTCAGAACATAAAAAACCACTCAATCGAGTGGTTTTGTTTGTGCTATGCACTTAGTTTAGCTCGTTTGGTTTGCTTCTGCTCTACCTCTTGAGAAACGTCCTGTTTCTGTTCTGCTTTTGCCTTTAAACGCTCTTGTTCCTGCGCTTGTAGAACAACCCTATTTGTTTCAAAGCTCAAAACTGTATGCTCTTTCAGATCAGATTTAAGAGCTGCGCTATACTCTGAGATTGATTTTGAACCTCTGTGATTTTTTGCAAAATCTGTAAGGTGTTTCTCGTTGATAAACGTGTCTTTATCAAGGTCTTTAAGATCTACCTCTACTATGAAGCTCTTGTCAGGTTCATTAACTGAACGATAAGTTTGATAGATAGTATCGCCTGAGATTCTAAGATCAGTCGCTTCAAGTGAATTAGGTAGTTTCTGTTCAAGCTCTAGCTTTTGCTTAAGTTCATATTCATATGTTTCTTGTTGTATGATATTCGCACGTTTAACACCGTTATAAAATAGCGGAATCATATGAGTGTAATCTTTTCCATATGCAGATTCATACCAAGGTTTGATATAACCAACGTGCTGTGAAATTGTTGGTATTTCGTTTGTAGCAGCAAGGATAAGCGCACCTGACTCGGCCATAACTTCCTCACTAGCATATGCTTTTTTAAAGTTTTTATGACCTTTTGGAAGGAATACATCTTCCTCTTTCTTACCCTTTGGTCTACATCGCACCGCTAAACTGTGACAAATTTCGTGACCAACTATCGTAAATCTCGATTCTTCATTATAAAACTGATGTGGTAAAGGGATCACAATGTGATGTTTTGCAGGTGAATAATGCGCTGAATCAGATTCTCTTTCAATAACTGGTAAACCTGCTCCTTTAATCATATTGTTTGTTTTTTGTCGAAGATAAGCATTACGTAAATCATCACTCAATTCACGTTCAGGGCGATTGAAATCAGGGTCATTATCAAATACTTCCTGTTTTATTAGTCCTTTTAGATGTTCCATAGGAATGACTTTCCCTGCAACTTTAGTATTGTAGTAAATTGCGTAACCTTCTTTTTTAATCTCATCGTCAGTAAGGTCATTTAACCTTTTCAATTCCTCTTTATCGTCTAGCTTTCCTTCTCCATCTGTTCTGTAGATTATTTTATTAGTCTTATAGACATTCACTTGAGGTAAATCTTTAATTGTTTTAATCAAGTCAAAATCTTTTGGAAGATTTTCAATGTTCTGTTTGATCAGTTGTTGTGTAGACGTTCTTGAAATCCATTTATTTACTTTTAAATTCAATTCTTGAGAAGCTAGAATCAAATGAGGTATGTTTATAGGTCTGTAATGTTCACCGTTTGTTTTATCGTATTTTAAAGGAAGTGAAATGTTTCTATCAAATCCTACCTTTACATCATTATCAGAATACGCTTCTTGTTGAGAACATAACAAATCTAATAATCGTTCTCCAAGTAAGTTATTATTGTAATCGGATCGTGCCTTTGCTGCTTTTCGCTCTTCTTGTGGTGTAAGACTTCTACTCTTGTTCCTTTTATTTCCCGTTTTTTTATATGCCATAATTAATCTCCTTTTTAATAGCCAGATACTATAATGCTTATCATGAAATGATTTTTTTACAATCTAAGCAAAGGAGTTCTTGTTTTGTTTTCTTGCATTTACTGTATATTTTGAAAAATAAATACATACACAAAGAAGAATTATAATTACGGACAGATAGCAATAAAATATTTTTACCACAAACAATTGACATTCAATTTAATTTTGATATAAATATAAACAACAAGGTATATTGATTTTTAAATTAATGTTTATTGTGAGTTAACCATACTTCTTGAGTTCCTAATATCTTTATCGAGATATGGTTAAGTGAGACAAGGATAGTCCATAAGAAGCACCTCTAATGAGGTGTTTTTTAGTTTAAGGGATTAAAAAAAACCACTCGTTTGAGTGGTTTCCTATTTAGTTTCTAAGTTTTGAACGATTCTTTTGTTTTTGTTCATCATCTTGAGTTAACTCTTGCTTTTGACTTTGTTCTTTACGTTGCTGTTCTTCTTCTTTCAAAGTGGAACTGTTAGATATAAAGCTTAAAATCGTGTGTTGCTTAAGTTCTTCTTTAACTGACTCTTTATAGTCTGATAAGCTTTTAGAACCACGATGATTTTTACAAAACTCTGTAAAATATTTTTCGTTTACAATAGATACATTATCTTGATCTTTTAAATCCACTTCAAAAATGAACTTTTTTGAACTGTCATTTTTTGATTCAAATGTTTGATAAACTTTCCTACGTTCAACTCTAATATCTGAAACTTGCAATCCTGAGTGTAGGTTTAGACTTGTATTGTCTTCAAGAGATACTGAAGATTTTTGAGCGTGATACATATCTGTGATTACGTTAGAAAAGAACTTGTTTTCTGTTTGTAGTTCTCTAGTAATCAAATCTTCATTGATACGCACATAATCAAGCGAATACACATCATCATTTGAAATGATGAAATAATCTGATTTGAAATATGAATCTAAAACTTCAGCGTGAAACTCACAACGATTTGGTCTTTCTTTTTCCCATTCAACAACAAGCTTTTGGTATTCTGGATTTGATTTATCTACTTTAACAACTTGTAAATCATCATCAAATGCGCTTATATATCTACTTCCTGTTCCATAAGTTCGTTGGCTTTGTATGAAACCTTGAGCTTTCCTCGTTGTAAAATCTACTTTGCACTGTTCTTTTATTTGATTCAATAACTCATCATCTTCAATATTGAACTTATCTTTTAGTTCATCTATTGCCAAAATGTAATTATTTATTATGACAAAATTTTCCAACTTTGGTGTGATCAGTTCTGCTCTTGTGTTGCTTGCAATAGATGATAAATAAGTTCTATATTCTAGTTCTGGTCCATTTGTGTATAAAGTTTCTGTGCCTTTAACTTCAAATAATTCTTTTGTTCCAACGATTTTTGAAAGAATATGATCACTATCATATTTTTTTATTAAAGATTTCGGAGCGTCAGAAAAAGCATAATATTCTGAATCTGAACTCAATCCACAATGATAAATACCTTTTTTCTTAAAACAAAGTAAAAATGGATCATCGTCACCATTTATATAAAGCTTGTTTATATCGCTCAAATCAGGAAATGCTTCACTCTCTTTAATACAATTCTCTAAGTTCATATACACTCGGTGATGATTACGAACATCAATATCCTGAAAACCTGCTAACGAATCTTTTGTGAAAAAAGTGGATTTGAAAGAAAGAGGGTTGTTATTTTCAAGAATAAAAATACTACCACGTTGTTCTTTAATGTCTTTTAAAATCTCAACACTTTCTCTGTCAATAAAGGTTTTTAAATCTTCATTACTTCCTAAAACATCCAAATCAGAATGTTTTGCTAGTAAACCTCGATACAGATCACCGCTAGTATATGCTTCATCTTTTGCTTTCAAAGACAATTCTATATAATCTTTAAAAGATGTAGAGTATCTTTTCCTGTCTTTTCTGAAATAAACATTTAAGTCCGATGGGTTATCAATTTCATTAAGTTGTATTGCCATACTTATCTCCTATATATTATAATTTAACAATATAAATATTATATCATACAAATAATATTTTACAATAACATTAGATAAATATGATACAAATTATTTAATACCACTTTTAATGAAATAAACCTTTTAAAATACAAAAAAAACCACTCAAGCGAGTGGTTTAACATTTATCTTCTAAGTGTTGAACGATTCTTTTGTTTTTGTTCATCGGGATTTTGTTCAGCTCTTGCTTCAATACGCTCCTTTCTTTCTGCCCTAGCCTTTAATCGCTCTTTTTCTTCAGCTTGAAGAAGAACACGGTTAGATTTGTAAGTTAAAAGAGTATGGTCTTTTAGATCTGCTTTAATTGTAGAACTAAACTCTGACATACTTTTTGAACCTCTATGATTCTTGCAAAACTCAGTGAAGTATCGTTCATTCGTAATAGATACTTTATCTGGGTTGTTTTTATCAACTTCTATCGTAAAGCACTTATCAGGATCGTTAGCGACTCGATAAGTTTGAAAAACGGTATTGCCTTTCACACCTCTAAGCTTTGCAGCTTCTAAACCATTTGGAAGTTTTTGAGATAGTTCTTGTCTTACCTGACGTTGCTCTAAGTCTCGATCTACCGTGTGCAATGCAACATCAATAAAATCATCAATTCTATGATCGTCATAATCTATGTTGAATTGATTAGAAAGTTGTTCTTTCAGACAGTCGTGCTCAAACTCACTAATTCGTGAACAAAGCTTACCTTCACTACCAGGTTCTACTCTTACAATAACCAGTATGTCATTACGCTTATCAGTGACATAAACTAAATGCGGATCATCAGATGTTGGAATTTCACTATCTAACGCTTCATAGCTCTGTGGTTCTACAGAAAACCTAGCGTTAAACGTGTCTAGCTCTAACATTATCGCTTTAGCAGAATCACCAATAGCAGGAGGGTTTTCTTTATAAACTCGATATGTTTTGCCGTTATGCTGAGTTAAACCAAGTTCATTGTTTTCACGAATACCATAACTTATATCACCTCTATCTGATTTGAAACTTGGAACTAACTTTTCTGAGTGAAAATCAAATGTTTCTTTGACTTGGTTAAACAATGCTCTTTCTTGTAAAGCTTTTTCAGGTAGAACAATAATCAACTTAGATTCTTTGTTAATTAAAAAACCATCACTATGTTCAAAGTCTCCATAGTGCATTTTACCATTAGTTAAATCACTTACTTGACTAGCAAACGCTTTATGCTCTTCATTGTTGTGCATAAACTCAACTTGATACTGTGGCATAGCAAGTTCAAGCTCAACACCCTTTTGTTTTTGGAATAATCCTTTTTCTTCAATTTCCATATAAAAATCCTTTTCTTCTAATTTTCTAACTATTTCACCATCTTCTATGTAGAACATTTCCTTTGTTCTAATTTTTTTTAGCGATAGTTCGGGTTCACGGTCTGTAATATCACCTGAAATAATATCTTTTTCTTCAGCTTCAAAGACAAACAAGTATTCTTGTTCTGCTAATCCCGAATAATAATCAAGAACATATTCTTTACTTGTTCCAACATAGATACCTTGTCCGATCCATTCCCCATTCCTGACCTAGACCAACATCTTCCAATTCGTAACTAAGGCGAGAGTTTGCGCCTGACCTTATTTTTCCTGTGTCTTCATCAACAGGCATAACTTTGTAGCAAATGAATGTCATTAAATACTCCTTATGTTTTATCTATTCATAAGTATTTCTTACCACATATTAAAATACTTTCAATCTTGTCTAGGATTTGCCCTTAAAAACGCTCTAAAAGCTTCGCTTAGATTTGTTTCTGAGGTGATTAGTCTCTTTGTTTGAGTGCTCTATCTGGCTGAAAATGCGTGTTTTTTGGTCTAAATGGGGCTATTTCGATGAAATTTAAAATTTTTATTAAAAAAATTGAAGTTTTTTATTTCTTTAATAATAAAGAAAAAGATTTCGTTGCGGCCTTATAGGACCATGCTTGCAGGGAATTGTTTGTTTTTTATTGTGCAAAAAACATTTGACAAATATGTTTTTGTAAGATTTTGGGGTATTGATCTATTAAAAATATATTTGATATAATATGAACATCTTAACGGCAACGGAAAAAAGTTATGATTTAAACTAAACAATATTTGGAGAAAACATATGAATATTATCACAAAGAAAATTGAGGAAATAGCAAACAAACATAATAAAAAGCCTTTCTATATTTATGAGTCATTGATCGAAATGACTTATCAAATGCTTGTAGTTAGAGACTTTAAAGACCGTTTTAACTGGCTTCAAGAAGACTTCTTAGACTTCCTAGTTCTCTACATAGAACAAGTGGATCAGAATCCATTTGAAGACCTCTTAGGGTTTGTCTTGTTTGAGATTAATGCTCTAGACAAGAAAAGCCTAGGTCAATGCTTTACACCGCCTGATATAGCTCGTTTGTTATCAAAGTTGACCAACAGCTATGTTGAAGGAGAATCACGCTCTTATGGCTCGTTTAGCGACATTTGCTGCGGTTCTGGTTCTTTAGTCTTGGCACAAATGGAAACAATTCACGAAACCAAGCAACACAACATTAAAGTGATTATCAATGATATTGATGAATTGATGGTTAAGACTGCGGTTGTTCAGATTTTAATGAATGAAATGCACTTAGATTCTGATGAAATTATTCAGCTTAAAGCATATCGCTCAAATGCTTTGCTTGAATATAAGAATGGTAAAGACGTTATCTTTTCGCCATACATGAATCAGATCACTGATGAAGATGTTGTAGAGATTCTTGAAACAAGTTCTAAGCCTAACTTTGATTTGCATAGAAGAGTTTTGGATATTCTTGAAGATCAGCCTAAAACACTTAAGGAGGCTGCTTAATGAGAATCTTAAACGAAAAAGATGTATTTCAGTTCAACTATAAAAAAGAAACAATGGGCAATCTTTTAATAGATGACCTAAAACAATTTAAGCATGTTCATCAATTAGATAAAGAGTGCTTTGAAAGCTTCATAAAAGATAAAGAAGATGATGAACTAGAAGTAGTTTTTGATTGCCCTGAAACCTTTTCAAGACTGAACAAACTCGAAATTGATTGTATTGATTTGTATGTAGTTTTGGACGATTGCGGGTTTGATGGTTCAGAAGAAGATTTAGAAGAGTTAGTAACGGTTTTCTACTCTTTACTAAGCCTTGATAGATTTAAGTTCCACACTGACTATCGGGATTTTGAAGAAGAAAATGGTGACGCTATAAATTACGATGCACATACATTGCTTTGTGCTTTAGAAAATACTAATTGTGAAAATGAGTATTGTTATGATGTATCGAGATTATATTTTTTCATTGATTATCTAGACCAATTAATCAGACAGAACTATGAGTATATTGAAGGAGAAGATTTTGAACCTGAAGAACTTACTCTTGAATATTCTATAAGTCACTAAGGAAAAATAACCCAAAATTGGAGAAATCGAATTTAAAATTAGGAGAACAATTTGAACAAAATATTATTAAACAAATCTGAACGTTATGCTTTCGGTAAGTGCAAAGAACAGGAAACTGAGACATTTTACTTAACAAAACCAATTAGTGATTGTTATGAATTAATCTCTGAAGATGAAGAACACTACATTATTAACTTCATCTTGTTTGATAAAAGAGAGATCAGAATCTATCACTCAAACGTGTTTGTTAATAAAGAATCTGGCGAGATTTACGATCCAGAGAGCAAGATTCTCAATCATAATGAATGTGAGAAGTTGAACATAGGTCTTCAGTTTTTTGAATATCATTATTTAAACGAGTTAGATGAACTTGTAGATTTATCAGATTTTGAATCTGTAGATGATATATTTGATGATTATGATGATTGTTGGAATGAAGAACTAACTGAGAAAGTTTGGCACTTATGCCAAGAAGAACAAGATACTATTCTTATTTCTGCCGTAGCTGAAATCTACAAAGACATTACAAAGAATCGTTAATCATTACTTTAGAGAAGTAAGATATGAAAAAATCAGGAACTAAATTGCAAAAGGAGTTTGCATAACTAAAAAAAAGAGAGAGAAATACAATGAATACAGTAGAAAGATTCAATCAATTAGAAATAGAAAATCAAAACATTTGCACGTTACTAAACATACTTGAAGAGAATAATGAATTAGAAAACTATCTTTCTAGATTCCTCATTGAAAAAATCGAGTTTATGGAAATACCAGACTCATGTAACGGTTTTATTTGTGTTTCGTCACAAGATGTAAAAGACGCTAAACAGCTAGGATACAAGTTAATTAATAAAGATATTTTCTTATTATTCGGCTTAACAAGTTTCTTGAAACAAGAACAGCTTGATTTTGCAAAACAGATTTGTGACAAGATTAAAGCAAAGAAATATAAAGATATTGGAAAACACATCATAGTTCAGTTTCAAACACATTACTTTATTGGAAATATGCAAAATGAAGGTGTCGAAGTTATACAACTTTAAGGATTTAACGAAACAAGGAGGTTTCACAACTAAAAAACAAAAGAGGTAAACAAATGAAATATTACAAAACAACTAATTACTTATACATTGCTAACGATTCAGATTATGGTTCACATATCAGACCTGAAGAATATCTAAGAATCTTTGAATCAGATTACTGTGATTTAACAGAACTATTCTCTCTGATTAATGACTTTGAAAATGTGGTTCATTTAGATTCTAATCAAGTGATAAAGATCGATGGTGAGGTTATCAATCAAACATTCATTATCGCTCATAATTGTTTCAATCCTCACCCAAACACAAGATTTTATGGAATTGACATAATCAATCAAAGAGTTTTTGAACCCTACTTCATATTTGATTGCTTTGATGGGAAAAGATATTGTTTGCACGATTGGGTTATTGAAAACTTTCAGAACACGTTATTTTTGAATCTACCATTTAATAAACTTAAAAAGTTTTGGTTAAAGTCAGATAGTGATGAACAGTTCAATGAATTGTTAGAGATACACTTCAACAATCTTAAACAAAGTATCTTCGAGCACATTGATTATTCAACTGAAGAACCAACTGATGAAGATATAATCTTTATAGAAAAACATCATTTCTTCAAGTTGTTGCGACAAAAAGACTTTATAGAGTTTAGCGAAGATGCTCTAGGAATTGATCTAATATCATCATTTTATGACGATAAAATTATTGAAGAATAAAAACTAAGGTCTAATTATGATTAATCAGGATTTTACTGCAAAAGGAGTTTGCATAACAAAAAATAGAAAGAGGTAATAAAAATGAAAAAAATTGAATTTAAAAAAACGACTAACATTTTCGAGATTTGCAAGAAACTAGCTATCTCTAGTTTAGAGATAAACGGAAAGAAGGTTTCTGCTACTTCCGTCAATCTTCATGCAAAGCGTTATAAGAAAGCACTAACTAAGGGTATGAAGCAAAACGATAAAGCCTTTCTTTATGTTATGCGCTGCGCTGATACTGGTGAAGAACTTGGTTCATACTTCTCTTCCGTATCAGGCATTGATAGCCGTTTGAGCTTCCTTAACAAAGTGTATGTTCAACCTGAACATAGACACGAAAATTACTTCACTGACCTAGTGAATCACTTTGAAGAGAATCATCACGGAATCAAGCTTGTAGAGACTCTTCCTGAAGAAGTTGATTTGTATAAAGAACTCTATGCTAAATGGGGTTACACCAAGTCAGCAGCTAACATAATGCCTAATTCTTGGGTATTAGTGAAAGAGCGTGACATAGCAGCTCTACAGACGATTTGTGATAACGTTGGTAAAGCTTATGCAGCATAGACCAGGAGTGACACTAGAAGTCGAAAATGACGATGGTAAGTGCTTCTATTGTGCCAGTGAAGATTTCACGACAAAGCGAGTAGATACCGAATACGTAATGGAGTTCTACTATCACCACTGTTGCAGCAAGTGTAACAGTGAGTGTAACAGTGAGTGGAGCTACAGCCCTTTCTTTGGTGAGATCTACTATCTTCGTGATGAAGAACTTGACCAGAAAAGAAGGTTAACAAAAAAATCTTAATCACCATTATGTTTCTTAACGTTGGAATGAGAAAATGAAACGGTTAAAAGTTATCTGGTAAAGCCCTGCACATTTTGTAGGGCTTTTTTAATGTGTTAAAATTCGTCCATCTTTCAAGTAACCAACATCACTTAATGTCTGACAAGTCGTATCATAAACTCATACAAAACACTTTTGAGAACACCCTGCTTCACCTTTACTTTCAAGTGAATGCTTCTACAAGCTTTGTCAAAGAAGATAAGCGAAACAAGATCATCATCGACTTTCTCAAACCTAAACTTAAACAACCTCGCTATGGCTTGATTAAGAAGAAAATCAAGACGATCTGTTTAATGAAGAATAAGTTTGGTTCTATCGAGAAGCACTTAGACAGCATTTTGAGCCAATACAAAACGGTCATAGCAAAGAACGATGTAGAAAAGCTCTACAGCGTCTTAGAGACCTTTGAAAAGTCTGGGCTTGAAACAATGCTCATTGAAGAAACTCCGACTCAACAGCCTGACGTTGTTTATCTAGATCGAGCACACATAGACAATTGCTTTGATGATGAGAATAGACAAGTTGCACCTATATCACTGTTTATTCATACAGTAGAACTTGGTGAGTTCACAAAGTGCCTAGATGAACAGCTTTACTTCAAATATGAAGCGCACCAAGTGAATGAAGAATTGAACAACTATCATTATTTGCTTCATCCTGTTTCTTAAAAAAACGGTTTAAAAAGCACTGTGTTGGGAAACAGTGCTATTGATTCAGATAGTATTATTTTTGGTTATGCTCTGCTGCGATTTCATCTTCAACAAGCTGAATTGCAAGCTCTTCAAGAACTTTGTCATTAATGACACTGACTGGAATGTGTGTTGCACCCTCTTCAAACAACATCATTAGATAATTTGGATCACCATACAGATCAGTAATGAATGGTAATTCAAAAAATCTTTTCACTTGCTGAACGTCTAGCTCTGCAAGCGGTAGATGTGAGTTAGTGCCTGAAGGACTTAACTTAGTAAAGAAAAATTCTGATTTGTTCAATTCGAACACATCAAGATCTACAAGTTTATTATAATGTTTTTCAGTTAACTTGTTTGCGCCATTAATATTTAAATAATCTGACACTTTTTCAACTTTGTCAGTTTGAGGATTTACCAAATAGACGTAGAACAAATCTTTAATGTTTTCGAGTTTCATCTTTAAGCCTTACAAGTTTTCATTATTGATTATATAATACACTAAAAGTTATGATTCTTAAAGTAACTATTTATCTGATGTATTGCTATTGAATTCTTTTATCAAGTTGAAATTATTTATTGCTGTGCGTCTAAGTTGTTGTTTAACAATCTCTGCTCTTTTATATAATTCTTCAGAAGTAGCCTTTTCGCTTTTTGCTAGTTCGTGATAGTTCTTTATTGCAACGTTCAGATCATCCATATTTCTTTTGAAGTGACTTATATATTTTTTCGAATCGGAATTTACTTTATAATGAACGACATTCATATCTTTAATTAAAGACATCATAAAGTCTACATCAGTTCTTGTTGTTATCCTTGATGTATCTGACGCTTCTATTATGAGTTTTGCAATTTTATTGCGAAAATAAATTGCAGTTTTCTTTCCTTTTGTGACGTTATCAAGTTCACTGGATGCTTTCATTAATGCAAATATGATTTCATTATTATTGATATTAAATGCTTCAAGTTCTTCAGTTGTTAACTCTTTAAACTCATTTGATTTTCTTTTAAACTCTTTACTTGTATAAAGAGACATATTACGTCTTTTCAATCCTGATGCTTTCAAACCTCTCTGAGCTGAATTATGGTCATTTAAACTACCAATGAACTTATTTATTTTATTGAAGAATTTTGAACTTTCGTCTAATTCAACTTTGTTAGCAATTGAGATTTCAGTGTCGAAAACAACTATCGTTTCTTGTAATATTCTTAAATAGCACTCACAGAAATGTGGTGAGTAAATTGTCACTCCAAAATCACCTGTTTCAGTAAATCTAAGATTTGACTTTTCATCATTCGATACTGACTCTATATCAACTATATGAATGTGATTTATAAGCTCTTGTAAAGTTTCAAACTCATACTCTGAATAAGGATTAGAAGTGTCTAATTGGTTCTGTGGTGTTCTTGAAATGAAGCGTGAATCAATATCGTGTACTTGAGCTTCTAAACTAGGGAAAAGACGACTAAAAAGAATTACATCATCACGTTTCAAAACAAACTCTTTTCCTTTGATAAGACCGTCAAACAGACGGCTCTTATTAGAAATTTTCAACGTTCTCAAAAGCTCTTTGACTAGTGTTTCAAATCTGTTTGATGAGTAGTAGTAAACCCTCTCTGTTTTCATCTTAACACCTCACTTTACTTCTTTGCTGTAAGCTCATTGATCAACTGTCTTATTCTACGTTGAGACATTTTGTCGATAATTGCATTCAACATTAAATCTTCTTTGGTGTATTGCTTATGAAGCGCTGCTTTTCGTGTTTGTTCAAGCAATGCGTTTTGTTTGTGAAGACTCACCTTCAAACCTTCATTAACTGCGTTACTAAGTGTCTCTTTGCAATAACTTAAAAAATCTTGAAGGATTGTATTACTTGCACCTTGATAGCTCTCTCTAAAACTTTTGAATGGCTTATATAAAGTCGGTTTCTGTACTTTTAAAATTAACTCAACATTGTCTATCATTAGATGTGCGTTTTTATCGTCTAAGGTTGCAAGTGATATTTGATATGGCGCAATAGTTTTTTCTAACCATTCAAGATCTTTCTCAGAGAATTCTGTATCGACTTTAATTACTTCATAGCCTTTTTCAACTTCCTTTAGGGTCGGACATTTCACTACTTGCTCTTCATCTTTTATAACTGTATGTGTTATTTCATTTTGCTGTTGTTCGTTATGATTATTTTCCATAATATTAATCTCCATTTTTTAATTACTACTACCGTAATGTTTGAATCACATTCAAACATACAGGCTATAATCTAGAATGAATAAACACCTTCATATGATTTCAACTCTTAATAACTTACTCATTCTTCTTACCTATTAATAAATCATTATTAAAATATTAATCAATAGAACAAACAAAACTTTCTTCAAACCGACCGCTAGGGAGTAAATTATACATAGCTATAATTTAATGAGTTCTGCGCTCACTACAATTTATTGTTGAGTGTGAACCCTTGTCTTGCAATGAATTTTAGGCTTGTGGTTGTCCAGTTTTTTTTGGCGTTTTTCTGATTTTTTGAAAATTTATTTTCGTTGTTTTGAACTTTTGTTATGACTACTTTTATTTTATTTCTTTTAGATATAGCGTTTTAATATTTAATGTTAGATTTCTTGCCTTGCAAGTATTTTGATATGTGAGATATTAGATAAATAAGTGAATACAATTTAAATATAAACGAGGAAGATAGTCGGCAAGCCGAAAATATTTTACTGATGTGTTTAATATTAATATTTTTAGAATTATCTGATTGAAGTTAATTATAAACCTCGAAATTATTTAAAGAGTGTTATTGCAAAATACATAAGAGGTTTATATGAAAAAATATTTAATAATGATAATGATTCTATTCAATATACTGTCGTTCAGCACTAGCTATGCTGATGATGAAGAATGTATAGAAGGAAAATTTGTTTCTTCAAAAATAAATAATTTCAACGAAGCGGATTTCAATTCTCCACAAAGCTATAAAGCGTGTGGTATGTTCTTGCACCAAAAAGATCAAAGACACGCAGCTTCTTTAGAATTGATTGTTGATAAAAAGACTATTGAAAAACATAAAGAGTTTCTTAGAGATCTAGGTGAAAACCCTGATTGGTTAAAAGAGCAAATGAAAGATTCAGTTGGTCTTAGTGAAGTTATCGAGACATATAGTTTTTTAGCATACCCTGCTTTCATTTTATTTCTTCTTGCACTTATTATTATCGGAGTCGTTAAAAAATATTCAACAGCAAAGTCTATCATTGCAGCTTTGATTTCGGGTTGTATTTTTTTCGGAATAATTCATCATAAAGATTTGTATTTTTATGGTGCAACCTATTTTGTAGCTTCCTCAAACTTCATCATCTATAACGGTGGTGATCACGACACAATAAAAAACATTAAGAACACAGATACTTCTTTGGTTATTCCTGCTTTGAAACAAAGCAATTTAGATATTACAACTGGAATCAACTTCATCAACTTGATAAATGTTGTAACAAAGAATGAAGAGTTTTCTGATCTTTGGGGACAGCATATAGAAATTGACAAACCAATTTTAACAGTCGGAATGGATATTTCAGATCCGACAATAGAAGAGTTTTTCGATTATTGGAATGTATGTAGTGAAACAAGTTTTGTTGTACCAGATGATGAAATTAGTTTGCTTTTCAGTAACTTTAACTTCACTAAAATCACTAACAGGGCTGATTATGTTTCAGGCGCAACAGACTCATCAAAGTACAACTGTCACAAGGATCATTTTGGAAGACAAGCTGTAGGTCTTAGCGTAATAAGTAATGTTCATAATGTAGTTAAAAACTTTATAAAAAATAACTACCCACATTATCTCGCAACTGACGAAACCGTTTTAGACAGTATGCGCTCTTCATTCAACAAACAAATTGGAGAGTTACTATTAGAACTAGAGAAAACTGAAGACTTGGCTTCACTGAATTCAAGCACTATACAAACTAATCTTTTGCTTGCAGAACAAGCAGCATTAGAAGTTAGAGAAACAAATCTGGTTCTTGAAGATACTCCTTCTTATAAAAATCTAGTTCGAATAAATCAATCTAAGATGGGTAACATATTCGATTACAAACAAATTGAAGGTTTAGATACATTCGCTTCGGTTGCTTTTTCAGGTATTAAATCATTCGTGTATAACTATGCTGAGTTATACAATATGGACGGTGAAGACGATTCGATGATTGATGATAAAACAATTATTGGAAGCACATACATTGATGAATATGTAACTAAAACGATGGAACTTGCGCTTGAGTTAGAATGTGCAAAAACAATGGGTAGCGAAAAAGAATATGAGCTTAGAAAAAAATACGCTACTCACTTCAATCAAATGGATAATGACACAAAATTAAGAAGAACTGGATTCTTTAAATTTAGCACACATTGTTATCGTTTTATGTCAGACAATACTATTCAAGCAGGTGGTGAATTCGAATCAATTGATGTTTTAACAGAGGTTATAAAAGATAGGTTTCTTGCATTAAACATTTTCTTTTCTGCGAGACAAGAAGCAGCGAACAAATTAATAGTTAGTAACGATGAACTTATCAGCGAATTAGCATTAGACGCATTAAACAAAATGTCAGGAAGTTTACAAGATTCTTTGAGTACCTATACAATTACTGCTGAATTAAATCATAAGCTTCATACTTCATTGAAAGCAGTTCAAGATACCTTGACGATTGAAACAAGATTAATCAGCTTTGATGTTACTCAACCAGATTACTTCTATAATTTTCTAAAGTATCCGAAAAATGCGGAAACTCAAATTGAACAGAAGTCGCTTAACAAATACGACTTGTCGGAGTTTTTTATTTACCCTGCTACATCATTTGTCGAAAATGCAGCGTTGTTAAAAGAGAATAAAGAGAGTTCTTTTTCAAAAGCATTGAAAGCAGAATGTCCGATAATGAAAGATGGTGAATGTGCTGCAAACTTATTAATCTTGAACGCTGCAAATTTAACTCAAGCTTACGAGACAGGTGTCAATTTGGGACTTACTGATCTTATTTCAAGTTCAGCAAATGGTATATGTAATGCAGGTGGAAAAAATGGCGGTGTGACTTTCGGAAAATCCAACCCTTTTACTGCTGTAGGCTGTGCAGGTGTAGGCGCATTAGATTCTGTTTCTGATACATTTGTTAAACCTCTATCATCAACCTACTTAGCAACGGCTGTAGTCTTGTTCGCTATCGACAAATTGCCGACTTTGGGAGATATTGGCTTGCTATTCGTTTCTGTTCTTATCTGTATAACGAGTTTTCTTTTCGCAATATTCATTTTCTGCTTTGAAGTGCCATACAAATTGATTCAATACATATTAGCTGATGAACAAGACAAAGCACGCTGTTGGAATGATTTCATTTCACTACAAATGACCGTTACTGCTTTTAAAAGTATCGTAGTTGGTTTGTGCGCTGTCCTAGTGTCGCTCTATTTTGTAATGTCTATTCTAAGTTCTTCAAACATTGGCGGCAGCGTATTTGATATTCTATACAGCGATTATCAGTTTTCAGCTTTCTCAGCAATTACGTTGTTCTTCGTGCTTTGTGCAGTAGTAGGTTGGCTAATACTAGCAACGTTTAAAGATATATTTCTAAAGATTTACAACGGTATCGTAGAGCTGTTTGGTGCAAAGGTCGTTAGTTTCAACTCTTCATCGTTCGGACCAGGAGCGTTCATAGCGGTAGGTTCTTTCGCAGCAGGTAAGCTTTCATCAATGCAGCGAACAACTGACGAACATATGAATGAGCTTAAAGAGCCTAAGAAGAAAAATGGTAATGGTAGTAACCGTTCTCCTGATTCACCAAAACCTAAGAATGTAGGCGGTGAGAAAACTAATAAAACCGATGACATCAAAGATAAGTTAGATTCAAAGTCTAATAAATCTTCAGATAAAACAAAGGAAAAGACAGAAGATAAGAAGAAAGAATCAAAAACTGACACTGAAACTGGTAAAGGCAAGTTAGACAAATGGAAAGATGATGTTGATGAATATCATAAAACAAAAACTAAAACGACAATAAACAGAACAGGTGAAGAAAGAACAAAAGATGCTCTGAAAGATCACTATAAATTTAGTGATAGAAACAATGAAGAATAGTTAACTAAAACATTGTAATAAGATAAAGGTCCAGATAACATAATTACATAAACTAATTGTCTTATCTGGATTTTTTATGAAAATTTCAAAAACAACTTACAATTTTGCACATAGAAGAAATGTAGATATAATTGTTGATGAAGATACTATTTCTTTTTATCCATTAGATGATGATTGCGGTGAACCTGCCTTTTGCTATTCAATCCAAGAAACAGGACTATTTTTTAAATCTAACATATGGTTAAAGCTAGAAGTTAAAGAAGATCTTCCTCTCTGGATTATGAACGAAAAGATGTTGAGAAACTTGATAGACTTTGTTTCACCTCACTTAAAAAATTAGACCTTAATAGTTCTTTTTTATTGGTCTTTTGTAACTAAATCAATATTCCATTTTAATAACCATTCTAAATCTCATACACTGAACCTCGCATTTTCTTGTTAAATATGCGTAGTCTTTTAATAAGAAAGTGGAGGAACAAAAATATTATTTTTGTAGAACTTAATGTTTACAATATATTGTTAATACTACTTAACCAAAAAATCCTCAAAACTTTTTTACACCTACCAAAAAATTAGCATTAAAATATTGCCTAAATCTACCCACTTTCTAACATACCGTTCTTTGATTAATTGAATAATTTCCATTGTGTGATAAACATACATTATACACGACAAGGAACTATCTATTATGAAAAAGCTACTAACAACAATTACGATACTTCTTACATTATTCTCAATGTTTAGTTTCGCTGATTCTCCAAGTCCTGACAAAACATATGATGAATGTCATATAGATAGTAATAGAATAAGCGAGATCAGAAAACAAACAAATGATTGTGTAACTGAGGAATTATCAAAAGACACAAAACAAGGAAACTTACTTAGAAGGTTAACTACTCCTGACGATTTTAGCGAAACTCAAAAGACCATTATGTTTTTTGTAGGTCTTGCTGCAATTGCTTTGATAGTAAAGGTTGTACATTCATTAGTAAAAGCGACTTCGAATGAGTCGTTTAAAGAAATGACTCAGAATAAATCAAAGACGGTTTTTACATCAATCATCGTTATATTTATTGTATCAATCATTACATCCGAATCTTCTTTAAAATCTTCACATAGATTAATAAATGATTCACTGTGGAGTATGCCGTTAAATATGTACACTTCACTTGTATACATTAAAGAGAAGATTAATCCTGTTTTAAAAACAACTATCAGCGCTTCTAAAAGTCAGATACAAGATAAAGTATTAAGTTTTAATTCTGCCATTGTTGATACACAACTATGTGCAATCAGTTATAAACAAGAATTAATTTCATATCATAACACTAAAAAACTGAAGAATGAATTTGATAAATTAAATAGTGTTGATGAGATAGTTTGTATTGATGAGTTCGTTACAGATAATTCTTCAAAATCATATCAAGATCTGGGAAATACAACTTTACTAAGTTCAGCAATTCGCCATTGTTCACAAAAGTTCGGTGTGTTTTATCAAGATTGTGGTGGATATAAGCTTGAAGCTGATTTACAACCGCTAAACAAGGCTTTTGAAGCAAGTATCGAACAAACCGTTGCTTTCACTAATGAATACGTTGGGATGACCTGTAAAGCCTCTTTAGAAGCAGACAAAGAAGGTAACGAAGCATTTTGCTTAGAATACAAAAATGGTTCAGTTAAACCATTAGACTCAGATTTAACAATGGAAGACATTTACCCTCTGTTCAACAAAATAAACATAGAAGCTGCTGAAAAGGTTTCATCAGCTTTAATAGGAACTGAATCACAACAAGGCTTAAAGCTTAAAGATATAGAATCTAACACCAAACTTTTATCAATAATTGATCTGACGACAAGATTTTTTTCATCTGGTGATCGTTCAAAACAGTATCAAACATTAATCACTAATGAGTTATCAAAGATTAGTATAACTGAAAGTAAAACTAAAATGCTTGATAACGGTTATAAGGTTAAAGATAAAAGTTTAGACGATATGGTTATTCTAAATGCTGAAGATTACTTTTTTAAAATTAATGGGGAGATAAGAATTCTATTTGATAGTTCTAGCTTATCTCGTTCTGCAATAAATGATAGTTTCAATTTTTTGAGTGATTATAAATTAGCATTCGGAAACTACACAGATGCTAAAGGTGAAAAAAATTACAAAGTAAACTTCAATAGTTTAAGTCAACATAAAAATTACGCAGAGCTAATGAATGTTCTAGCTTCTATCAAAGTTTATGCAAAACTAATGTTAAACAGTAATTCTTCAATTGTATTTGAAATGCTAAATGTTTTTTCGAACATAGCAATGTTAGTTCTTAATTTTGAAAAAATATTTGTTTATATAGTTGCAGGTCTTTTTGTTGGTGCAATCGTAATAGCTGTTATAGATATTATTGTAAGGTTTCTTATCGAATCTCTTTCTGTATATTTCATTGGTAAACCTATAGAGATAGTCGCAAATACAATAATTCAGTTCATAATGCTTGTAAGTGCTAAAACATATGTTCCGATCTTAGCATTACTAAGAAATGTTCTAATGATTTCTACGATTATTCAAGTTTGTAGCTATACAGTTTTAGCAACTTCTAACGCAGCAGGAATGCTTTTGTTAGTTGTCGTTATTAAGATCATTAACGTTGTGTATCTTACAAGTTCAGTCTTTTGGGTTGGAAATTACTTATCAAAAACATTGAAGACAACAGATCACGGATTAAGCGGTAGTATGTTCGTGAAATATTTAAGAAAATACGGAAGAGTATAAAAAAGGAATTTATAATGAAAAAATATATATTAACAATATCAAGCATATTATTTGCAAGTATGAGTATAGCAAAAGAAGTAGATTTATCAAAATATAACGAAGATTGTAAAACTCGATACGAAAATTTAGTAAATAGAAAAGGCAAATCAGATTTTAATGGAGTCTTTCTAGAATACAAAGATGAAGACAAGATTATGACGAATTTAAAGCGTGTTTACTTTAATCCTGACGCTGATGTAAGCATTAGAATCGGAAATTCCTTTAAGGACTTAACAATATATGATCTGACGGTATCTGATTATTCCTACACGTTTTATGATAAGTCAGCAAGAAATGGAAAGAGAAGAGGTCATAAATGGGTTTTCGAAAGGAAAAACTTTGATACTTATGAGTTAAAGATCTTTGAAAAATCATCTTACAGTAGAAATAAAGATAGAACTTATACTACACACTTTGAAAAGCCTTTAAACCTTAGTTCAGACGCTAACATAGAAAAATTCGTTCTGGTATATGAGAGAGGTTTTGATCAAGAAGAGTTACTTAAATCAAGATATACCATTTTAAAAGATTGCTTAAAAAGATAAAATAAAAAAAGATTATGGCTTTTAAAACATAATCTTTTATTTTAAGTAATTTAATTTTAATATCATTTTGTTAGCTCCTAAGAGTTTTTAAGAACAAACAAAGCTTCTATTGCAGTAATAGCAAGAAAAACACTGATGTAAGCATCATTTTGCAACGCTGCACCTAGCACAATTGCTGTTGTAGCGAAGATGAATCTTGCTTTGAACGTATTTTTAATACGTGTAAAATAAGTTGATGGAAAATTTAAAACTTTTGACATAATGAAAACCTCTTTTTTTAATTTCACAAAACTTTGATTAAAAAAAGGAAATTGAATTATGTGTTTTAATTTACCACATCTATCAATGCGTTAGAGTTTTAATGATCAAAGCAAGTTAATCAAAAATTACTCTGCTATCTTTTTTAAAATGCAAAGTGCGATCTCTATTATAAAAACAACCATTGTTTATATAAGATCTAAAACAATCATATAATTTGACTACTTCTTATTTATATTATAACGATCTAAATAATAAAAGTCAATATTATTTATATGTTTATCGCACTATATCTTTATTTTATTTAGTTTGCAAACAAATTTCAGTGTTTAGAAGTTTACAATTACTAGTAATATTAAAAAAAGATACTAGTAATTATCTTTAGTGGTTACTAGTAAACAAACATATCAGTTACTAGTATTATCCAACTGTTCATTTTCTTTATTATCCATATCTTCTAACATATTCATTGATTCTTCTCTGATACGCAGTAGTAAAGTTGTTCTATCCATAAATTCCATTTCTTTCTTCGCATAGTTTTTGAAATGTCTCTTAAAATTATGTTTAACAAACAAAAATGGTATGAAGGCAAAGAAGGTAATCAATGTTTGAAAGCTTGTTGGAGTGAGAAACTGAACGACAATCCATATTGTTAGAAACGCTATGACGAACTTTGTCTTTTGCTCGTATGATAAAGCCTCTTCAATTTCGCCATTTCTCCACAAAACGAACAAAAGAAAGCTTAGAAAAATCATAGATATGAGAAAGAGATTCATTAACTTAAAATGTATTTCAAAATCAAGGTTTGATAAAGCTAGTACATAAAACGCTGCTAACAAGTTCGCAGTAGCAAAATTAAGCTCTTTCAATTTCTTTTTACCGTTTGTGTAAAAATTCTTTCTTACTTCTTCTTTTTCATTGAATAATCTTTCAATCTCTAATTCTTGAGTTTCAAATCGTTCTATGTAAAACTTTTTGTATTTTTTTATTTTACTTTCTGAATCTGTTTCTTCTGAGTTTCTTTTTAACATAACAATTCCTTCTTAAGTTCTTATACTTCTTGTTATAGCACTATTGTAATGTTCGTCAAAAAATCAAAGAACGAAATTGGAAATATTCTTTTATGTTAAGGTAATTCTTTGTTTACTTCTTATTTATTTAATTTTGAAAATACTTGTAAATAAAATGGTGTATCGTCTTGTTCTGCTCTTACAGATTTAGATAAACGTGAATCGAAAACACTTTTATCTATAGTCCCGCTTTGTTTGTAAGTAGGTTCTTTAAAAATCTTTCTTACTGTAGCTTCTTTAATTTCTGTAATTACATATTTAGAAAATACCTCTAAGAATCCATTGCTCATCTTGTAGTTTATGATCTTATCAAACAATAAAATACCCTTGCTTTTTAGCGTCTTAAAAGCACTATCTATACTTTGATTTGTATTCTTTACTATACCGAACATTTGAGCAATTCTTTTCTTCAGTAAATATCTTTTTTTCATTTTAGATATAGATCTTGTATAGATAAAAATACTCCCTGCAATACCGTTAGATTGAACTTCTCTTAAATCTTCATTTTGAATGTAAGTTAATGGATTTGTTCTTTTACTTAGTTCATCCATAAACTTATTAGAGATTTTAAACGTTATAGTTCTATCTTTTTTGTTTACTTTTAGCGTTTCAAATATGCTGAATGATTTTCTGTTTAATGTGATTTTTTGTTCTGGATTAAGATACTCAACAAAAGTATCTAAATGAGCTTCTACAGCTCTAATTCTGTGATTCTCTCTTGCTTTAAGGCACTTCAATAACTTGCTGTGTTTACCATATTTTACCGTAATTTCATCATCTTCGTTAGACTTATCTAAAGCTAGATTATGTTGAGTAGTAAGTAAAAAGCTGAACAATGGTAAACCTATCACCAAATTACAATGAACTGTATTTAAACTAACAGTTTCGCCCTTTGTCATTGTGTAAATAGTTCCGTTTTGTTCAATATTCTTTCTGAAAAACCCTGATTGGATAAGAAATGTTGGTAGGTTTAAAACTTCGTGGCTTAAGCCGTTTTTGATTGAATTGATTTGTTGAAACATTATAACTTCCTCTTAATTGTATAATAATATTTTTAAATTAAAGATAGATATAATGTTGACTTTCTAAAAAAGTAATGTAATTTATATTTATAGAAAGATTGTCCGATCTATCTTAATCAAAAAGCTCATTTCGCCAATGGGCTTTTTTTTCGCCTGTAATATATCTTTTATCATTAAACGAGATTAAATCAAGAGCAAAGAAATAAATAATTTATGTAAATATAAATATTTTTCTTATATTTATTCCTTTATTTCCATTTCAATTTCGCTATAAATACTTTAATACTAATTAAATGTATGCTTTTCAACTAATCGTTACACTTACCTTTCCAACATTTAGAAATTCTTTTCTTTTAAGTCTATGTTTTTAACGCAGTGGCGAAAGAAAATCAGAGATTTTCAGTTCTGTAGAGTATAAATATTGAATGATTAAATACTTTGAAATGATTCAAGGTTATTTTTATCAGAATCGGAGCGCAGCGACTTTCAAAAGTTTATGTTGTGTGGTCTTAAAGTTATTCTAATTAACAGAATAATTAAAAATTCCTTTGACTTTTTCGCCCGTGATAATTTTTTATCACTATATCCCTTCTTTAAGATCTATCTCTATAAAGTTTATCTCTATAGTGAAGGGAGTTGAAAAGCACAACACTTCTTTTCGTGGGGTGTGTAAAACCACAACACTTTTCTATTGGGGGGTGTTTAAATGCACGACACTTGCGAAAATCCGATTTTTGGAAAAGGGCTAAAAAATCCCTAGTTCTAGGTAAAAAATCGACCTTCACTTGATTGGACATTTTTGAATTGATACATTGTTAGAGTCTCATAGCGTGACGAAACATAGTGAACTGCCATAAGGATATGGCGCAAACCATAAGGAAAGTGAGAGTTGAGAAGAGACACATACGTTTTACGTTTGTTGTATCTTTAACGTCAAACGGATTTTGACGAACCGTGGCAACCCATTGATTTAAAGGAAAATCATTTATGGCAAGCCAAAAAACTTCACCATTGTCATTCACCACGCCTCGACCTGTTAAAGTCCCTTTTCGACTTTATCAAAATGAGAGAAAAGATGTGATTCTTATCGATCTTGACGTTGCAAAACGATTTAAGAAAGGTGAGATAACCATCAAAGAGGTATTAACTCACTATGAAAAAGCGAGTTAATTTCCTGTCCCTATGAGACTTTCCCCTATACGTAAACATTATCAGCTTCATCAAGTTCACTAAGTATCTCAGCCAATACATCAGGATTTTCTTGATAAAATTTAGTTATGAATTGATGTTCAGGATATCGCCCTTCTTCTAATCCTTCTAAATAGTCAAAAGGCAATATTTCATATTTAGAATAGTCTACTGCTTTTTTCGTGCTTATGGTTGGAAGAATGTTATACAGTTCTTCTCTTTCAAGTTCACGATCTAATGGAATAAACCTAATATAATCATCTCTAAACTTAACAACAATCATATTTCTTCCAAAATAATTGTTCGGGTTGTCTTTATGATAAATATAAAGTTCTGAAATAACTTTTTTTAGTTCAATGTTTAATCTTTCTCTTAAACTAACATTCTCTTGTAGTTGAACTGAGTCAATCAGTTCATAAACCTCTTTACTGACAATATCACTCTTAATCGAACGTTTTTTCAAATCAACTAGCTCAAGTTCATTTTGCTCTTTTTCATAAGTAATGACTTTTATACTATTCTCGATTTTCACATACTGATCTTGCGCTTTTTCTAGTAGTGTTGGAATTGTAATCTTGCTTAGGTTCTCAACAAGTTGTTCCAACTCCTTGTTTTTCACTTCTATCTCTTGTTCGTAAGTGAGCGCATTTACTTCTAATTCGCTAATACGTTCCTTTAGTTTATTGTCGATTTTGATTCCCAAGATTCTATTCATATCGAGGTTACGACAATAATTAAGAAGATTCTTTTCAAACCATTTGTATCTGAAAGTATATGATTTACATTTCTTAGAGCGTGATAATCCACAAACTAAATTGTGGTGTCGTCCCTTTCTATTATCAGCGACATAAACATAGCTATATCCACATAAAGGACATTTTAAGAGTCCTTGAGCTATGTTTTGCACTTTTTTAGTAGGTTTGGTCTGAGATTGTTTACGCTGCTTCATTTGCTGTTTTAAGCGCATATACTCAACTTCGTTCAAAAGTGCAGGATAGAAACCCTTAGCTGTAAAAACAGGGATTCTTACTTTTTTACCAAGTGATTTTTTTTCATATAGACCTTGCTGAACATCTTTCTCAGTAGGATAGTAATCTTGATGGAAAATCAAATTCCCTATGATTGACTCATTATCATCACCTGAAAGTAGTTGATAGAACGTATGGGTTTGAAACCCTTTAGCTTTTTTTTGACGCTCCGTAAACTCTACCTTAAGTTCACCATTCTCAATTTTTTCATTCAATCGTCTAATGCACGATGTTAAACCGTGACCTTCCATCATTCGATTCAAGAAATACAGCATTGCTTCTTTATGCTCTTCTATGAACTCGAACCCACGATTATCAGCTTTTGGACGTAACCACCAAGGACAAGTTTTTGTCGGGTTTAACGGGTATTCTACGCCCTCTCTTTCATCTTCTGGTAGTTCAAAGTAGTCAATTACAACTTGTCGCTTCTTCGACCAATTAGCCCTATGACGCATTTCCTTCATTCTTGATTCGTTGTGTGAACGAGATAATGTTAGAAGTGCAGAAAACAGATCGAGCATTCCCATATCTGTTTTCAAAGAATTGAGTGAGTAGATTTTCTTCTCATTTTCTGCAACAACTACGATGTTGCAGTATTCAACAAGGTCTAAGAAAAGTTTGTTTGCTGTATGTAGATCTGCCCTAGAAAGACGATCCAGTGATTCAATAAACAAGAAAGTGTTTATCTCGCCTTTCTCGTTATAGACTTTAGGTAGCTCACCAGAATTAAACTTAGCGATAATCTCTGAAAGACTACCCTTCGTCATATTTTTACCACGATACGCTGAAATTCCTCGGTCTTTCAGTGATATTATATCTTCCACTGGAACACCGTGTTCTTCACAGAAATCTAGAACATATCGTTGTGTTAACTCGTCTTGACGATACTCAGACAAACCTTCTTTTTGAATGTTCGTTGAAAATCGTGTGTAAGTGATAACAACTGGTCTTAGATCTTCTGTTGCTTGTGCTATCGCTGAAAGGCGCATATGGCACTAACCTCTTCCTAAAGCTCATCTTTCCAACAATAGTAATATGCTAAACTTTGCTTGTCACTATTAACAGGCCGTACAGCTCCAACGGTGTCCTTTCTGCCTATCCTAACAAGTAAAGTTAGCAATATTATCAATTTAAAACAGCAACTTAAAAACACCCACCATCGCTAAACTTTACTTATAATGTCTTCTTATTGGTGCGAGTTGTCACCTCTGCAAAAATCTCGGCCTAAGAGTTGTGACCTTGATCACTCCCCCACTTTTACTATCCCTGTCTCAATATTAATTAAATTGCATACTTTTCTAGTGCCAAATCTGGTTGAATAGGTCTAAGTCTTTTTAATATCAGTGAGGTATAAAATGCTGTGCAGCACACAAAGAATGGGGATTCGGTTTTGCCTTAATGAAAAAGGCGAATTGATTGATTCAAAAGAAAGTAAAGACTTAACAGCTCTTTGTCGTGTTTGTGGTGAACCAGTAAAACGTGAAGAAGATTTTCAGCTCTTTCAACACATTGATAAGCAGTGTGAGCACCTTGTTCTTTCTGAGGTATGTGAACGATTAACTTCTTTACTGTCTGACGAGCTTCGATTATCAATCCCTATTGATTACTCCTGCACGAACAGCATACCTGTTGAATTGAGTCACTGTAGCTTACTTGTCGATACTGATACTCGCCCTCTTATCGAACTGACACTTCTCGATAACCAAGCAATATACCTAACCATTGCGCTAGAAGATTCAGAAGTGGATCAAAAGCAGATTCGCCAACTCAGAACCCGATTTGAAAGTGTCATTGAAGTAAACCTTAGCAACTTAGCCGTTCCATCGACTGACTTTACTACGTACCTCAAAGAGAATGTTTTGAACTCACAATTTCAAAAACGTTGCTCTTGGCTGTCATTTAATCCTCTTCACCCATTAGCACGAAACATCGCCTCACTCGAACACTCATCAATTGAGTCTGAACAACAAAGAGCATTGAGCGAACTCGAACAGATTAACGAAAGAGTTAACCTAGCCAATGGAACATTACACAGAATCAAAGCTGATACTGAAACGGCACAACACAATCTAACTCGATACCAAAACGAAAAACGTAAGTATGATTTACATATAAATATCGAAGATTTGAAAAAACAAGAACAGGATTTACTCACTAAGGTTTCTAACCTCAAACGTCAAAGAAGCGAACTCTACAACGGAAAAACATCATCGAAAATTTCCGAAGAAATTACCGAACTTAGGCAAACTTACGCTACTGGTAAGCGCCTCATTGAAGATCAAAGACGTGAAAAAAGAAGTCTGAATACCGAAATTAAACAGTTGAAAGAGCAAATAGAATCTTCTGATCAAGACATACTTAACGCTAAATGGCTCAAGCGTGTTCTCGAAAGGTTTGACTGTACCTTTGGAGATTTAGAACAAGAACTTACCCAAATAGTGCAACTATCTGAATCCATTGAGGACTATGAGAATCGGTCCAATCGTGCCAGAAATGCTCTTTCAGAACTTGAATCAAAGGTCGAAAAAAAGCAGAAAGACCTATCCGAAGCCTTAAAAGGTATTGAGTATTACAACAAAGAAAAATTCAAATTGTTCAGAGAACACAAAAAGCTTAAAGATCTGGTTGAGAATGGTGATGTGTAATGACTACGACTATCAATAAACGGCTAATCACTCACATCTATGATCCTCACACGCACGACATTATCGAAGTAGCTGATCAACTCGATAATATTGAAGAGGGAGCACTTCATAGAAAAAGAAACCTCATAGAAGATGGTTTAAGGAAATACCTTTGTGCCGTGTGCTATCAGCCTGTAGCACTTCGCAACCGAAGACGTGCTATTAACCATTACACCCACAAGTTTAAAAATGCTGAGTGTCCATTACAAGAAAAAGACTCTGTTTTAAAGAAAGAGCAAATGCTTGCGATGAAGTTTAATGGTCAAAAAGAGGGAAAAGCTCATCGTGAATCAAAAGAGTATATCTATGACGCTATTAGAAATGACCGACTGAACAGATTTTCAGATTGTAAGGTTGAAGCTACCTTTAGAGATTCGTGCGAAGATCCAACTCAGATAATGAGTAAAGAGTGGCGAATACCTGACGTTTCTTCTTACTATAACGATTCTGGTAAAACTAAACGTGTGGTGTTTGAGCTGCAAATGAGCACTACGTTTATCAGCGTTATAGCTGCCCGTGAGCACTTCTATCAACGAAATAATACCTATGTGATTTGGGTGCTATTGGACTTTGATGGTAAGCGATTCACCGACCTAGATATAGCTTATCGAAATCGAGCGAACGTCTTTGTATTGAGTCGTGAAGCGAGGGCTAAAACTGATGAAACGGGTGAACTTTGGTTTGATGTTCACTGGCGAGAGCCGTTTATAGAGAACAACGAGCTAAACTACGAATGGAGGAATAAGGTTATCCCTTTCTCAGAACTGACTTTCCACGACTACTATCTCAAATCTTACTACAAAGATGTTGAAATAATGGAGGGTGAACTGAAATCTCAGTTAACCCTCGCAAAACGCAGAGATAACCCAAACATTTGCCCTAACTGTAAGGCTTCTACAAAAAATTTAGTCATAGATGGAAAGAAAAGGTGCATTGCATGTCTTAGCACTAAGTAGGGGGATGAGAGCGGCTTAAGTTTACAGACTATGGTTGTAAACACCCACGGGCTAACCCGTGGTTCTTGTATGCTTAGAATAAACAGGCTATATAGCCATTGTAAATTTCAAATCCTACATCAAGGATAAAAATACGTTTATTGTCTTGCTAATAATTTCAATTATTATGAATATAATTAACATACCTTTCATTGTAATAATCATTTGGCGTTCCTTCAAATACAATCTTTCCACCATTGACTCCCGAACCGGGACCGATTTCGATTACATAATCAGACTCTAAAAATGCGACTTCTTTATGTTCAATTAAAACTATTGAATGATATCCATTAGAATAACTCTTTATGAATCTAATCACATCAGCAGCCGTATTGTTATCAAGACCTGAAGCTGGTTCATCAATAATAATTATCTTGTTTTTTGTATTCCTTTGCGGCAAGTTAATTAATAGCTTGATACGCTTTAACTCTCCTCCAGATAATGATTTTGTCTTTCTATTTAAAGAAAGATGCCCTAGGCCGAGTCTTATTGCATCGGAGCAAATTCTATCTATAGAATGTATACCTAACAATAACAATTCGGATAATGTCATTTCATATATTTCTCGAATAGAATGGCCATTAATTTCAAAATCTTCCGCTTCTGAAGAGAAGAGTTTCCCATCACATTCTGGACAGGTTATTTCTATATCGCTATCAAAACTTCTATTGATTTTTATTACGCCTTTTCCTGCACATTGCTTACATACTATTGGACTTGATTCATTTATATTAAAATAACTATTTTCTAGATTGTATTTCTGACTAAATATGGAACTAATTCTTTTGTTCAATCCTGTTAGAGATGCTACAGATGATCTGACATTACCTTTTATCAAATCTTGAGAAATATATGATACATTATTGAAATTTTCGTTTATAAATTTAGCTAAACTTGATTTTCCAGAACCCGATTTACCAACAATAGTAGACATGGAATTTATTGGTAACTTTAAAGTTAAGTCTTTTATGTTGTTTATTGTAATTCCTGACATCTCAAAAAAATTAAGTTTTTTATCAATTTCACTAAGTTCCAAATAACACTCTTTTTTAGATTTATTTTCGACTATATAGCCACCTAAATGACCTGCACTAGGGCCAATTGTTATGACGTTATCAGACCGTGACATAAAATAATCATTATGCTCAACTAACAAAATTGTATTGCCATTCTTCTGAATATTCTTAATCCTATCAAATAGCATTTTATGGTCACTCACGTGAACTTGTGAAGACAACTCATCAATGACAATTAAAATCCCTGTAATCTCTGAACTACATAGTTTTGAAAAATTCACCTTCTGAAGTTCACCACCAGACAAGGAGGGAATTGTTCGATTAAATGACAAATATGACAAATCTGAGAGACATAATTGCTCTATAAGAGTAATTAAAGGCGTATTGGTCTTTTCTTTTGATTTTATCACATTTAGTATTTGACCAATATCTTTTGTTAAAAAGTCAACAAAATCTACACCATATACTTTAAAATCAATATATTTATCTAACCTTATCCCTGACCCAAGACATTCTTCACACTCTTTCTGTTTTGAAAATTTAATCGCCAAATCATATTCTGACTTCTTGCTACTCTTCAATAGTTGATTTAATTCATTTAAAACTCCAATGTATGTTAATTTTCTTGAACGTTTTTTTCCTTGATGAACAAAGTTTATAGGGAAATTTCTCTCCGATATGTTATATAATAACTTCTCTTTGTGAACGTTCGATAATTCTTTGAAAGGTGTTGTAGTTGATATTCCGTTAGCCTCACAATAAGCGATTAGTAAATTATGTTTTTTATTGTTCCCACTTGTTACCCAAGGTTTAAATGGGTTCTCGCACATTGTTTTATCTTCATCAATTACTAATTCAAGATCTATATAAGATGATAATTTTCTACCACTACACATCGAACACTGGTTTTCAGGTTTGTTTATTTTCAAAAGAGAGTGATTATGATTGAAGTTTTTATCTGATATTAACGAAGTTAATAAAGAAGGGATATTCAAATACGTGTATAATGATGATCTTGGATTCACATTGGAGTTTTTTTGTTTAAGAGCGACAGAAGGCACTATGTTTTTATAAGAATCTAAAATAAAACTCGGTGATTCATAATAACCACTCTCTAGAGATCTGAATTCATTTTTACATAGTTCATATAATGTATTATATGCTAGTGATGACTTCCCTCCACCACTGATACCAATCAATGATGTTATTTCTCCTTTATTTAATTTAAAATCAATATTCTTTAAATTATTAGTTTTAACACCGACTAGCTCAATATGACCACTCATAAAATCACCTAATTATATAGACCATTGTTTCCACACCACTCACAATTAACATTTCTTTCTACGGAGTGTTTATTGATATCCCTTTCTCTTACATTAAACTCAATCCTCGAATTAGCGTTTGATATACAATCGTACTTTCCTGAAATTATTTTTAAAGCATCTATTGTTGCTAGTGATGCGGCGATGCTACTCAAAGGTGAAAAACTGCCAATCTTACGATTTTTTCTAGCTAGCTTTTTTACACCATTCAAATCAGCTTCATTTATCTTTTGTAAATGTTTCTCGAAACACATAACACAAGCTGTTCGATTAGGAATTACTGTTTGTCCAATTAGCGTCAAATGTAAATTATAACCGCCACCTACTATATGTGGTATTTTATTTTTCATGCAAAATTTTGCAATTATTCTTGTCGTTTCATCTACACTCGGCTTATCAGCACAATTAATTACTAAATCATATTTTTCAGTGTACTTACAAAAAAAGTCTGGGGTTAGTTTCTCTTTAATTTTATTTACTTTCACATCAGGGAATACACTACGTAGATTTTCTGATAAAACATCTACTTTGTATCTATCAACATCTTTGTTAAAAAACATACCTTGCCTATGAAGGTTTGAAATTTCAACCGTATCATCATCTACTAATGTAATATTCTTTAAACCTGATCTTATGAGAGATTCTGAAACCCAAGTTCCTACTGCACCTAATCCTACAATCATAACTTTACTAGTGTTAATCATTTTTAATGATGAAATCACATCACTTGTAGAAGAGCAGTAATCCTCAAAAAAGTTGATTAACCTGTATTGATCGGACACAAAATCATCAGGGTATTCACAATCAACTTTGATTAGTACATTTTTTTGGGATAAAAATAAAATTAGTTCAAACAAATCATCTTTGCTTATATTTTCATAAACTTCCAATACATCTCTGACAGTTTTTTTACCATCAAAACAAAACAACAAATCAACAATATATTTATACTCAATTGTAATCTTAAATTGTTCTCTAAGGTTAGAAAGAAAAACATCTAAAACGTTATCATCGTAAACGAGTGCTATAGAAGATTTTAATCTATAAATATCATTAATCACAGAAACTACATCCTTCTTGCTTTTTCATTTCAAACCAAGTTTGTTCACATCGTTCTATAAGGAACTCTCCTCTTTTATTGACCTTATTACTACCATCTGAATTACCTAATAAAAAATCAATAATATTCATACAAGCAAGACTACTACTATACAATGTTTGTGCAAATGTACCGCCAGCACCTCCTATCAATATATCATCTCGACTTATTGACGATGAATTATTTAGCCCAGAGTTATAATTATATTTAGGTTTCCAATTTTTTAATGCATTACGAAATGTATTTGAACAACAATCAATACACGGTGTTATTCCTCTATAAATTAGCTCTCCCGAACTCATTAAGTGAGCATCAAAGCCTCCTGCTACATAAAGACCAATATTCTTGTCCCATAGATACCTACCAACTTTTACGCTAATGTGTCCAATGTATGGCTCATCTGCCGTATTGATAACAAGATCTATCGAGTTATCTATTAGACTATCTAAGTTACTACTTGGTGTGATTTTATCTCTAATTTTGTTTATATTAGCCTCAGGATTTATTTTCCTTAAGTGTTCCTCTAGTGCATCAACTTTATATGAATTTATATTGGATTCATCAGCGTAAACATGCCTCACAAAACAACTTTTATCAATGATTTTATAATCGACTAAAGTCAAATTTAATATTCCAGCTCTAATTAATTGTGATGCAATTGAACCACCAACAGAACCACAACCTATAATAACTATATTTTTTTGCATTAATTTATATTGAGATAGTTCTCCCTCTTGTTCAGGGATAAGGTCATCAAAATAGTTAATTTGCCTAGAGTATCGAATTCTTTCCCAATCACTAATATAATCACTAGAATCAATAACTTTGATT
The DNA here is from genome assembly GCA_041879415.1 of Vibrio chagasii. NCBI lineage: Bacteria > Pseudomonadati > Pseudomonadota > Gammaproteobacteria > Vibrionales > Vibrionaceae > Vibrio > Vibrio chagasii. The sequence goes on along the minus strand of CP090851.1, from coordinate 775,780 downwards.
AAATCTTTATCTAACAAATAATCTAATAAATTTTCGATTTCTGTAGTATCTACTAATATTTTATTTTCTATCAGTATATCTTTTAGTGGTAGCGAACCGTCTAGCGAAGAAAGGACTGCTAGAAAGCTTGAATCTATCTCTATCGTTAACTTTTCTCTGGTATTTATTTTGTAGAATTGCACCCTAGTACAATCAACACTATCTGTAGAAAATGTGTAGACATCAACACTGTCTTTAACTTTATATTTCTTATTTAGCATAAAAAAAGGCTAGCACTTGCTAGCCATCTCCTACTCAGTTCAGTAGATTAATATTGTAGAACACCTGCGTTTACTTCCAAATACTCATCCCAAGCCTTAACGCTATCATCTGTTGACTTAACATCGTTACGTGTACAAACTCGTGTACAACAATCGCTTCGACTACCAGAACAACCATCCGAATAAGTAGCGTTTGCTTCTACATCATTAATTTCTTTAAACTTTAAACTCACTTTCTTCATTTTTATTCCTTCAGGATAAGTTTTGTAATCTAGAGACTCATTATGAATAGCATCGTAAAAACATCTCACAATTTCGACTGTCCGTTATACAACAACACACACTTACATATTGTGATACTAATCACATAATACCTTCTAGGTTGAGTTAGCAACCTAAAACCACAAACCAATTACGTTGGAAGGACTACTGATAACTGATTAACACTAAATTCGGTGTCGATATGCATAATCCGTTTTATCGACCTATGAATGCTCATCGGCTAAATTTTACTTATAACTATTAACAAGGTAATGATCATCGCTCCACTTGGTGTATTTGGCCTAATGGCTGAAGCAGTAGGTACATTCGGTTTTGGCGCACTAATGGTAGTGTTCAAGCTGTTTGTTGTTTACATCGCCGCTATCCTGATCTTCGGCTTTGTTGCTTACCCGCTAATGATTCAAATCTTCACTAAGACTTCAGCTAAGAAGTTCCTAGTTGCAATGAAGAAGCCTCAAGCGGTTGCTCTTTCAACAGCATCTTCAATGGCTACCCTGCCTGTTACCATGGACACTGTAGAAAACGAGCTTGGTGTACGCAACTCTACGGCTTCGTTCGTTCTACCTCTAGGTGCAACGATCAACATGTCTGGTAACGCGATTTACTACGGCCTAGTGGCTATCTTCTTCGCACAGCTGTTCAACATCGACCTATCTATGGGGGCTTACGTTGCTATCATCGTAACATCAACACTAGGCGCAGTTGGCCAAGCAGGTGTTCCTGGTCCTTCTTTCCTAGTTGTTGCTGTTCTTCTCGCGGCTGGTATCCCTATCGAAGGTCTACCTCTGTTGTTCGCTCTAGACCGTATCTTCGACATGATTCGTACAGCACTGAACATCACTGGTGATGCAGCATGTGCAGTTATCGTTGACTCTCTAATTGAAGACGAAGCGAAAGAAGCTGAGCTACAAAAGCAACAAGCATAAATTTCGATTACATCGGAAAACAAAAAGCCACTCAATGAGTGGCTTTTTTACGTTTTAAGATAAGGTCACTGCTGAGCTAAATTCTTAGACTTCAGTCTTTTTGATGCTCTACATATCGCTCAGTATGCGTAGCTATTTTCTTTCTTAAACAAGCTCGCGATAACTTCTTGATAGTGCATCAAGTTAAATGTCGAACTCTCAGAGTTGTACTTTTGCTGTCTTGTTTCTAAATAAGGTTGAGAAACCAGTGAACTTACCAGCATCTGATAATAATGAAAGTTGGATTCGTTACAGCCATCAACTAAATAAAGGAGGTTTTCAAGAGTTTTGTGATAGATGAAGCCGAACTTAGATTCTTTTAACCTTTGCACATTGTCGTGATTAAAAGAGTTACCACCAAGGGTGAATAATAAAAATATATTTGGCGCGCTTTCCCAAAACTCAATAAGCTCTGAGATTAACTGTTGTAGCTGTACCCCTTCCACTCTTTGATATTTTGAAAACTGTTCCTTAAATCGATTTGTATGCTCTTCAATGAGCTGGTCAAAAAGCTGTTCTTTATTATTGAAGTAATAAAGAATTAAAGCAGGACTTACCCCTGCAGATTTGGCAATAGAGCGAATTGATACTTTATTATAAGGCTGAGAAATAAATAACTTTTCTGCTGCACTTAATATTTCTTCTCTTTTTTCTTTTGGCATCAGATTGTATCCCACCCGCTTGTTTACATTTACCACACATTTTATAACTCTAAGAAACAATCTCAATATGAAAAAACACACATTAAGTACACCGTTAGATAATCAAAACTTAGAAATCTAAATTTAATGTGTGTTTTAAATAATGTAATTAAAATCAAACTGAATAATTGCTCTAAGAAACAATAACATATAGCTAAGCAATATCATGTAAGGGTTAAGTAAGGCTAGCTATCTTAAATGTAAGGACGATCAGCTTAAACGTAAGCCAATGTAAGAGTGGCGCTCATATTGAGCGCCACATATAAAATTAAAGTTTTAAAATCACTTTAACTGAACTATCGACTAAAGATTCATCGATATAAGCAATCGTATTAGTTGAGCTAGCAACCATGTCTTTTGCTAGGCTTTCCTGACCAACAGCCTTAGGTGGTTGACCTTTACCCGTGAATACGCGTTTTGCCCAGTATGCTTGCAACTGCGCTTCGGTTTTTTGGGTGATAGCTTGGTGAAATTCACCTTTCTTTGGGTGTCCGTCTTCCAAATCAACCGCTTCGATTTGTAGTGACTTCGCCTTTCCTAAGTACAACTTCTTAACTGTTGAAGCATCAAGCTCAGACATAGCAGGGTTACCAACTACAACTAGACCAGCAAATGCGTTCATGCTGCTAAGAAGAGCAGCGGCTACTAATGTTTTTTTCAACATGATTCTCTTCCTTAAAATACCGCATCAACTTTTACAGTGTACAAAATGTTATCGTCGTTCTTATATTCCGACGCTACACCACCATTCGTTGAACCAAAGCCGGTTAGGTAACTAATATCACCTTTTAGCGCAATATTCGGTAGGAAGTCCCAACGAGCGCCAATGCTATATGTTGTGCGCTGTGTGTTTAGCTTGTCAGCCAATGCTTTTGCTGAACCGTATGCGTATTTCGCAGACGCACTGGTTGGATTTTGAAGTACATTTGCAAGCTGACGGTTTGCTTCTGCATTTCGCTCGTCATCGTCCTGCGTTTCCATGTGTGACACGGTAATGTAAGGCGTTACTTCATCTAGACGGTATGCTGCTGTTAGGTATGCTGCATCCACATCGTAGTAGAACCCTTCAACGGTTGTGCGTGTCACTTCTGAAACCAGCATTAGGTTGCCGTTTTCGTATCGACCACCAACACCGTAAAACTTCGCTTTCTCGTCATCAAACGTTGAATTCAATACAGGCTTGCTGTTTACATTCCAGTTCGTTGAAGAGCTGATCACAGACTGTGCGTAAACAGCACGTAGTGTCCAAGTATCATCAGTCCAGTTAACTACACCACCAGCAATGTCATCAAACTGTGTATCAGCGTTGTAGCTATGCTTTGATGCCGACAGCTTCTGTGAACCGGCAAAGCCTTGGAATGAAAGAGTGCTGTCATCTAGCTCCACATCATAAATGAAGTCACCACCCGTTAGAGAGGTAAGCACTACTGAACCGTACACTTCATTAGGTACTCGTACACCAACTTGTGCATAACCCACTTCAAGATAATCAGAGTACATGAACAGTGGTAAACGTAATTTACCACCACGTACCGTTAAGTTCGGCGTCACTTTGTGGCTTAAGAATGCCCACTCAATATCTGGAGACCAGTTCTCTTTTTTATTACCACGAGCAACCATCTGAACAACGGCTGAAGTTGACTCATTAACTTCGAACTCACCTTGTAAACCAAACAAAGAACCTTCATCAAAACGTACTTTATTCTCCGACTTCATGAAGCCGTGGTTTTGATTACCTAGTTGCATGTTCAAAGATGCAAAACCATTAAAACTAAATTTATCAGCAATTGAGTTTTGCTCTTTCGCTTCAAGGATAGCGACCTTTTTCTCTAGCTCGGCCAATTTTTGCTCATCTGAAGCATGTGCAGCAAAAGATGCCGCAAGCGCCACTGCTACAGGCAATAAGCGAAATGGGGAGTTAGTCATTATTGTTCTCCGTTATACTTTGAATTGTGATGTTGATTTACTCAGCTCTGTCACGATGCCACTCAATTGGTGGCTCAGAGCTTCTAGTTGATCGGTAGACTGAGACACTTGGTGAGAGCACTGTCTAAAATCATCCATATGGGTATGAATTTGTTTTGAAGCGCGAGCTTGATGCTCTGTCGTACTCGCTATCTGACGGTTCAGCTCAGTAATTTCTTCGACCTGTCCGCTAATTTCTAATAGGTAATCACCGGCGTTTTGTGCATCCCCAACCGCTTGAGAAGAGCTGGCGAGACCTTGGTCCATCGCACCTACCGCCGCATTCGAACCCGACTTAAGCTCACCGAGTAAGGCATTAATCTCGGTTGCTGATTGTTGGGTGTTATTGGCGAGCACACGTACCTCATCAGAAACGACTGCAAAGCCGCGCCCATGCTCTCCTGCTCGAGCTGCTTCAATCGCCGCGTTTAGAGCCAAAAGATTGGTTTGCTCGGCAACGCTTTGAATCGTGCTTAGAATTGAACCAACGTTGCTCGCATTCTTGTCCAGCTCTTTCAATTTGGTTGCGGTATCACGAATATTGCTCGCTAGTTCTTCTATCTCTTGGCTTGTTTTCAGCACCACTTGGGTACCCGTTTGAGCACTGGTATTCGCCTTTTGAGCTTGGGAGTCTGCATGTGATGCAAAGCCAACGACTTGTTCAATAAGAGCAATGATATTGTTAACGGCGTCAGTTACTTCTTCGATGTGATCACGCTGGGTGCTGTTCAGCGCTAGGGTTTGGTTGGACTCAGTACGGATTTTGTCACTTACAACCTCAAGTTCTTGCCCAATGCTCAACGTGCTTGCAATAATCCCCTGAAGCTTTTCAATGAACTGGTTAACGCTTTGCACTAAGGTTGCTATTTCATCTTTGCCGGAATAATCGATACGAACGGTTAAATCACCATCTCCCGTTGCGATCGCTTGCATCTTCTCAGTAACAAGCAGGATTGAACTGATAACAGATTTGAAAATCGCATAGCCCACGATAAAGACAGACAAGACAAAGAAAACGCCAAGCCAGATAGACTGCTGAGCAGCATCGTTTGCGGCATTCTCTGAGTGCAATATGGTGTTTACTACATTTTGACTCGCTGATGAGCGAAGTGTTTCACTTGCCGCAAGTAATGAATCGTATTCAGCAGTGAGCGTATTCGATCTTGCTGTCAGATTCTCGAAGGAATCATTCAGGTTAATAAAATCTAGACTTAACGCGTATGCGGAATCCGTGTACTTTTTTAGCGAGCTCGACAGTTTGTTGAATGCTTGCGCCTGTGAAGGTAAAACATTGGCACCTTTACTCGCTTCAACTTGAAGTTCAGAGGATATTTGGCGCGCATAGTCGAGAGCCTGCTCATCTTCCATGATCACAGCAGCTTCGAACTGCTGTTGAACATTGGGCAGCAGCGAATGAATTTTAGTGGCGTGCTCTAATGCAGGGTAATAACTTAATTCTAACTGAGTTAGTCGTTGGCTATTATCGCGGTGAATAAAAACATTGATGGTTATTATCGCCGCTAAACTGAGCGAGATAATAGATAAAAGAACGACGAATTGTACTTTTATATTGATATAACGAGACAGTAGCATAAGGTTCTATTGAATTAGCGCAAATTGATAATTATGTTACCGCCAGTTCACTTTTATCGGTGAACACATTCACTAAACAAATATCACTTTATGTTTAAATGGCTCCCCTATTATCCCTACGCCAGTAAATTGAACTCGGTTATTTTCTTTTCCCAGCTACTTTTCCACTCAGGCAGTTGATCAGCTGGCATTGGACGTGCAATAAAATACCCTTGAGCTAGTGTGTCTTTATTACTCATTGAACGTATATCTTTCCAAATTGATATATCTTCAATACCCTCTGCTACAGTCGTTAAATCCAATAATTTAGCGAGGTAAAGTGAAGCTCTCACAATTGCTCGACTAGAGCGGCTTTGCTGGATGTTTTTAACGAAGTCGATATCCAGTTTCAAAGCAGAAAATGGCAGGTCCTCGAGTTGTTTCAGTGAGGAGTAACCCGTTCCGAAATCGTCAATCGCGAGCGGAATACCACGCATACATATCCTTGTTGTAGACGCTAAAGCAAGCGCAACACTTTCAACTAGGTCGGACTCCGTTAACTCTAGCTTGATCTGCTCAACATCTAACCTACCGTTATCGATAAGCTTAAAGATATGATCGACAATTTCACCGTCAATCATATCTTTCGCTGTTAAGTTCAAAACAAACCTGCGGCTACATAGGAAGCGTTGATCGTTAATCGCTTGCTCAAGTAACTGCTTCAATACATTCAGCATTAACCCTGAATCAATGAGACGCGTCAAAAAGAAAAATGGACTGAGAACACCATAATGGGGATGTTGCCAGCGAATTAGAGATTCACTCTCCTTCCATTCTCCCGTGTGAATACAGACGATGGGTTGATAGTGCAAAACCATCTCATGGTTCTCGACAGCCTTTACGATGTCCTCATCAGTGATCACGATATCTCGATTTGATCTTGAAGCCGACTCTGGTTTTTTAGTATCCCTACTTACCAACTCTAGTAGCCGGGAACGATCAATCGGCTTTTCTAACACACCCAATAAATTGAGATTAAATGCCTTACACATTTTACTAGCGGCATCGAGCACGGTTTGGTTTTCAGCACTCGTTATGATGATATTGCCCTTGAAGTTCAAATTAGCTAACCGTTTTAGCAATTCGATTCCATCTATCATTGGCATATTGAGGTCACACAATATTAGGTCGACCGAAGACTGTTCAATGTGGTCTAACGCCTTACACCCACACTCGAAAGAATAAACCTTACCGACACTCAAGCTGTTCAATACCATGGTCATGACATTCAACTGAAAGGGGTGGTCTTCGATTACAACAATATTTTGATCCATAGTGTTCCCTCAGCCTATTGAGCATACGTGGAGTAGAAGCTTTGTAACTTCTGCGTTAGTCGCTCCACTTCATGGAAATACTCTAAGTACCCACCTCTTTGGTTTGCAGAGGCATCTTCTAACTGTTGCAGTTGGTCAGCCATCTCGGTACTGCCAACCATCTTCGCTGCACCTTTCATTTTATGGGCAACTTGTTTGATCTCATCGAGGCTCTCGCTCTCACATGCAGCGAGTAACAAAGGCAAGTCTGAGCAGTGGCTCTGAATAAAATCCTTGATGATCTGATCGATAAGGTCCTGATCCCCAAATAACTCCATTAGGTTTTGAATATCAATGGGCGCAAGGCTAGGTTCAACGCTCGCATCGTTGATCGCTAACTGGCTAAAAGCCGGTGTGCCTTTCATAAGATGCTTATTGATCGTGTCACCAATCACTTTTAGCTTGGTAGGTTTAGACAAAAAGTCATCCATACCAATCTCAAAACATTTGTCGTTTTCACCCTTAACAGCGTTTGCTGTCAGTGCAATGATAGGCAATCGAGGTATATTCTGACTTTGCTCTTTCGATCGAATCTGTTTCGTTAGCTCATAGCCATCCACCTCAGGCATATGACAGTCTGTGATAAGTAAGCCATAGTCCTGTTTATCGAGCGCCGCTAGCGCTTCTCTACCGTTGTCCACCATATCGGCATGAAAACCTAGCTGCTCGATCTGCTTAATAATGATCTGTTGGTTGATTGGATGATCTTCCGCAATCAGTATCAGCCTATTATTTTCCATCGCCGATTCGCGTGATTCAGTGCTTAATCGTAAGTTGTTTTCTTCCTTTACGACTTCTTCGATAAAGGTTGGATTATTGCTTAAGCAGTATCTTAGCTGTGAAGGCAGTAATGGGTTCGCCGATAAATTCCAACCTAACTTACAAGGTGCAGGTGAAAGCATTCCATGTTCGCTTAGACAGATAAAATTCACGCTCTCGTCAGGAGAATCAATACTCTGCGCAAGCTCATGAGGGACGAACACAAAACCAGGCTCAATGGTCTCTACCCAATGCGCTAGCTCTTTCGTGGTTTGCACGCTCTTTGTAATTACCTTAATACCCCAAGATGCCAGGTAGCTCTCCAACTCTTGATGCTGCATGAAGGTTTTGGTGAGCAAAGCGACTTTACCTGTCATGTCTTGATGTTGGTTATCATCAAGTGATGTTAGAGGTACTGAGATAGTAAATGTTGAGCCTAAGTTCACCTTACTTGTCACGTTCAGCGTCCCGCCCATTTGCTCTATCAATTGCTTTGAGATAGTCAACCCAAGGCCAGAGCCACCGTACTTTCTCGTGGTACCTTCATCGGCCTGCACGAACGGTCTAAATAGATTTCGAATATGCTCTTCGCTAATGCCGATTCCGCTATCGAAAACTTCAAAACAGACTTGTTGTTGGCCATCGTTTTGACTGACTAACTTCGTCGTTAAGCCAACGGTTCCATGCTCAGTAAATTTAATCGCATTGCTCAACAAGTTGTTCAGTACTTGGCCGAGACGGATGTCGTCCATCAGTACCGAGTCTTTTAACTCAGGGTCTAGCCAGAATTTGAACTGCAACCCTTTGGCGTGCGCCTGCCTTGCTTGCAGTTGAGTGACTCTAAGAGTCAAGGTATCCAGACTTGCAGGCTGGTAATCCAAAGTCAGCTTACCTGCCTCAATTTTAGAGAAATCAAGGATGTCGTTAACGATGTGCAATAAGTTATTAGCGGACTGGCTTAGCGTTGTATGAATCTTTTGTACTTCATGACCCACTTCATACTGCTCAGAAAGCTCTAACAAACTCACAATGCCACCAAGAGGCGTTCGGATCTCATGACTCATGTTAGCCAGAAATCTCGATTTCGCTTCTGTTGCAGCAATCGCACTCTGCCTTGCCTGAGTGAGCTCTTCTTGCTGCTGCTTTAGCTCGGTAATATCCGTCAGTACAGAGTCCCATTCGTAGTAATGACCACGATCGGATATTTTGCTTTGTAAGTTAAGCCAGCGATTCTGGTTATCGATATTGACGCCAATATCCAGACTCAACTTTCCATCTTTGTTGCCACAACGTATTTTTCGAATAAGAGTACGGCGATCTTTCGCATTTAACGGCGTAAAGAAGCTCGTTGGAGATCGGCGTAGTTGAGATGGCGTCAGCCCAAGAAGTTCTTCGATCCCATTACTGATAAACACGAACTCGATATCATGTAAGCTTCGCTTAGGCTGGATATGTTGTATCACCGCACCGTGTAAATTGTTCGCGAGTTTTTGGACGCGGTCATCCGCACTTTTAGCAATTTTTTTCGCTTCATACAACTCAGTCAAATCATCGAGAATCGTTACTGAACCTTCGATACTTCCATTGGAAATGTACGGACACTTCCAATATGCATAGTGCTTACTGCCAAATGGCGAAACCACCTCTTTTTCCAAACGAGGCAAAACATTCCCTTTGTGGATCATGGCGTCTTCGTCTGGATTGTTAATGATTGCTTCTTCTATTAAGTCAAAATCCTTAAGCGCCCTAGCCACACTGTTGAAACTCACAAGTTGGTTTTCTAGATCACGTACCACAATTGGAAACGGCATTGCGTTGAGTAGTGAACGCTCAAACTCGACTTGATGCTTCAACGCAGACTCAGCACGCTTGCGGTCCTCAACCTCACGGCTTAATTTCCAGCTCCATGCCATGATCGCCATGATAAGAACGGATGCGACAGAAATAAGAATGGCAGCACCCAGAATCACATCTTTAGTGTCAACTCCAGATTCGTAAGAAACATCTAACCAATTCTTTTTAATTTGCTGGAATTTATGATGTGGAATCGCAAAAAGCGCTTTATTGATGATGTTTCCTAATATCTCTTGATTAGCTTCCACGCTGTAAGCGACAGGAACATCATTATCTTTTGACAACAGGCTAATTACTCGCAAGTAGCCTGAATACTGTCCTTGAAGCAGTGGAGATGCGAGATATAAAGAGAGCATTGCAGAATCAACTTGCCCTTTATCAACCGCCTCTAATACTTGCTCAACCGAGTCATACTTTTTTATTGGGCAAGCTTCGCAATAACGCTTGGCCAATTGGGCGCCAACGCTATCGTCAGTAGTACCGATAATCGCGTTCTGGGAAAGCTCACCAAACACATCGACCTTGTTACTGTCGCTTTTACCAATTAGCGCCCACGGCTCAACCATAAAAGGTTTCGAGTAAAGGTGACGATCGTCCACACCAGCAAAAGGAGTCGCTTTAGTGTGGATAAGGGGTAGAGAAACCGTATGTAAGTCGTTTCCTTCGATACCGAAGTCATTTTCAAAAATGAAATTTAGCCCCGTAAGTCGAGAGATCTCATTCAAGATATCAATAGAGATACCATCAGGCTGCCCTTCACTGTTCACAAATGAAATAGGCTTGGAGTCTCGAATGTACGACACATAGATATTGGGGTTCAGTGTTAGGTATTGCTGCTCCTTTTCCGTCAATAACAACTTATTTTTACTAACAACCAGTAATAGACGCCTTTGTATTTCGTTTAACCATTTCTTATGAATACTAACGATTTGATTAGGCTTATCTTGGTTAATTGAAGTATTGATGATGTTCAATAGCTTCCTATTTTCAGGAGTATCAAGTAGAGCAATAACGTAGTTATTCAGAGGCAAGCCATCATGTAAATTCACAGACAGCGATGCATCATAGGGGCTATTCATCAGCTTACTGTGTAACAGTACGCCATCATCCACAATTGCGAGCACTTTCTCACGCGCAACAGCAGCTATCGCATCCTGATATGATGAATATGATTCAAATGAAGAAAATGGAAGTAAGGACTTCACAGACGATGCATTGCTTGAGTTTTCAAAGTAAGCAAGCTTGCGCCCTTTCATGAGCAAATGACTCTCAATAGGTTCACTGCTCAAACTGATCATTCGGCTCGACAAGATCGGTTTCGAGTAGATAACACCACCACTTGAAACATTTTGCTCTGCAGTAATAATGGCGTCCACGTCACCCGTTTTTAGCATATTGTTGAGCTCAGACGGTGACTGGTAACCAACAAACTCAACACTATCAAGTCCATCTTTCACGTAGAAATCAACTAAGTCCGGCAATAAACCCGAAACCTCTCCTTGTTGCGATTGAGCATAAGGAGCAAAATCTGAGGTTTGAATTCCTAGTTGAATTGATTCATTAGCTTGTGCTTTTTGTGATGCGAAAAACACCAATGTAATCAAAGAAAATAACTGAAAGAAAAAGATACGGTACATGATAAACCTGACGTTATAGCAGCAGCGTACTTTATAACGTCAAGTTCACAGCCATTCAGCAAGTAGCGTTAAACAAAATATGGATACTGTTTAATAAGCTAACCGCACACCCGAGCAGCAAGAGTTTTCGCATACCGATATAAAAGCTTTTCTAGCTTCATAAGTTTCTCAAATTGAAACTCTCCGGCTTTCGCATGAATTCAACTTCAATTGTCTAATCACCAAGCCTAACCCCCATAAAACAAACGCTTTTCAGTATGGAAACGAAACTGTTTGACTCAACAACAGCACATTAATTCTCAAAATGAAGGCGAAAATTGCCTCTCAAAATAAAACTATTACCCAGCAGCTACGTATTGAATCAGTGGGAACAGAGAACAGAGTCATTTAACTAATTGAAAAAGTGATTATTTCAATTTGGCACGGGAAATGTTCCGGAAAACTAGACAAAATGGCATTTGATTTGCTTTGTCATAGATAACCCAACCAATATACAGCAGGTTGCATCACTTCTTATCACTGCAGCTTGTCACGGAGGATAGGCTATGACCTTACAAAGACACACGTATTACGGCTTGATTCACCACGGAATTAAAACCCTATTAATGGACAGAGTTGGCCACTTTACTGAACGCGAATATCATGAGTATCTTGACCTTACGACAGGAAAATCAACCTGTTTCGCGATGAGTGAACAAGAATTAGAAAACACCTTAGATAACCTAAAAAGTGAAGGCTACCTCGAAGACATCAAAAAGCTAATTCCTCGTTATCAAACAACACCAACCCGTTGAATTTCAGCCAAACATCGTCAGTTTAGTACCCAATTGTCTCGAGCTATTTAGCATCGAGGCAATTTTGGTTAGACTGTCGGTAACTCAACTAACCGGATATTCAGTCCACATGAAACAGATTCTTGATTTCATCCCTCTCATCATTTTCTTCGCGCTCTACAAGATGTACGACATCTATACTGCTACCGGGGCATTGATTGTCGCTTCTGCACTTCAAATCGTTTTGACGTACTTCATCTACAAAAAAGTAGAAAAAATGCAGGTGATAACGTTTCTGATGGTCGCGGTATTTGGTGGAATGACCATCTTCTTACACGACGACAACTTCATTAAATGGAAAGTCACTATCGTTTATACCTTATTTGCTATTGGCCTAACCGCAAGCCACCTAATGGGGAAACCTGCGATTAAAGGCATGTTGGGCAAAGAAATTACACTTCCGGATGCGGTGTGGGGCAAGATCAACTGGGCATGGACACTCTTCTTCACTCTATGCGCAATCATCAACGTCTATGTTGCTTTTAACCTACCATTAGATGTGTGGGTTAACTTCAAGGTGTTTGGCCTGCTAATAGCGACATTACTATTCACGCTGCTTACGGGTGTCTACATCTATAAGCATTTACCAAAAGAGCAACAGCTCCAAAAAGAGCAACAAGAGCTAACTGATAAAAATACTGACGAGAAGTAACCCCAAGGGGTGAGTCCTCATTCCGTTTTTGTTACAATTCTTGTCAATATGCTATACCTAGCGGCCAATGATACTCGTGATCATTGGCCGTTGGCTTTTTTGTGTTGCGGAAACTGGTCAAAATAAAGCCTATTATTTAATGTAAATCGCACTAAATCATTGGCTATCTGATCTCTGTTGTTCATTGCGCTCGTTTGCAAATGCGCTTCACCAACACTTCTGTTTTTATTTAGATAATCAATACCACCAAGAGTACAACAATGACGATTCAATCAACTTTGAACCCAATTGGTTCCCTACTTCTTCGCACATTAGCGATGCCTTCTGATACCAATGCAGCAGGTCAAATCTTCGGTGGTTGGATAATGTCTCAGCTCGACCTAGCGGGCGGCATCTTGGCAAAAGAGATCTCTAACGGCAAGATAGTTACCGTGTCAGTATCGAGCATTGAATTCAAGCAACCTGTATCCGTTGGTGACGTGGTATGTGTTTATGGCGATTGCACTAAAATTGGTCGTAGCTCGATGAATATCGACTTGGAGGTTTGGGTGAAGCCGGTACTGGATCACGGCATTGGCGACCGCTACAAGGTATGTGGTGCAACATTCAACTACGTAGCCGTAGATGAAAGTGGCAAGCCTCGAACCATTAAGAAATAACCTTTTAACTACGGCAATGGTCTTTAGTTTTAATCAATGGAATTACTAAAGACCATACAAGTCTCTCGCACCAATTCACAATTTCTTATCATTAGCTCTTCCAATACCAATTAGTTCGCGTAAATTAGCAAGATAGCTATTTTATAATCTCCCCAATTCAGTGAAGTAAAATAAGGATATACCAATATGTGGTACGTGATTTTCTCTCAAGATGTCGAAAATTCATTAGAAAAACGCCTCAGTGTTCGCCCACAACACCTAGAACGCCTACAAACACTTCACGATGAAGGCCGACTATTAACAGCAGGCCCAATGCCAGCGATTGATTCAGATAACCCAGGCGAAACTGGTTTCACAGGTTCAACGGTAATCGCTGAGTTTAACTCTTTAGAAGACGCGCAGGCGTGGGCAGACGCAGACCCGTACATTGATGCAGGCGTCTACCAAAATGTCATCGTAAAACCATTCAAGAAAGTATTTTAACGTGAAAAAATGGATTATTAGCTCACTGGCGGCAGTTCTGCTTGCAGGCTGTGCTTCAAGTGAGCAAGACCAACAAAGACAACTCGAGATGATGGCGCAGCACCGTGCTGGCGTGTTATCTGCAGGCCTGCCAATTGAGTATGGCCCACTGTCTGTTATGCGAGTGCTGGCAAAAAACACCGTGATCGAAATCATGATGATTTACAACCAAGATGCTAAAGGTGCTAAGCCTTTAAACCAAGTTGTCGATATGAGTGTGAATAGCTACTGCACCAACTCAGAGGTAAGAGCAAACCTAGATATGGGCTTGGCTTACAACATCAAGATTCGCAATACACGCGGACAACTGATGGTCGAGAAGCTTATCAGCAAAGATACGTGTCAGACCGACAGCTAGATTCAAGATTCGACCAAATATAAAACTAGAAGGCCTCGCATTTACGAGGCCTTTATTTTATTGAACAATCAAAATCCTAGACTGAACTATGCCTCAACAGATTCCCACTCTTTGCGTAGTGTTTTGGTTGCTGAAACAAGATTAGTCAATGCCGCTTCCGTCTCCGCCCAATTACGAGTTTTAAGACCACAATCTGGGTTTGCCCATAAGCGTTCAGCTGGTATTTTTCCCGCCGCTTTCTTAAGCAGGCTAATAATCCACTCTTGTGATGGGATGTTTGGTGAATGAATATCATAAACACCTGGGCCAATCGCATTCGGGTAGTTAAACTCTTCAAACGCTTTAAGCAGTTCCATATTCGAACGAGACGTCTCAATAGTAATCACATCAGCGTCTAATGCGGCAACTGAGTCGATAATTTCATTGAACTCGCTATAACACATATGAGTGTGAATCTGAGTCTCTGGTTTAGCACTCGCCGCGGAGATCTTAAAGGCATCAACCGCCCACTCTAAGTATTCTGCATGGTCGCGTTTTTTCAGAGGCAGACCTTCACGAATAGCAGGTTCATCAATTTGAATAATGTTGATCCCTGCATCTTGCAAATCAGACACTTCATCACGCAGCGCAAATGCCAACTGATTAGTGATCTCTTTACGCGAGATATCCTCACGCGGGAACGTCCAACACAAAATAGTGACCGGGCCCGTTAACATGCCTTTCATCTGCTTAGATGTCAGTGATTGCGCATAAGTCGACCACTCAACCGTCATCGGTTTTTCACGTTCAATGTCCGCTACCACAATCGCAGGTTTCACGCAGCGAGAGCCGTAGCTTTGTACCCATCCAAACTTTGTTGTTTGAAAGCCAGCTAAGTTCTCTGCAAAGTACTCCACCATGTCGTTGCGTTCCGCTTCACCGTGTACCAACACATCCAAATCGAGTGCTTCTTGGCGCTTCACCGCATCTGCGATATGACCTTTTAGTGCAGTCGTGTATTCCGCTTCACTCAACTTCCCGCTGCGATAAGCGCTGCGCTGAACACGTATCTCACCAGTCTGTGGGAAAGAGCCAATCGTAGTCGTTGGCAGTAATGGTAAACCTAAAACTTCCGACTGATGTGCTGCTCGCTCTGGGTAAGGAGCACTACGGTCAGCTAGTGCTTTAGTAATCGTGTTGAGGCGAGCCTGTACCTGTGGCTTATTAACATGGGTTGCACTCTTGCGAGCCACAATCGGCTGGCTATAAGTCTCACACGCTAAAATGGCATTTTGATCGCCGTCTAGCGCCGCACCCAACAAGCTAACCTCTGTGACTTTCTGTTTAGCGAAAGCAAACCAGCTCTTCACTTCTTCGCTGAGTGAATCTTCTAACTCTAAATCAACGGGACTATGAAGCAGCGAACATGAACTTGCCACCCACAGCTTATCGCCTAGCCTCTCTTTCACTGGTCGCAGTAACTCAAGCTGAGTAGCCAAATCTGCTCGCCAGACATTGCGTCCATTAATGATGCCGGCAGACAGCACCCACCCTTCTGGCAATTGACTTACGACTTCATCAAGCTGCTGTGGCGCTGCAGCTAGATCGATGTGCAATCCGTTAACAGGCAGTTTGACGATTTTATCTAAGGTGTCTGTCACCGAGTCGAAGTACGTGGTTAACAGCAATTTCACATCACCTTGAATGACTTGATAAGCTAGTTTGAATGAATCGGCCCATTGTTTTTCAAGCTCAAGGGCAAGAATTGGCTCATCGATTTGAACCCACTCAACTCCCAACTTGGCTAGCTTAGCCAAAATCGCTTGATAGGCTGTTAACAAGCGAGGCAATAGGGTTAAGCGATCAAATCCCTCTTCCACCTCTTTCCCTAAGTACAAGTAAGAAAGTGGGCCAAGAAGGACAGGTTTCACCTTATGCCCTGCTTGAACGGCTTCATTCACTTCATCGAACAATTGAGGCCAGCTCACCTCAAATGAGTCATCTTTACTGAACTCAGGAACGATGTAGTGATAGTTGGTATTGAACCACTTAGTCATGTCTGACGCTGCAGCGCTGTCTTTTGTGCCTTCAGAAGCATGTTTCCCACCACAACAAGCGGCTTCAACTTGTGATTGCCCGCGCCCCACTCGGAACAAGGTATCTAAATCAGGGAAAGCTTTCTCCTCTTCGCTACCACCAGCATGACGCTTGGGGGCGTGCCCTAAAAGTAAAGTCGTTGTCAGTACATGGTCGTACCATGCGAAGTCACCCGCAGTTGCAAAGCTAAGATTCGCATCAGCTTGTACATTCCAGTTACGATTTCTCAGCTCGCTGCCTAGTTGTTTGAGTTCAGATTGATCAATTTCCCCACGCCAGTATTTCTCTAGTGTGAATTTGAGTTCGCGTTTTTCACCGATACGTGGGTAGCCAAGAATATGCGTTGTTGTCGTCATGAGCCGATTCCTTATTCAATAATTATTAGTATCTTTTCAGACTGCCTGTTGAAAATTGCGCCTTCTCAAAAAGGCGTCTGGATGGCTAAACTATCTACCGAATCAGCTCCATGAACAACGTCCAAATATTCATCTTGTTTATTAAAAATATTCATCATCAAGCAGTCTGAGATTAATTTAATCAAATCCATCTGGACATCTAGACGTTTACAAATGATAAAAAACCCCGTAGGGTGATTATTAAGAAATATTGAATTAGCTTAGGGAATATGAGGAAAACTCATGATAGAGCTTAAACATCTGCGAACATTGACGACCTTAAGAGACAGCGGTTCACTCACCGCAACAGCAACCTCTCTTCACCTGACTCAGTCGGCGCTTTCTCATCAATTGAAGGACCTAGAGGCGCGTATTGGTGGGCAGTTGTTCCTACGCAAAACTCGGCCTGTAAAGTTCACCTCAGAGGGTGAGATCTTGCTAAAACTCGCTGATGAGATTCAACCAAGAATCGCCAAAGCAGAGAATGAACTCGCGAGTCTGAAGGAGGACGTGAATGGTCGCCTGCACATGGCGATCGAGTGTCACTCATGTTTTCAATGGTTAATGCCTGCTCTGAAGGAGTATCAAGTTGCTTGGCCAAGCGTGACTCTCGATTTCTCGTCCGGTTTTGGCTTTGAGCCCCTACCTGCGTTAATGGCTGGCGAGTTGGACCTAGTGATCACCTCAGATATTCAGCCTCGCTCTGAGATCCACTATGAGCCACTTTTCGATTTCGAGATGCGATTGATCACAGCAATTAACTCACCTTTGGCTGAGAAGCCAAGCATTGATCCACAAGATCTTAGCGATCTCACGATGCTATCGTACCCAGTTCAAAAACAGCGTTTAGATGTGGTGAAACACTTCTTGCAACCTGCAGGTATTGAACCGAAGAAATGGAAGCAAGCAGACAACACCTTGATGTTAGTGCAAATGGTATCAGCCGGGTTAGGAGTTGCAGCCTTACCAAACTGGGCAATCAGTGAGTTTTCAAGACAAGGGCTGATTGCTAGTAAGCCGCTGGGTAAAGGACTTTCAAGAAGACTGTTTGCTGCGGTGAGAAATTCAGAGAAAGACAAGCGTTACCTGCAAGCATTCTTCAGCACGGCAAGGCAGCAGAGTAAGAGCCACCTGGATGGAATTGAAGTTGTTTAGCTATATAAACTATTAGAGCTATACAAAAGTACAAAAACAAAAAAGTCACAGATTACCTGTGACTTTTTAGATTCCGCAGCATTGATTTAGCGATACCTGTTCATTCGCGAAACATAGATTATCTTGCGTATGATTTAAATTGGTTCGTCAGTGGATCGTATTGATAGCCGAGCATGTCTAGCTTACCTACGACACTTTCTATATCCATTTCATACATGCTAATCAGTTCTTCAAAACTGTCACACTCTAAGCGCAGCTTTTCATTCACTATTCCCAGCAAGATAATACTATCTAGGCTTTTGACGTTACTTAAATCCATCTCGTACTCCTTACGAACACTCTGACTAGAATTAAGTTTAGAACGCTTAATCGCCCCACGCTAAAAAACAGATCACACTTCTTAATTCACAGAAATGCTTACAGTGCCCAAATTGGTGTTAGGCCAACGACAGCGGCTAACAACATCAGTAGTGACACCGTAAGTTGCACCTTCTCTGGCGTTTTAACAAACAGTAGGTGCCAACACCACACCACGATTGAAGAGATAAGTAGTGCGAAGCTGAACAACAATGCTGAGATAACAGGTTCTAACTGAGCTTCAGAAAGTGAGTAAACGTTCACAACCGTCGCTAGTACTACCAACATTCCTGTTAATACACCTACAACTGGCAAAACACGGTGAAACGCTTGTAAGCGCGTTCTTGCGATAGTCAGCAATAGATGAGCAAACGCCGCACCTAACAAAACCACCAACAGTAATGTCGCAATAATGCCGACCACCGTTGGTTGTTCAAATGCTTGAATAGCAACATAAGACAGCGCTAAACCACACGCTAAATACATCACCCAAATCGGGCCCGAATCACGTGTTTTCTTAGTCTGAACTTGAGAATAGAAATAAAAGATTGCGAACACGACAAGAAACGCTTCGACCTTGACTGAAGCCACGGCTAACCAAAGTACGCCAATCGCTGGTAGCATTTTGTGGATACGACCACGTTGCCCAGGGCAAATATCACCCTTTACCAGGATCAGAGTTAAGATCAGTTGAGCTCCTAATAACATCGGAGCAAATTGCAGTAATAATGTTTCGACCATTGTGGATCTACTTATCTAGACTTATTTTCGCGAATAATATCAAAAACTGCTGCGAACACTAATCAAAATCACAAATTAGCGACGTTATTCAAGGCTTCAACTATGCTGTTGGTTGGCTCTTTTGTGGTTTTTATCAGCAAAATGACGAAAGACGCCAAAACTAACAGGGGCATGTTCTTCTGGCTAGTCAGGGCGCATGCCGCTATAATTCCCGCCTCAAAAATCAGAGGTCGAAATATGTACAGCGATATCACTCCTATTCACGAACACAAAAAATACTGGGCCGAGTGCTACGGAACAGCACCCTTTTTGCCTACCAGTAGAAAGGAGATGGATGCTCTTGGATGGGATAGCTGTGACATTATTATCGTAACTGGTGACGCTTATGTTGATCACCCGAGCTTTGGTATGGCTATCATCGGCCGTCTTCTTGAAGCTCAAGGTTTCCGCGTGGGCATCATCGCTCAGCCAAAGTGGGACAATAAAGATGCCTTCATGAAGCTAGGCAAACCTAACCTATTCTTCGGCATCACTGCGGGCAACATGGACTCCATGATCAACCGCTACACCTCTGATCGCAAATTACGTCACGATGATGCGTACACACCAAATAACGAAGGTGGTAAGCGTCCTGATCGTGCAACTCTGGTTTACTCTCAGCGTTGTCGTGAAGCCTACAAAGGCACACCTATCGTATTGGGTGGTATCGAAGCGAGCTTACGTCGTGTAGCACACTATGATTACTGGTCGGATAAAGTTCGTCGCTCTGTACTGTTTGATGCAAAAGCGGACATCCTACTATTTGGTAACGCAGAGCGTGCTCTAGTAGAAGTAGCACACCGCCTTGCTGATGGCGAAGATATCTCTAGCCTAACAAACATTCGTGGTACGGCGATCAATCTGCCTGCTGCACCTGAAGGTTACAAGATCATCGACTCTTCTCGTATCGAAAAGCCGAACAAAGCTTACGTACCAGTAAACCCGTACGAAGTGGAAACGCAATGCGATACCAAAAAAGACGAAGAACCAAAAGCGCAGCCAATTACGATTCGTCCTTCTCGTCACGATGCGAAGACGACAGCAGTACGTATTCCAGCGTTTGAAAAGCTTAACAACGACCGTATCCTTTACGCTCACGCAAGCCGTATCTTACACCTAGAGACAAACCCGTATTCAGGTCGTGCTTTGATTCAACGTCACGGTGACCGCGAGCTTTGGGTTAACCAAGCACCAATCCCTCTAGCTACAGAAGAGATGGATTACGTGTTCGGTCTTGCTTACAAGCGTGTGCCTCACCCGATGTACGGCAAAGCAAAAATTCCAGCCTACGAGATGATCAAAACTTCGGTGAACATCATGCGTGGTTGTTTTGGTGGTTGTTCTTTCTGTTCAATCACAGAGCACGAAGGTCGTATCATCCAGAACCGTTCGAAAGAATCTATCTTGGATGAGATCGAAGACATCAAAGATAAAGTACCTGGCTTTACTGGTACTATTTCTGACTTGGGCGGCCCTACGGCGAACATGTATCGTTTAGGTTGTTCAGACCCGAAAGCAGAAGTGAACTGTCGTCGCCCATCGTGTGTGTTCCCGAAAATCTGTGAGAAACTAAACACAGACCACAAACACACCATCGACCTGTACCGTTCAGCGAGAAAAGTACCAGGCGTTAAGAAGATCATGATCGCTTCTGGTGTTCGTTACGACTTGGCGATTGAATCACCAGAATACGTGCGTGAGCTTGTAACGCACCACGTAGGTGGCTATCTGAAGATTGCTCCAGAGCATACTGAAAAAGGCCCTCTGGATCTGATGATGAAACCGGGTATGGGCACTTACGATCGTTTCAAAGAGATGTTCGAGAAGTACAGCGCTGAAGCCGGTAAAAAACAGTACCTAATTCCTTACTTCATCTCAGCTCACCCGGGCACAGAAGATGAAGACATGCTTAACCTGGCATTGTGGCTGAAAAAGCACAACTACGAGTGTGACCAAGTACAGAACTTCTACCCATCGCCAATGTGTAACGCAACGTCGATGTACTACTCAGAGACAAACCCTCTGAAACGCGTTAAGTACAAAAAACGTGAAGATATTCCTGTGCCAAAAGGTGACCGTCAACGTCGTCTGCATAAAGCACTGCTTCGCTACCACGATCCAGAGAACTGGAAACTGATTCGTGAAGCGCTGATCGACATGGGTAAAAAACACCTCATTGGTGATAAACCAGGTTGCTTGGTTCCTGAGGATGACTTTGATGCTCAAACACCAGCGCAGCGTCGCAAGTCTGGTCGTCACGGCTCACAACGTTTTGCTACTAAGCACAGCAAATCTCAACCAGGTCTAGGCGGCGAGAAGCCACGTAACCACTCTAAATCTGGTGGCAACAAGCCTAAGCCAGGTGGCAAGAAGCCTAACGGTAATAGCAATGGTGGCCAAGGTAACGGTGGCGGCAATGGAAACTCTCGTAAGCCAACAACGGGCTTCATCAAAAAAGGACCGGGCGGTCAATCGCAAGGCAATGGCAAACCAAACCGCAATAAAGGTGGTAATGGCCAAGGTGGAAAACCAGCAGGTAACGGAAAGAGCCGTCAGCGTGCCGCACAACGCTAATCTTGTAAGCCGATACCATTAGCGAACACAAAAACACAAAGCGCAGCTAATTAGCTGCGCTTTTTAATGTCTGTTATACATGACTAATCAAGGTTTCACTTGGCTATATGATTACAAAGAGTTTAACGAGTAAAGACCCAATATTGACTAAATAGGTAGTTAGTCACCATACCGACCAAGATACCAACTGCCATTGCGATAAAGACAGCGCCAGTAAACACTGGCAGTAGTTCTACCATCAACTTAAAGCAAAGTAGGTTAGGTACCGCTGATATCGATGCGGAGAACATGAATTTTTGCCACTGAATCAGTTTATCAGACCAACAACCCTGCCCCTTGAACCCAAAAGTCAGCACGCGATTACCAAACCACGTTGTCGTTGCAGCAGCAATGAACGAGCCTATTCTCGCCGTCATTAAAGGCAAACCAACAATGTAATGCAGCAACGCAAATACCGCACAATCAACAACAAACCCACCAGCACCAACCACAGCAAATCGAACCATCTTATGATGGGATTGGAGCTTTTGACTGTGTGCCTGAAGCTTGTTGTTGACCATTTGCAGTCCTGAGTTAACGCTGAACATCACTTTCACTTCGGATGTGGCTCAACGACAGATTGGGTTTGATGTTTTGGCTATGACAAGTGAATAAAGCACGCTTTATTTTAACCGTTGGTTCTAAAATACAGGTCAGCGCATTTTCTTTTATCTTGGTTTCTACTTCTGCCCTTTTACCAATCAAGTAGAACTTGTCGATGCCATCTAGTTGCTCGATATCGAGCAGTTTCTTTGCTTGCCCGTGGCTATAAAACTGACCGGAGAATGGTCGCTTACCCACATAGAAGCTTGGCGCAGAATCCGTAATCTGTTCAAAGATGATACGGTCACTTTTCTCGTTTGCCTTACCTAGGTTTAGGTAAACCATCGCAATCATCAGCAACACTGGTAGAACCAAAGCCACGCTGGAGAACCACTTCTTATCTTTTTCCACTACGAGTATAGCAACCAACAAACCAAGAGCAGGAATACCTGGTAACACGTAAGCAGGAAGAATGTTACCTGCCATGGTGAATAGAATTAGAGGTGAGATTAACCAACACACCAGAAATGAAAACAGTCCACGATTTTCAGCGTTAATTTGAGTGATTTTGCTGCGACGAGCGAACGCTAAAACAGGTAAAACAATCGACCAAGGCGCGGCGGCTTGAATCCAGAATACCCAGATCATACCTCGCGTTTCATCATGAGCAGAACCATAAAGATCCCCTTCCCAGCCGCTTACTACAAAGCGTTTGAAATGTTCACCAACGATGAAGTAATCAATAAACCCTGGTGTCGCGATCTCAGCCATGATGTACCACGGCAACGCAATAGCTAACATGACACCGATACCAGACAACAGCGGGAAACGTTGCCAAAGAACTTTGAAAGCGCCAATAAACCCGTGTTGTAAAACTAGCCAAGGGAAAACCGCGATACCCATGATAACAATCGCAACAGGACCTTTTGCAAGTAAGCCTAGTGCCAAGCCAATAAAACCGATATATCCCCAATTTCTATTGGTCTTATCGCTTCCTTCTCCCTGCCAACACAAATAGAAACCTAACATCGCAATCGTCATAGACAAGGTTAACGCCATATCAGTCATTACAGCGCCAGCAGCAATCGAGAAGATTCCACATGTTGCCAATACAACAGCAGTAACTAAAGCGCTCTGGCCCACTCGTTTTGCCATATACGCGGTCAATAGAATCGTCGCGACACCAGCTAACCAATGGGGTGCACGAACCGCAAATTCATTCAGACCAAATAGCTGAATACCAGCCGCACTCATCCAAGTAAACATTGGAGGCTTACCCCAGAAAGGAATGCCGTAATCGAATTGTGGGGTTAACCAATTTCCCGTTTCGATCATCAATCGGGCCATTTCGCCATAACGTGCTTCCGTGGTATCCATTAGCGGATATGTCGCTAGGGATAAAAGCCTTAGAACCAGTGCAAAAGCCAGTAAATACCATAGGTGCGTTCTATTCAGGCTCATGCCGATTCCTCTAGTTTAAAGTGTGTTTTTAATGCGGGTGTATCAACCACAGATTGGATCAAATACAAAGGACGATTCTTGGTTTCAATGAAGATACGACCTATGTATTCCCCCATTAAACCGATACTCAGAAGTTGAATGCCACCGAGGGCAAGTTGAACCACCATCATCGATGGGTAGCCTGTGATTGGCTCACCAAACATCATGGTTTTGAAGACAATAATGACGCCGTAGATAAATGCGCTCAGTGCGACTAAACCACCTACTGCCGTCGCAATACGCAGCGGTCGAATCGAGAATGACGTAATACCATCCATTGCCAACCCGATCAGCTTGAGGTAGTTCCACTTAGTCTCACCGCAGAAACGTGCATCGCGATTAAACTGAATAGTCGCTTGGCGAAAACCCGGCCAAGAGAAAATGCCTTTCATATAACGATTACGTTCTGGAAGTTGGTTTATATGGTCGACAACTTCACGGCTCAGAAGTCGGAAATCCCCCACATTCTCAGGAACGTCAATCTTGGCAGCCGCATTCATCACTTTATAAAAGCTCACCGCTGAGAACTTCTTAAACCAAGTTTCTCCATCACGTTGGCGACGTTGCATGTTGACCACGTCATAGCCTTCACGCCATTTGGCAATCATTTGAGGAATTAACTCAGGAGGATCTTGCAAGTCTGCATCTAATAAGATCACCGCTTGCCCGCGACAATGCTCTAAGCCAGCACTCATCGCCGACTCTTTTCCGAAGTTGCGGCTCAGTCCAATCACAGAAATAGAACTATTAATAGAGGTAAATGAGCTCACCACGTCTAAGCTGTTATCTTTACTGCCATCATCGACATAAACAATCTCACTGGTAATCGGCAAGCTATCTAACACCTTGGTTAGGCGCGAATGAAACTCTTCCAGCACCTCTTGTTCATTATAAAAAGGCACAATGATAGACAAAGATATCGCAGGGTGAATCTGCGAAGGGGACACTTTAGGTCGGCTAATATGAAGTTCAGACATGATACGTTCTTCTATTTTTTAATCTGAAGCCAATTTACGCGCCCATAAGTGAAAGTTATGTTATTGACATATTTTTCACGCTCGCCCAGGATAATGTTACTGTCTATTTCTGTATGAGAATCAAAATGAAACGAGTTCTATTAGTCGAAGATAACCGTGAAATTGCAGGTGTATTGTTTGATTATTTTGAGTGTATTGGGATGGAACTCGATTATGCAGACAACGGAGAGCTTGGACTGCAACTCGCAATGGAAAACTCATTTGATATCATTATTTTAGATCTCATGTTGCCGAGAATGGACGGCCTAACGGTTTGCAACAAACTGCGAGACCAAGGTAACGCAACACCGATCCTGATGCTGACTGCACTCGATAGCCGTGAAGACATGTTGAAAGGCTTTGACCACGGTGCGGATGACTATCTCACCAAGCCCTTTGACTTAGATATTCTAGAAGCAAGAATGAATGCACTGGTGCGCCGTTACCGTGGAAAAGTGGCTTCTTCTAAGCTTCAATTTGACGAGCTCACCATCGACCAGAAAACCCGCAAAGCTTACCGCCAAGACAAGCTGCTTGCACTCAACCCAACCACCTATACTATTCTTGAAATGCTGTGCCAGAATGCACCTGAAGTGGTTACGCGTGAAGATATCTCGTACAAGCTATGGGAAGAAGACGAGCCGAATAACGATGTATTACGCAGTCACATATACCAACTGCGTAATCAACTCGATAAGCCCTTTGATACCCAGATGCTGATTACCGTTCCTAAGGTTGGATTCCGCCTGGAGTCTTCCAATTGATTCTCAATGTTCTCACTAGTACAAAAACCCTGACAGGCCGATTGGCATTGTTCTTTGGCTTAATGGCCGTGATTGTATCGGCATTCGTCTATGTGGTGTTCATCGCGGCACTGTATCTGTCTGAGGACAGAGTTGGTGAAAGACGAATCCTGATTGACCGCAATTACGCTGTTGGCTTGTTTCAAGCGGGTGAGAGTGGCGAGCTAAGAATTGATGAACTGACCATCGCCTATAACGATCCAGCGCTCATACCTGCCGACTACTACAAGCTTATCAAAGGTAAAGAGAACTTCCTTGGTGAAGTTGGTGAAGAGCCAGACTCGCGCATGGTCTATGTCGGAGAGTACACAGATCAAGGTAAAACCTATCCCATTATCCTGCTTTCCGAAATAGATCGCGTTGAGTTTGAAGTCTCTGAGTTGGTGTACGCCACCACCTTTGTACTAACCTTACTCTCAATTTTAATCTTTAGTTTTGGTGCTCTACTTTATCGATTATCTAAACGACTTATCGAACCTTTCAACTCGCTCTCTGAACAGCTTGAATCAAATAATCTCAATCAAGAGTTTGGCGTCACTGATGACGCTGCTGTTGAATTTCGCCAACTGACCGACCAACTCAATCAATATCGACGTGAAATCAACTCTCTCGTTAAACGTGAGCAAGCCTTTGCACGCTATGCAAGTCATGAATTGAGAACACCATTAACGGTTGCACGTGGTGCCAATAAACTGCTGATCCGAAGTGAAACGACCGAGTTTCAATCCCGTCAGGTTGAACGTATTGATGACGCCATCGTGCAGATGTCTGAGATGGTCGATGCCTTGCTTGGCCTCGTGCGATATGAAAGAAACAGTGACGACGCACCACTACGCTTATTTAGCCAACAAGAACTAGAAGCGATTGTCTCAAAAAGCACGTCGCAGGCCTCTGAAAAAGAGGTCGAGATATCGTTAATCGTTGAGTCAGAGCCAACCATTCAAGCCACCAGCGCTATCATGAACATGTTGATTGGCAACCTGCTAAGAAACGCTATTGCGGCAACTAATCTCGGCACTGTGACCATTACTCTGTCTCAAAACAGCATCACGATTGAAGACCAAGGCGAAGGCCTACAAGATCAATACAACCCTAACGGCCACGGTTTAGGGCTATTGATTGTCGACGACCTGTGTCAACGCTATCACTGGGACTTCAAACTGTTTAACCGAAGTTGCGGTGGATGCACGGCTCAAATCACCTTTTAGAGCGATTGGTATTCATTAATATCTATTGGTCTCAATATCGAGTGAAAACTTGATGTAGTTGGTTTACAGAGGCAATAACCTACTAGATACTCGTTAGTCCAATTTGATTTTAAAATGCTGGCTTTTTAGTCAGCATTTTTACTAAGTGCGATGAAACTAAATAATAGCCCTGTAACTCAGCATCAATACAACGACCACACCTTTTTCTTAAAGCGTGATGACCAGCTGCACTCCCACTTTTGTGGCAATAAAGCCCGCAAGTTCATGAAGCTGCTAGAAGACGATCATCCGGATATCACCACCCTAATCAGCTACGGCTCAGCGCAAGCGAACTCTCTGTTCTCACTCGCGGCATTGGCAAAGATTAAAGGTTGGACGCTGGAGTTTTACGTCGACCATCTACCTCAATGGTTACAAGAGCGCCCAATCGGCAATTACCGTGGTGCCATCGACCTCGGCGCTAAAGTCATTCCAGTTAAAGAAACAGGCTCAGAACTTCATCCACAACAGTATATTGATCAAGTGAGACAACCAGACTCACAGTGCATCGTGTTACCAGAGGGTGGTCGCTCTCAACTTTCCGAATATGGCGTGAAGCAACTGGCAATGGAAATACTGAGCTGGACGCGCTTTGAAAACCAATACGAATTTGTTGTGGCACTACCCGCAGGGACTGGCAGCACTGCACTTTATCTTCATAAGCATCTAAAGTTACACAATATCCCAGTGCTCACTTGCGCTTGTGTCGGTGGAAGTGACTACCTAACGCAGCAATTCAATGAGCTTGGCGAAACCGAACATCCACAGATATTGCCTCTCCCGAAGAAGCATCACTTTGGTAAACTGTATAAGCAAGACTATCAGACATGGCTAGATCTTCAGGAGCAAACTGACATTGAGTTTGATCTGCTTTATGACCCATTAATGTGGCAATGTTTAGAACAATGGCAGGCAGATAACCCAACCAAAACCATTATCTATATTCATCAAGGGGGCATCTTAGGAAACGAGTCAATGTTACCGCGCTACCAACGCAAGTATCCTGATATAAAGACAACTGGTTCTAACAGCGATAGCAGCGCATCACCTGCTTGGTAATGGTTCAAATCTCCTAAACCTGTTATTCGAACAATCACAGTGACGGTTTACTGTGATTGTGTCTTCCGTATAAGTTTCTTCCGTTTAATACAGTAATCCTTCTTGCTTTACCCATCAAAGCCAAACTGACAATCTGGCGAGAATCATAACCTTATCTATACTTTCCATTGGATTGCCACTCGTCACCGGAAGGATTAATGTATGCGAGCACTTACTACACTAGGTCTGTTTTCGGTTTTGCTTCCTTTTGCAGCACACTCTGGAGAAAACGTCATCTACCAGGTAGATGGTATGGAGTATGAAGGTTATTGGAGTGAAGCCAGCGATCAAGCCCCCCTCGTACTTTTGATACACGATTGGGATGGTTTGACTGACTACGAGAAAAAGCGTTCTGAGATGCTCAACGAACTGGGTTACAACGTGTTTGCTATCGACCTGTTTGGAAAAGACATTCGCCCAACAGAAGTGAAAGATAAAAAGCAACACACGGGCGAGTTGTATAAAGATCGTGAAAAAATGCGCGCACTACTTAATGCTGGCGCTATGGAAGCGCAAAGGCTTGGCGGTAACTTAGATAACAACGTAATGATGGGTTATTGTTTTGGTGGCGCTGCCGTATTAGAAGCCGCGAGAGCAGGAATTCCATCCAAAGCTAATGTCACCTTCCACGGTGGTCTATCGACACCGCAAGGACAAAACTACTCACAAACCAAAGCGCCAGTTGTCGTGTTCCATGGAACGGCTGACGCCATGATATCAATGCAGGATTTTGGCAGCCTTGCCGCTGAACTGGAATCAGCCAAAGTACCTCATGAGATGATCACCTACAGCGGAGCCCCTCATGCGTTCACAGTGTTTGGTTCCAATAATTACCAGAATGAAGCTGACCAAAAATCGTGGCAGCGATTCACTCATGTATTAGAGACCACCACCAGATAAACTGAAACACTAAAACCTAGTTAGCCCATGCTTATAGCTAAGCATGGGCTAATTGGTGTGTACACGTTTTTTGATGAGTTACATGTAACGGTGGATGCTCAGGTCGTCTGATTGAATATCGCTATTTGAGCCACTAACTACACTCGCTAACAACTTTCCTGAACCACACGCCATCGTCCATCCCAAGGTTCCATGACCAGTATTGGTAAATAGATTCTTAATTGGCGTCTTTCCGATGATAGGCGTGCCATCTGGCGTCATCGGCCTCAAGCCAGTCCAGTACTCTGCTTTAGAGAAGTCCCCCGCCTGCGGGAACAGGTCTTTTATCACCATATCAATCGTCGCTTTGCGCTTTTCAGGAATCAGGTAATTGAAACCAGCAAGCTCTGCGGTCCCTGCAATACGAATTCGATCATCAAAACGCGTCATCGCCACCTTATAGGTTTCATCCATAACGGTTGATGTTGGTGACTTATCCGCACTAACAATTGGCAATGTCAAAGAGTAGCCCTTCACTGGATAAACAGGAATCGACAAGTCGACTTGTTTAAGTAGATCTCGAGAATAACTTCCCGAGGCCACCACGTAAGCGTCCGCTCTGAACTCTCCTTGGGTCGTGGTAATGCTCTGAATATCTTGATTTTTACGGTTCAGCTTAAGTACTTCCGTATCAAACACAAACTGAACACCAAGCGCCTTAGCTTTCTCAGTCAGAGCTAAACAGAATTGGTGACAATCTCCCGTTTCATCATGAGGTAAGTATAAGCCGCCCACCAGCTTGTCTTTCACGTCAGCTAATCCCGGTTCAACCGATAGGCACTGATCAACACCAAACAGCGAGTGCTCGATGCCACTTTCTGTTAGTAGCTTCATATCCTGCTGAATCGCGTCTAGTTGCTTTTCGCTTCTGAATACCTGCAAGGTGCCTTTCTGCCTGCCCTCGTATGCCAAATTTTCACTGGTTCGAAGATGGGTTAGACAGTCTCGGCTGTAGTTTGCCACTCTCAACATGCGAGACTTATTCACAGCGTATTTGGCTTCGTTACAGTTAGCGAGCATCTTAGTCGCCCAAGCCACCAACTCTGGAGAAAGTGATGGCTTCACTTTCAAGGGAGCATGTTCTTGAGTGAGCCATTTCATCGCTTTCAACGGAATACCCGGCGCTGCCCAAGGTGAAGAATAGCCATAAGAAATTTGTCCGGCATTCGCGAAACTGGTCTCTTTAGCACTGCTATCTTGGCGGTCGATAACCGTTACTGAGTGACCCTCTTTCGCCAGATACCAAGCACTGGTCAAGCCAATAACACCGCTGCCAATTACAATTACTTCCATTCTATATTCCCCTTCACTCGCCACACAGCCGAGCCTTACTGCCTGTTGAAACATCTGTCGTTAATAGTTTGTAACGTATTCATCAAGCGTTGACTTAACAATCCAACATGCGTTGATAAAAAGTCAATTTAGTGGAGGGTCGGGAGAATGAGTTTTGGAAGTGTGATGTTGAAGGGCTTCCGAGCACAAGACATTGAGTGGACCCACAGAGTAGCCTCACCCAACAAAGAAGCTCACTGGTAGTAACAAGTTGAGCCAAGAGTAGGACTCTGCGTTTCACCAACCCTGATCTATTTAGATATTGTGAGCATCATGACTTAAGAATGTGGCGTTCTCGATGAGAAAGTCTAAAAAGGTTTCGGCTTGCAATGAGAGTGCACGGCCTTTGAGAGATTGAACTTTCACCGTCGCTTTAGAGAAGGTGTCTAACTCGGTCGCAACCACTTCAATTTGTCCCGATTTGATCTCATCAAGCACAGTGAGCTTAGGCATAAAGGTCACGCCTAGGCCTGCCGAAACAAAGTTAGTGAGTGCGGTAACAGAGTTAGTTTGAAGCTTAGGTTGCAAAGTGAGATGAGAGTTTTGTTCGGCTTGCTTTACTAGCCTCCCCATACCTGTCGAGTTATCGATCAAAGCAACAGAAGCCTCTCTTACATCTTGAAGTGTCACTGGTGCTTGTCGGGTAGTTAATACGTGCCCTTTTGGAGCGATAAGCTCTAAAGGGTGGCTACGTTCGACGTGTGAATGCAGTTTAGGATGAGGAGCAGACGCATAGGTAATCGCAAAATCAATCTGTTGATCTTCCAACATTTTCACCGCATCCAATGCACCGGCTATCTCGATCGATAAATTGATATCAGGGTAACGAGCCATGAAAGTCTGCATCGGTTTAGAGACCAAGTTTGTGATAAACCCTTCCCCAATCGCGATACTAACGTTACCACCCTTGAGGTTTTTCAGCTTGGTTAGGCGAGCCAGCACCGCCGTTTCACTGCGAACGATGGAGCGGTAATAGTTCAATAACTCGTTGCCCGCCTCAGTCAACAGTGATTGACGATTATTGCGTTCCCATACCTTCATTTCTGCTTGTGCTTCAAGCTGCGTCAGCATTCTACTCATTGCCGCAGGGTCAACGTTCATCATCTTAGATGCTTTACGCAGTGACCCATATTTTGATAACGCATTCAGATACTCAAGCGCACGAAGATTAAAGTGATGCATGCAACTTCCTTGTGATTCGACTGACACAACACAAGCGTCTCATAGTTTTAGTAAGACATGTATCCCAATATATTCATACCATGCTTCCACCTCCTAGCTTGTGCGCTAAATCACTTAAAAGCCAAAGGAATTAAGCCCTTTGACTTGAGCTTGATAAAGCAAATATCGCCACTTTAATTTCTTTTTTATAAAGATTTGTGAAAATCCCCAAATGGTATTCTGTTAATACATAATTCAAATAAGGGAATACCGTGAATACAACTAAATTTTTGTTGGTTATATCTGGAGCTGTGATAATTACGGCATGTGGTGGTAGTGAAAGTTCGTCATTAGATAGTCCCCATCAGGCCATAACCATGTCGGGAAAAGCAATCGATGGGTATATTCAGGGTGCAACCGCCTTTCTAGACATTAATGCCAACGGTATCCTAGATAAAGGTGAGCCATCCGACACAACAGATGAACAGGGGCAATACGATTTCAACCTTTCCAATGAACAAGCGCAGTGCCAACAGTATGCCGCTACTGTGATCGATGTGCCTATTGGAGCAATTGACAGTGACTACCCAGATAACCCTATCACAGAACCCTATCAACTTACCTACCCACCTTCTATAGCAACCACGAGCGATAGCGAT
Source organism: Vibrio chagasii (assembly GCA_041879415.1). Taxonomy (NCBI): domain Bacteria; kingdom Pseudomonadati; phylum Pseudomonadota; class Gammaproteobacteria; order Vibrionales; family Vibrionaceae; genus Vibrio; species Vibrio chagasii. The sequence continues at coordinate 743,714 of CP090851.1, read as the reverse complement.
ATTCTGGCCGTTACGCCTCTATCAACCATTGTGTGGGTTGGGATTCAGCGTGATTTAACTGCCGAAGATAAATCACCGACTTGCACCGCATTACTTCATAACGAGGAACTACGTGGTGACATAATCAACCGCGTCGAAGAGCAAGAATTACGGGTTGCGTACCGCTACAACATTACTGTAGATGAACTTTACAGTGATTATGTTGAGACTAATAATGAAGAATTACACTTACTCGCGCAAAATCTAGTCCCAGGCCTTCAAAAGAGCTATGACGAAACAAGTGATATTTCAAAAGAAGGCTACGACTATGCATACGTTGAGTATTTCCTTGCAAGCCCTGATTGGCCAACGGATGCTTACGAGAACTCAGAAGCAACAACGTGGTACCGCCTCGAGTTTATTCAATCTGAAGAAGGAAACTGGGAAGAAACGACATGGCTGTATTCGTATGATCTAGAAGAACAACTAGGTCTCGTAGATTATAAAGAAGCCGCAGAGCAGAAGGAGGAAGGCTTAATCAAAACCAACTTCCTAGCGATGTCACGCAACATGTTCTCAGCTCCAGAACAAGGTATTCAGAAGTGGGAACCTGGTAACGAAAACTTTTACTGCAGCATCGCAAATGAGGCTTTACAAGAAAAAGATGACGCGCGCGGATATTCAGTTGCTGCATTCATATACAATACGACAAGCATTGAAGATTGTCGTGAGCAAGTACAAAACAGAGCTAACGAACTTAATGAAAGTGTTATTGCCAAGACCATAAACAACGAAGAAAATACGATGCAGGAGTCAATTTATCGAAGCGAACAAGGTACGGTGTTGCACCCTACCTTATTTGCAGGAAAAATTGATTCTGACAGTCTCGATACACTGACCTACTACAGCTCTGATTTTGATACAAACGACCTAAATAGTGCCTTCGAAGTTTGGAAATCTCACCAAGATTACAACACTTATGGTGACATCGTTCAGACAAGTATGTTTCGAAGCTTTAATAAAACCTCATTAGACCTAAATTTAACCTCACCGACCAAAGTAACCGAGCACCATGCGGATGGAACGAACTCGTCATACTGCCATGTTAATAATGTTGTAGTAGATGATTGCGAACAAAGCTACGAGAACTAGTATTTAATAACTTAATTGCTAGTTATTTCAAGCCTAAAGAGGAGTCGCCACTCCTCTTAATTTAAGCCTTAACCTTACAAACTTCATCTACCCACTAGAAAAAGTGAAGCTACTTATTTTAAAGCAAGTAGCTTATCGACAAACTCTGAGAAACCGTATCCGCCGGGCTCGCTCATCACTACTGATGGGTGATGCTCTAGTCGTTCCCAATAATGCTGAATATTAGCCACACCGACACTGTTCGGCAAAATTTCAAACATGTATTGATCGTTCATCGAATCACCGACATAGCAACTACGCTCGACGATCTCTTGGTCAGATAGCCCCTTCTCTTTGAGAAAAGCAGTCGATGTTGCTTTCTTAGAGTGTTCACCATACCAAGCATTAATGTGGATAGAGCTTGCTGTGGCATGTGCACCTAACGCGTGAATCTTTGAAACTATCTCTTCAATAATCGCATCATCGACTTTAGGACGGTTTTGACCGATGTCTATCGCAACTTCACACAAGCGGTACGACTGATCGAGCGTTAAACTGAGCTCTGGATAATCGCTCAAAATAGCTAAGACTTGTTCTTTCAGTTTGCTCTGATTAGTACTGACTTCTGGCAAAGGAATATCAGAGCGCAATGTCAGATAACCGTTTTTCTTTTCCATAATGAAGGCGCCATTCTCACCGAGAACCGCATCAACAGGCCACAGCTGAGCAATATGATCACACCAACCTGCACAAGCGCCCGTTACCGCAACCACTTTCTTGCCCGAGTCACGTAACTTACTTAAAGCGATCAAGGTTTCAGGCGGCAATTGACCTTGCCACGTTAAGGTATCATCCACATCGGTTAACACCCAATCTATCTTTTTCCAATTTTGGTTCAATTCATTCGATACCGAATTCATTTCTACACCTCTAAATAATCAATCACTAAACAGTGTTAAAGCAAATTCGGTAAAAACATCACTAAGCTTTCAGAGAAAGTCAGCAGCATCAGAACCGTGAGTAGTGCTAGCAACAACGGAGCCACTTCTCTTACGAAGTCGACCATACGAACTTTTAAAATCGAGCAAACCGTAAACATCATCGAGCCAAATGGCGGAGTCACACCACCAATCATGATATTCACAATCACGATAATACCGAAGTGAACCGGGTTAACGCCTAGGTTAAGCACAGCTGGCAATAGTAATGGCGTGAGTATGATCATCGCGGCGCCACCTTCGATGAACATGCCAACCACTAACAGCAGCACGTTAATCAACAACAGCAAGACGAGCTTGTTGTCTGTCAGCTCAATCAGAGCCGAAGCAACATTGTGTGGGATCTGTTCTAGCGTCATGTAGTAGCCGAAGACCATGGCGCCAATAATGATGAACATGACACTACTAGTGCCCTGCACTGTTTCACGCATGATCAGCGGGATATGGCGAAAGCCCAGTTGACGATAAACAAAGATGCCAATAATCGCGCAAAGTAATACGGCAATCGCACCCGCTTCAGTAGGCGTGAACAAGCCAAAACGCATACCCAGAATAATGCCGAACGGGATCAACAGTGCCGGAATCGCTTTCAAGAAGTAGTGAAAACGCTCTCTGGCAGAAGCTGGCTCAGAGCGTGACGGTTTGTAACGGCGCTTACGAGCAATAAACGCGATTGTCACCATCAGCGACAGCGCCATCAAAAATGCCGGCACGTAACCCGCTATAAACATTTGATGGACTGACACGTTCGCTAATAAAGCAAAGATGATTAGGTTAATACCCGGTGGAATCACAGGGCTGATACTTGATGACGCAGCTGTTACCGCGGCTGTGAATGGCAAATCATACCCACGCTTAGTCATCTCAGGAGCAAGAATCTTCGACTGCATCGCCGCATCCGCGTTTGCCGACCCAGAGATACCACCCATCAGAGTACTCAATGCCACATTCACTTGAGCCAAACCACCGGTTTTATGGCCAATCATCGAGTCAGCAAAAGCGAGTAAGCTCTTACTGATCCCCGCATAGTTCATCACCGAACCCACCATGATAAAGAACGGGATGGCCAACAACGGAAAAGACTCAGCAGAACTAATAAAGCGCTGCATCACCAAGCTCACCGGAATAGAGTCATTGATAAAAAGAAAGTAAACCATCGCCGATGCAATCAGAGAAAACGCGATGGGGATGTTCAAAAGAAACAGAGCAAACAGAATAAGGATTGGAAGATAGCTTTCCATGAATCGTACCTACTTAGAAGAGCGCTTTAGAGAAGCGACATCGTTCGCGATAAATCGAACGGTGTGGATCGCCATCAATGAGAAACAAAGCAACAACACGCCATTGATAACAAAATATGATACGCCCATGACCGGCGTTACCTTGTTAGATAACATGAGATATTGATAACTCAGAACCGCCATTAAAATGTTCAGAGCCAGTAGGAAAACGGAAACACACAATCTAAATGGGATTTTTGCTTTTTCTGGCAGCATGGCAACCACCACATCCACACCCATGTGAAGCTTGTGTTTGTAACAGGAGCTAATCCCTAAGTAGACAGCCCAAATGAAGCAAATAACCGACAGCTCTTCACTCCACGGAACAACAAAGCCAAATCCATAACGCAACACGACGTTAACGATAACAACCAAAACGGTGATCGAAATAGCGATAGAAGCGAGGATTTCTTCAATATTTTTCAATAAAAACAAAAGACTTCTCCAGCGAAATACCTAATACAACGTGGGTATTTCAGGAATAAAACGGCCTAAGAATATTTAGGCCGTAATCATTAACTAATTAATTTATGCAGAACTACTGTGCAGCTCGGATCGTTTCTAGCTCTTTCATGATCGTCGCGTGTATGCCTTCACTCCAGCTTGGGAACTGGTTGTACACATCTGCCGTCAACTGGTTGAACTCTTCAGAATTCACTTCATTGAAAGTAACACCTAACTCTTCAAGTTTCTGAGTGTATTCAACATCCAGTTTAACTAGCTCAGCAGTGTTAGATTCAGCACCAGCCTCTAGCTCTTCGTTGATGATCTGTTGTTGCTCTGGCGTAAATTTATCCCAAAGCGTTGGTGAAATGTAGATACCCACAGTGCCAAGGAAGTGCTTAGTCAAAGACATGTTCTTAGCCACTTCGTAGATCTTGGTTGAGTACATGGTCAGGATAGAACCTTCAAGACCGTCGACAACGCCTTGCTGAACGCCTGCGTAGGTCTCAGGGAATGGAAGAGAAGCTGGAGCTGCGCCCATTGCTGAAAGTGTACTGATGAACAGCTGACTTTGTGGAACACGAATACGCATGCCTTTCATGTCATCAGAGTTAACAATCTCTTTATTGGTGATCATGTGGCGGAAGCCAAACATGTAGTCTGCGTTTAATACTTTGATGCCCTTCTCTTCCGCTTTAGCTTTAAGGCCAGCCACGAAGTCAGTGTCCATCATCGCTAAATATTCATCGTAGGTGTTGTACAGCATTGGACCTGCCAGTGCAGCAAAGTCAGGCACGTAATCACCTAGATAAGTCAAATCCTCTACGGCAATCCAGTTAGCACCGTTAACCACTTGCTCCAAGTTATCTTTGTAAACAGGCAATTGACCACCAGGGAAAACTTTAATGTTTACCGAGCCATCAGTTCTTTCTCGAATTTTGTCGGTCGCTTTGATTAACTCTTGTGTAAGCAGCTCATTTTGAGTGAACACAAGGCTCATGTTGATATTGATCGGCTCGTCTTTAGCTTCAGAACCAGCCTTGTCAGCTTCACCACAACCAACAAGCAGCGTTGCCGCCATAATTACTGTACCTAATAGCTTTTTCATTTTTCATCACCTTTATGTGGCTATCGTTTTCTAAATATAGAGGGTGTTATTAAGTTTTCGTAGAGTATGTGAGTGAATTATTACATTCATATGAACATTTATCTTAGCAATTTGAACATAGTGAGTATAAGGTCTCACTATTGTACAAACTCTATCCAACTCTTTTTAACTAGTTCTCATTTAAAACAGCGCAATATGGTGGAGAGTTAATAAATCTGTAATAAAGTGGAGCTACTGTTTCCTGAATTTTCAAATGAACATCGAGATTGAATTATGATCACAGGCCACCGCGGTGCCGCTTCTTTAGCACCTGAAAATACGTTAGTGAGTATTGAACACGCAGCGAAAGCTGGTGCTAAATGGATTGAAATTGATACCCAGTTGAGCGCTGATGGCATCCCTATGGTTTTTCATGACAAGACAGTCAATCGTTGTACTAACGGAACGGGTAATATCGCCGATTTAGACTTAACTACACTCAAGACGTTAGATGCTGGTAGTTGGTTTGGTAGCGAGTTCGCGGGGACCACGATTCCTACTTTGAGCGAAGCGTTCGATAAATGCCTAGAACTTGATGTAACTCTGAACCTTGAGATCAAAATTTATGACGATAAGGCTATTCAGCCGCTAGTTGAAACAGTGATCGCACTGGTTGAGCAAAAGCAGTTCCCTATTGAAAAACTGCTCATCTCAAGCTTCAAAAAAGAAGCGCTAAGTCTTTGCCAGCAAATGATGCCTGAGGTTAAACGTGGTTTTATCTGCGAAGTGTGGAACGATTTCAGCCTGGAGTCCCTTCGATCACTTGATCTGTACAGCATTCATATTGATCACCGCATCCTTGATGAGAAAACAGCAAAAGCGATCAAAGCTTCAGGCGCAGTTCTGAAAATATGGACCCTGAACGATCCACAATTGGCGGCTAAATATTTCAACCTAGGCGTCGATAACATCATCACTGACGAACCAAACCAATTTTAGTGGGCTTCTATGGAACTGAACCATCGCCAGAAAGAAATACTCGCAACGCTTAAAGCTAACCAAGATATTCAGATCGACCACTTAGCCGAGTTGTTTTCTGTTACCACTCAAACCATTCGTCGTGACGTAAACCACCTGTGTGAGCAAGGTCTAGCGCGTAGAGTGCACGGAGGCGTGAGCCTACCTACTACGCTCACGAACACGAGTTATCGATTCCGCGCTGGCGTTGAGTCAGAAACAAAAGACAGTATTGCTATAGCAGTTGCCGATGCGATACCTGAAGGCTCAACGGTCATGATGGGCATTGGTACGACCGTCACTCGAATCGCACAGTACTTATTAGCAAAGCCAGCGCTGCGAGTGATCACCAATAACCTTCAGGTCGCTCGTATCCTTGAGGCAAATGAGCAGATTGAAGTGTATTTGGCAGGTGGTTTGTTCAGACGAGAGCATCAAGATATGGTTGGCAGCAGCGTGGTCCACTTCTTCTCTGACTTTGAAGCAGACATAGGCATCTGTGGTTGTGGTTCAGTAACAGACAGTCATTTCGCCATGGAGCATGAACAAGTTGAAGCTGACCTATCCAAGTCAATCATAAAGAACAGCCGTGAAAGTTGGCTAGTCGCAGATGCTAGTAAATGGGGTCGGTTTGCTGCTCTGAAGGTAGCGTCACTGAATGATTTTGACCGCATCTACACAAACAACACTCAGCTGCCATCGGAATTGAACATACATTTGGTCGAAGACGAAGTACATCAATAAAGAAGAAAAACATAGATAGAAAAAAGCCTAGCTTCAACGCTAGGCTTTTTTGTTTAACAAGATAGACCAGAGAAATACTACATCCCAACAAAGAAACTGATCACCAGCGCATTAATCAAATCGACAAAGAAGCCACACACTAGAGGCACGACGATAAATGCTTGTGGGCTCGCACCGTAACGATGAGTCACGGCAGTCATGTTTACAATCGCTGTTGCAGTCGAACCTAAAGTGATGCCTCCGAAGCCAGAACATATCACCACTGAATCGTAGTTTCTTCCCATCAAGTAATAAACGACAAAGATGGTAAACAGCAGCGAAAGTAGAATTTGGATGCTCATAACCACAGAGATATAGCCAAACAGCCCGTCAAGATCCCAAATGCGGAGTCCCATTAATGCCATGGTTAAAAACATGCCCAGGCAGATATCGGAGATCATTGCCAACCCTTTGCGACCTTGGGCAATTTTTTCTTGTGTGCGACGCTTCTTGAACAAAGCCCGACCAACGTTTCCGATTAAGATACCTGCGATTAAACAGCTTACGAATAGAGGCAGTTTTAGGCCCATTGATTCAATAACTTCACTTAAGCTATAACCTAGCATAAGTGTCAGGTTTAGAATCAACCATGCCCATAAAACGCCGTAGTGGCTAAGCTCAGTTTTGGTTTCACTCTCTTGGAATGCACCAACCGTTACCTCCTCTTCATTTGAAGGGCTCACTTTGTGTTTGTTAAGAAGGTAGTTGGCAATCGGACCACCGATGACACAGGCTGCGATTAAACCAACCGTGTTGGACGCCACACCAAGCTCCAACGCATTCGAAATACCAAACTCTTCGACAAACATTGGCGCCCAAGCTAGGGTTGTACCGACACCGCCAATCAAGCTAATAGAACCTGACAGCAAACCCGCTTTCGCATCCATACCAAAACCCGATGCGACAGCCATACCCACCACGTTTTGAAGAACGATAAAAGTCGACGCCAAACAGAGCAGGATAAACAGCGGCCGCCCACCTTTTACCAACGTCTTAATGTCAGCTTGAAGACCAATACCAGCAAAAAAGTAGAGAAGCAGAAAGTCTCTAACATCGAGGCTAAAGGTGATTTGGATTTCAAAGAGATAGTAAAGCGCAGCGACGATAGCAGCACAAACAAAGCCACCAATAACTGGCTCTGGTAGTGAATACTTCCTTAATACTTCAGAGCGCTCGATTAAGCCTTTACCAATGAACAGCAATGAGATCGCAATGGTAAAGGAGAGCATTGGAGAAACGAGGGTTTCTGTCATGATGAGATAGATTCCTAAGAGTTAAGATTATTCATAATGTTGCTTACTCTAAATCTTGTAGATTCATGACAATAAATCAAGCGTTTATCGGTGACATCAATCGCTAATCTGGAGCAAAATGCTTCAACATAAACAGTGGGGGTGACGAACACAAAAGGACTTGAGAAAGTAATGTTTCGAAAGGAAGAATGTGTAAAAATTTAGGTGCCCAAGAACGAGAAAACCCCAGCATTTCTGCTGGGGTTTAGAATAGTGGTGGAAGGATGGGGATTTGAACCCCAGATACGCTATAAACGTATACTCGCTTTCCAGGCGAGCGCCTTAAGCCACTCAGCCATCCTTCCACAAATTGTGTTGAGCTCGTCACTCAACGAGGCGCTACTTTATTGATTCTGCTTGCTTTGGTCAAGGGGCATTATCAAAAAAAGTGCCTTTTTAAGTTTGTTCGATTACAAATTAACTCATTAGATCAAAAACAAACCAAATTTGATGCTATCGCTATTCTTAAGCTTGTTGCTTTTCTTAAGCTTGTTGATAGTAACCTGGAACTCTAAACCACTTACGGCACATATCTAAGAAGTAACCGTACAATACGCCCATACCACAAGAGATCACAGCGTTACTGGTTACCGCAGTCACGATCTGGTCACTTGAAGCACCAACAGCTAACAAAATACCAGCATACACTGGAGACTGGAATAACACGTAAGCCATTAAGTCAGAGAGGTTTTTCATCAACGAGCTTTGTGAAAGTTTTGCACCATTACGCAAGAACCAATCACGGAACACGCCATAAGGCCATGCAATCGCAATGTTTACCGGAATCGACAGCGTTCGAGAAGCAAGAGATTGCTCGAACGTCATACCAGAGATGAACACTTCTACGATCATGCCGGAGATAAAACAAAAAACTACCATAGCAAATGTATCCGCCGCTGCGTTACGAATACAAAATGGACCACGAGACTTCATTTAGCGTCAAACCTAAAATATATCACTACCTATTTAGTGATTTAGCAACATATAAACAAGGCACTTTCGCACCCTACCAGATAATGTCGCTATTAAAACACAAGATTAGCAGTCATACATTTCAAATTAAAAATCAAGTTGTAAATTAACAACCAAAAACCATTTAAAAACCAGTCACTTCCACTAAAAAATTACAAAAAGGTTATAATTCAGCCATTTCGTCATTAACTTTCCGTAATTAAACAACACCTATGCCATAGGCAGGTTGACGGTAATTATGTTGATCACATCTTGAGTCGGCGGAGCGCCTAAAGAAACCTGTTCTAATGCTTTATCAACTTGGCGAGAAAGCTCAGCATTGTCCATAGGTTCGACATGCTTACGCAGGCTTTCTAACGCTGATTGAATCAGCTCTAGGTTATTGTCTTCTAACGCGACATAGAGTGTCACGAGTAGCTCTTCGGTATTGTCCTTGTTGCGCAGATCAGGTTTCGGTAGTGAGCGGCTTGGGCTCTTATTTTTATTAAGGTTTGCATCATGACTATTTAAGCTCACAGGCTCCCCCAAAGACCCGTTCTCATTCTGGCTTTTGGTTTCATGATATTGATAGAGCTTGTTAGAGTAACGGAACAAGGCATCATCAAGTTCACGCTCATCAATCGGCTTAGCGATAATGTAATCGACTCCAGCCCCAAGCATGCGCTCACGAGTCTCTTTGAAGACATCAGCCGTACAACCAAATATCAAAACAGAAGACACTTCACCAATTAACGCTCGAATGGCTGTTGTTGATTCTACGCCGTCCATGACTGGCATGTGGTTATCCATCAACACGAGATCAAATCGCTCAGCAACAAGCGCCTGTATTGCCAGTTCACCGTTTTCAACGCTCTTGCAAGTAAAGCCCTTGCTATTCATAAAGGTCTCAATGATTACCGTGTTGGTTCGATTGTCCTCAACGATCAGCACCTTCAAGCCAGAGTAATCTAACTTCTTATGTGGCAAGCTCTCTATTTCACCAGGCTGACAAGGTTGAATTTTCAATCTTACATCAAAGCTCGTGCCTATCCCCTCTTCACTGGTGACGGTAATGTTGCCATCCATTAGCTGAGTGATTTTCTTTACAATCGCTAACCCAAGGCCTGTACCACCAAAACGCCTGGTCGTCGAAGACTCCGCTTGTTCAAACGGTTTGAAAATGCGCTTTTGCGCCTCTTTCGATATACCGATGCCGGTATCACGAACTCGAATGCTGAGGTAAGTATCGCTGCCTTCGACTATCTCTTTAAGGTAAACCTCAACAAAACCACGCGAGGTGAACTTCACTGCGTTATTTAAGAGGTTAAATAGAATTTGACGCAAGCGTGCTTTGTCGGAGAAGTACCAGCGACCGGAAGGCACTTCCGAGTACACCTTAAATTGGAGTCCTTTCTCAGAAGACAATGTGTAGTAAACACTGTTGATACTGCCGATGATCGAATCCAGTGGGAAGCGCGTCTCATCAAGGTCTAACCTACCCTGCTCAATCTTAGAGAAGTCCAAGATTTCATTCAGCAAGGTCATCATGTGATCGCCTGATTCATACAGACTCTTAAGGTGCTTCTCTTGCTCAGCATTAAGCGGGGTTTTTAACAGAATTTGCGCGGTACCCAAAACGCCATTCATCGGGGTACGAATTTCGTGTGACAGGGTCGCAAGGAAAGCAGTCTTTGCATTGGTTGATGCTTGCGCTTTCACTTTTTCAGCTTCGAGGTATACCGTCTTCTCATTGAAGGTTTTGATCAGGTGACCGATCTCATCATGACTCGAATAATCTACATCAATCACTTCACCGGCTTTTGAACTGTTGACCTGAGTGGCAATGTTGGTGATGGGACTGATTAAATAACGGTTAAGTAAGTAGTAACCCGCCATCACACACAGTAGTAACAAGGGCACAATACCACCTTCGATACTCATCACCTGACGAAATACTTCATCTGCTACCCGCGATTTAGAGTTAACGACATCGACTTGCCAACCAAACTCACCGAATTGATTACTACTAATGTAGATCCCTTCGACAAGGTTAAAGTTATGAGAAACCAGCACTTGGTTGAGCTTGTCTCTCAAGGTAATACCAAGGTTATACTCTTCTGCGTGATTCTTAATAAAACCCAGTAACTCTTCCAAAGAGAGATCCACCGTCGCGATACCTGCAAAGGTACCATCGTAGTAATACGGCGAAGACGCAGTGATCATTCGCACGTGCGTGTAAGGATCAATGTAGACGTCACTCCATGAGATAGTTCCCTGAGGTTCATCGACCACCGAGGTATACCAATACTCTTCGTGATAAGGGGCATTTTTCGGGTTGTTGTAAGAAAACAGCTGGTCGATGGTTCCATCGTCAGCTTTGTTGAAGAAGTAACTGTTTAAGAGCTTGTCGGGGTCTAACGCATAAGGTTCTGGCCAAATGCCAGCACTGACGATGGTGTCGTCACTCGCGGCTAACATCGACTTAAACAGAGGGATAACATCTTCGCCTTTACGGTGCGCCTGTGCAAAGCCAACTAGACTATCAACAAAACCTTGAGAGCTACTGAGTGGCTCTGTAATCAGCGAAGACAGTAGTTGCGTACGTAAGTCGAGGTTCTGTTGCAGTTTGGCGCGCACAGGAGATTCTACGACGTAATACGTGACGCTACCGACAATAGCGATAAACATTGCAAGGTATAACCCAAGCGCTACCATGCTTTTTTTCTTTAAAGACGACCGTATCTGCATAATTCTTTTATTGTTTTCTTTTCTGTTAAACCTAGTGTTTATCCTCAACGACATCAAGCCTTTTTAGATTGAAGCTTGATTGGCACAAGTTCATTGGTACTATAAGCGCAAATATGTTCCCTTTTACGGTACCTCACTTTGACTTTACAAGATATTCTTGCGCTTCCAGAGTTGGAAGGAAAGCTAATCACAGAACACAAAACCATGGGCTTTGTCACTGCAATGGCTGCAGCGCCTAATGTGTTAACCCCGCATGAGTGGCTACCGTTCCTTTGGGGTGGCGAAGAAGTCGCTCCTTTCACTGATGGCGAGCAACTAGAAAGCTACATTGAAGTGATCATTGCACTTTGGAACAAAACTCGTCCCGAACTAATCGAAGGCACTTGGGTTTGGCCTGAAGCTTGTCAATTAGACGAAGAGGAAGTGGTTAACACTGCTGCTCGTGATTTCTGTGAAGGCTTACTTCAAGGCTGGCAGATTGCTCGTGATGATTGGGAAACGCTAATGCCTGAAGATAGCGAAGACAACGCTCTGGTTGGCGGTGTTCTACTTTCTCTGAGCATGCTCTACGATCCAGAAACTTCAATCGCAACCCTTGCCGAACAAGGTATCGAAGGCCTAGAGCAGTTTGAAGAGATCTTCAATGCAGTTCCTGTAATGCTTTGTGGTCTAACTCAGCGTGGTATTGCACTGGCTGAAGCTCAATAAAAGTAATCAACAGAAACTACGAAACAAACAGCAAAAGGCCTCATGATGAGGCCTCTTTTAATGCAAAAATGTCCAGTAAGGCGAAACACTCTAGTACACGAAAAGCGCTCACATCAAAAAGAGTCGCGACTTAAAAGCCTTTCCAATCAAAGTCGTCGATACGCTCATCGGCAATATAGAACAACTTAGTACCGCTACTGACGACTTGATCCAATTCTGGATTGAGCTCAATACCGTTTCCAGAGTCTATCGCAATCAACGTCGCTTGATACTTCTCTTTAAACACAGAGAAAATTGGCGCCACAGTCACAGGTTCGGCATCTTGAGGGTAGTAAGTCGAATACTGCGTCATACCTCTCGTCGAGCTAAGCAGCTCTTGGTGCAGCGCGCTGGATCCCGGATCGACCGCGGCCTTTGCTAGCATCTCCGCGCCTACCGCAGGAATACACTCAGAGTTCGGGCAATGTTTATGTAGCAGGTCACTCAATGCTTCATCTTTAAAATAAACCAACAGATGCGCTTCTGGGTTTCGGTTGGCACAGTAAAGTGCAGCAGATAAAGTAATATCATCTTCAGGGTTATCAATCAGAATACAGCTGGCTGATTCAATCCCCGTCTTTTCCATCTCTTTACCATCAGTGTAGCTATTCACCTTAACGAAACTGATTTCACCAGGGAGTGGGTTTTCAATGTCTGAACGCGTACATAACACAATTGGACGCCTACCCGTCTCTTCATGCTGGAGCATACGGATAAGGTGAATGGTTCTTTGCTCATTCCACCCCAACATTAAAATATGATTTTCCACTCGTACTCTCCTTTTTCCTAACAAGCCAGCTCGCCAATATTCAACACCTTCTGTGGCAACCTTACCGAGTAACGCAGCAAACAGGCTCAGTCCACCCGGAATCACAAATAGAATGACAATCCATCGACCCGCTTCTGTCGTCGGTGATAAGTCGCCATACCCTACAGTCGAAGCGGTCACTACTAAGTAATACGCGAATGTCGTAAACGAACTGGTTAAGTCCGTCTCACCCACCAAATACAAACTTGACCATGAAATAAACACATAGCCAAGAAAAGTAACCAGTAGGTTTTTGCCGTTCAAAACAAAGATGTTTGCTTTGATCCAACGTTTGAGTTGTAACCAGATTATCATTCAAGCCTCAAATCCTGCGTTCTTACTTACATGCTAGAAAAAATACGCGATATCAACAAGATGAATCATCAGAAAAAGACACATGCTCACAACATTGATATTAGCAGGTTATCTTTAGGTACAAAAAAACCAGCACTATAGGCTGGTTTTTAATTTAGGCAGATAAGTAAGCCGCTTACGCGTTACCTTTTACCTGCATGTTTAACTGCTCTGCGAAATCTAACATACGGTTCAATGGAATAAGCGATTTAACACGTAGCTCGTCAGAAACGAAGATTTCGTGTTGCTCACCGCCATTCTCAAGTGCGTTTTCAATTGCCTCAAGACCGTTCATTGCCATCCAAGGACAGTGTGCGCAACTACGACAAGTTGCACCAGCACCCGCCGTTGGCGCTTCAATCAGCTCTTTTTCAGGAACCAGTTGTTGCATCTTGAAGAAAATGCCTTTGTCTGTCGCAACAATCATCTGTGGATGCGGCAGCTCTTTCGCTTTCTTGATTAATTGGCTAGTAGAGCCAACAGCATCAGCCAGCTCAACAACACTTGCTGGAGATTCTGGGTGCACAAGAATTGCAGCTTCAGGGTATACCGATTTCATCTTTCTCAATGCATCTGCAGAGAACTCATCGTGAACGATACACTCACCTTGCCAAAGCAACATGTCAGCACCGGTTTGATTCGCGATGTAAGAACCTAAATGACGGTCAGGGCCCCAAATGATTGGTTTGCCTTCAGCGTCTAGGCTTTCAACGATTTCCAAAGCAATGCTCGACGTAACCACCCAGTCTGCACGAGCTTTAACAGCCGCAGAAGTGTTTGCGTATACAACCACAGTGTGGTCAGGGTGAGCATCACAAAATTCTGTGAATTTATCAGCAGGACAGCCAAGGTCTAATGAACATTCAGCTTCAAGCGTTGGCATTAGAATGCGTTTTTCAGGAGTAAGGATCTTCGCAGACTCACCCATAAAACGAACACCAGCGATGATCAAAGTGCTTGCTGAGTGACGGTTACCGAATTTAGCCATTTCTAATGAATCGCCAACGAAACCACCAGTTTCTTCTGCCAGAGCCTGAATTTCAGGATCTGTGTAGTAGTGTGCAATTAGAACTGCATCTTTTTCTTGAAGTAGTTTTTTGATGTTTGCGATGTGGGCCTGTTTCTGAGCGTCACTCAGTGGAACTGGCTTAGGCGGAAACGGGTAAACTGTATCGATTTTATCTAGTATATGACTCATTGCTCTTGCTCTACGCAACTTCTTCCGAGAATCCGAGTATTCTACACAGGACAGGCATGAGGATCAAAAAGGATTGGTTGTAAGCAAGCACGATTGGGTATTGAAGCGGGTAGAAAAAAGAGGCGCCTTAGCACCTCTATTTGATTTTATAAGTGGGTTTGTGCCACTTTGGCCGAAGCACTGTTTGGGTACTCGGTAACGACTTGTTGGTAATATTTCTTAGCTTGCGCCGCATTGTTATTGCGCGCTGCTATGTCACCAAGCTTAACCAGTGCGTCCGCTCGCTTGTTTGAGTCTTTGTACGACACAACAGCGGCAAAGCTCTTCACAGCTTCTTTATCCTGCTTCTTAGCAAAATAAAGCTGACCTAACCAGTAATGAGAGTTAGGTGTGAAGGTAGAATCTGGGAAGTCTTTTTGAAACTGTTGGAATGCGGCAATCGCACCCGTGTAGTCTCGTTGCTTGAGAATCATGTCTACAGCATTTTGATAAGCAGTCTGCTCATCAACATCAGTACTGAACGTACCAGAAGCTTCTTTAGAGCCTTCGCTCGCGGCTACTGCTACCGTTGCGGTACCTGCTGCTTTCACCTCACCTCTTACGCGATCAAGCTCGATAAAGAGTTCACGTTGGCGCTCTAGCATTTGTTTCATATCGTAACTGTTGCGTTCTAGCTCACCACGAAGCTCACTGATTTCCAGTGCCATATCGTCCATTTGCTGTTGCATTTGAAGCTGAACAAGATTGCGATTTTGAAGCAGGCGCTCTAAACGCTCAATATCTGATTCGTTAGATGCTGATCGAGAGGAAGAAGAAGTTGAATTGGTTGCGGTGCTATTGAGATCGGATACTGGAGCTGGTGCAGCGAACGCAGTGTTCGCTGCACTTGCCAGTAACGAAAGCAAAATGACTCGCTTTGTGTTACTGAACATGAGGCAATTCCTCAATTAAATAGCTTACTAGGATTAGTAAACTAGTACTGCGCGACGGTTTTTAGCGTACACATCTTCAGATTGACCTAGAAGAAGTGGCTTCTCTTCACCGTAGCTTACGATAGAGATTTGGTCAGCTTGAACACCTAGAGCTTGTAGGTATTTTGCTACAGCTTGTGCACGACGCTCGCCAAGTGCGATGTTGTACTCTGGAGTACCGCGCTCGTCAGCGTGACCTTCGATAGTTACTTTCATGTCTACGTTCTTAACTAGGTAAGCTGCGTGAGCTGCTAGCATTTCTTCGTAGTCGCCAGCGATAGTAGAGTTATCGAATGCGAAGTAGATTGTTTGAGTTTCACGTAGTGCTTGCTCTTTAAGCTCTTGCTCAGACAGTTGACCGTTAGCGTCAATTGGCGTTACAACAGTTGTATCTACGTTGCCTTCTGAACCAGAAGTAGTTTGGTTGCTTTCAGTACCAGATGTTGCAGATGTTGCTTCATCAGTTGAGCTACATGCCGTTACTGCCATCACTGGTAGTGCAATCATTAAGCCTTTAAGAACTTTATTAAGTTGCATCGTTTTTTCCTTACGTTATCAAACTTAGTTTCTACAGCGACTAAGTGCTATAGATAGTTAAATGCCACAATAGTTAACACTATCAATAGCTAAAAGAATATGTGACTTATCCTAGAGGAACGGAGACCATGCAGGCGCTCTTACACGTCCGTTGGTAGCCGGTAATCTAGCTTTAAAACGGCCATCGATAGAAACCATCGATAGTACGTTCGTCTTGTTGTAAATAGAGCTATAGATAACCATACCTCCATTTGGTGCAATACTTGGAGACTCATCTAACAGTGTTTTTGTTAGTACTTGAACCGCACCAGTTTCCAAATCCTGCTTAGCCAAGTTAAAGCCTGAGTTGCTGCGATTAACCATGATCAGGAATCGTCCATCAGGGGTAATCTGGCCACCTAAGTTTTGGCTACCTTGCCAAGTAATACGAGATGTCGAATTATTTGACAAATTTACATTATATATCTGAGGTTTACCACCACGATCAGACGTAAAGATAAGAGACTTACCGTCTGGATGCCAGAATGGTTCCGTATTATTTGAACGGCCGCGGGTAATTTGAGTCAGCTTACGGCTCGCTAGGTCAAGTGTGTAAACCTGAAGGCTGCCTGTTTTCGACAATACTAGAGCGAGCTTTTTACCATCAGGAGAGAATCTTGGCGCACCATTATGACGAGGGTATGACGTCACTTTCTCACGCTCACCCGTGTAAATATTCATGATGAAAATTTCAGCTTGGCCATTCTGGAAGCTCACGTAAGCAAGCTTTTTGCCGTCTGGAGACCATGCTGGAGACATTAGAGGTTGCTTAGAGCGAAGTACTAGGCGCTCATTGAAACCATCGTAGTCTGCTACGCGAAGCTGGTACGGGTATTTGTCTTTGTCGTTCACAACAACGTAAGAGATACGTGTTAAAAACGCGCCTTTCTCACCTGTTAGCTCTTCATATACCAAATCAGAGATACGGTGTGCGTACTCTCTTAGGCGCTTACCTGGTACGGTCGCTTTCTTATTGAACAACACGTGATCTTTTGAAAGTACCAATTGACCTTCATCGCTTAGCGCGCGGCTTTGGCCTTTCGTTAACTGGCCACGAACAATATCGATCAGTTGGTAATTCACCACGTACTGCCCTTCGGCATTTTTTGTGATGCTACCAGTTAATAGTGAATCAACGCCTAGGTTAGTCCAAGCATCAAAGTTTACCTCTGTTTCGCTGTAAGGCGTTTGAGGCATTTTGCTTGTCGCAACTGGGCTGAATTTACCACTACGCTGTAAGTCAGAAGCGATAACCGCTGACACATCGTGTGGTAGTGGCTCAGCACCTTCCCAGCGGAAAGGTACGATAGCGATAGGTCGTGCAGAGTTAATACCATCTGTAATAACCAGCTCCAGTGCTGCATGCGCAAACTGGCTGCTTGTCGCTATTACAAAAACAAAACTCAGTAATAGTTTCTTTAACACAAGTTCGTCCTTTTACTCTGGTGATACCGTTAAATTAATGTCTTTTAGTGATTTCACAATATCAGGGTCTTTAGGCAATGGGTAAGATTGTACCTGTGCCACCGCGCGCTTAGTTGCTGCACATAGACGGCTATCGCCATCCAATATGCTTAGACTACCCAAAATAGCATTTGATCCTGTTGGAATAAGCTTAAGGTTCACTCGGCATGAGCGACCTCGGTAGCTGTCTTCTAACAATAGGTTTTGCTGAATCAACTGGGTGTAAATTGCACCGTAACGCTGTGCTTCATCACTAATAAATTGTTGTCTTGCCGAAGAGTTTTGAGTCGCTTCAGTTTCAAGCCCTGCAAAGATATCATTCAGTGCAGCTTCTTGCTGTTTACGCTCTTTCTCAGCTCTGGCTGCCGCCTCTTTTGCTTTACGCGCTTTCTCAGCTGCAGCGGCGGCTTCTTTCTCTTTCGCTATACGCTGCTTCTCAGCACGTTCAGCGGCTTCTTTTTCTTTACGAGCTTTTTCAGCGGCCTCTTGCGCAGCTTTTTCTTTTGCCACGCGTTCTTGTTCCGCTTTTGCAATCGCTGCTTCTTTCGCTTTACGCTCTTTCTCAGCTTTCACTAGAGCCGCCTCTTTTAACTTGCGGTCTGCTTCTGCTTTAGCAGCTTTCTTCTTCTCTTGCTCTAAACGTGCTTGTTCAGCTTTGCGTTTTTTCTCGTTTTCGACACGTCGTTTTTCTGCTTCTCGAGCGGCTTTCGCATCCTTCGCTTGTTGCTCTTTTAGCTTACGGATGTTTTCTTCTTCAGCCTTACGATTCTTTTCTAGCCTTTCACTTTCACGTCGAAGCTTGTCTAGGCGCTCTTGCTCTTTCTTACTCGCCGCCTCACGTTGTTGACGAATTTGTTGAGCTTGTTGACGAACCAATTGAGGGTCAATAACTACAGCCTGCACCATCTGCCCAGTAGGCTTAGGTTCAGACATAGTAAAATCCGCTCCCCATATGAGCGCAACGAATAAGACTACGTGCAGCCCAAGTGAAATAAGAAGCGGCTTTTTGAAACTGTTAGATTTTTTATTATTCGCTTTCATGAATGCTACGGAGCTATTCCCTTATATCCGTTAAAAGGCCAACCTTTGGCACACCTGCACGGCTTAATTCATCAAGTAATAAAACCACTTCAGCATAAGGAGTTGCAGCATCGCCACCCACCGCTACTGGAGAGTTCGGTTTCAAAGACAGTTCAGCTTTTACTCGAACGATGATGTCTTCCAATGATAGACCTCGCTGTACCTCTTCGTCGTTAACGCTTAGGCCAAGCTCGCCGTCTTTATTCACTTCAACGATAATGAAACTCGCGTTGTCATCACCTAATAAATCTTGCGCTGACTTCGCAGTAGACGCCTGAGGTAGTTCGACATCCACACCTTGAGTTACAAACGGCGACGTCACCATGAAAATGATCAGCAATACGAGCATAACGTCGATATAAGGTACGACGTTAATCTCAGCTGTCATTTTGCGTTTTTTAGGTTGGTATCCAGCCATCTATTATTCCCTGCCAGCCATCGCTTGACGGTGAAGAATGCTGTGGAACTCTTCAGAGAAAGTCGCGTAGTTATGTTCTAGCTTACCAACACTGCTGCTAAAGCGGTTGTATGCCATTACAGCTGGAATCGCAGCGAATAGACCCATTGCAGTTGCGATAAGAGCTTCTGCAATACCTGGTGCTACCATCGCCAATGTCGCTTGCTTCACTTCACCTAACGCGATGAATGAGTGCATGATACCCCAAACGGTACCGAACAGGCCGATGTATGGGCTGATTGAACCAACAGTCGCCAAGAAAGGTAAGTTAGTTTCTAACTCGTCCACTTCGCGAGCTACTGCTACGCGCATTGCACGTCCAGTGCCTTCCATGATGAAGTCGGGAGATGTCGCATTCGATTTACGAAGGCGTGCAAATTCAGTAAAGCCTGCGTAGAAAATCTCTTCAGTTCCAGAAAGCTCATCTTTGCGCTTGTTGCTCTCTTGGTACAACTTAGCCAAATCAACACCAGACCAGAATTTATCTTCGAAGACTTCTGCTTGTTTAGAAGCTTGAGATAGCACTTTACTTCTTTTTATGATCATTGCCCAAGAAACGACAGACATGCCCATAAGAGTCAGCATGACCATTTTAACTAGTAAACTAGCTTCTAGAATTAGGCCTAAGATTGAGATTTCAGCAGTCACTATTCGTTAGCTCCGTAAGAATAAATGTTGGCATTGCCTTGGGTTTCATTTTTTGATTGTCGATACATGCTACCTTAACCATTGCTTTACACAATGCTTTGCCATCAGGATTTACGATCTCTTGACAGAAGACCAAGGTAGCTCGCTTTAACTCGTAAATATTTGTAATGACTTGTAAAGAATCATCAAGACGTGCGCCTTGAATGAAATCAATGTCCATATGTCTGACTACAAAACCGATGTTTTGTTCTAATAATACTTGTTGAGAAACGCCAATTGAGCGCAGCATCTCAGTTCGTGCACGCTCGAAGAACTTGAGATAGTTCGAGTGGTACACCACGCCACCTGCGTCGGTGTCTTCGTAATATACGGTTACTGGCCACGTAAACGGCTTAGATAATCCCTGCAAATTAATACCACAAACCAAAAATCGATAAAGACATCACTATAACCTAACTCCTTATCATTAATAGTATATGGCAGTGAATTTTTTGATTTAACAGACGAAAAAAAAGGCCATCTGTATAAGATGACCTCTTTTTGACTAAAAACCCAACAAGTACAAAGGCTCACGTTGAATGAGAACCTAAAACCACACCTATTTTATAGAAGGCGTAGCACTGTTAGATACAGCAGAATGGTAAGTGAAACGTATGGGCTAAACAGCAGTTGCCACATCCAAGCTCTAGGCTTAAACCCAACACCGTAAACCATGCTTGAGCACACAGCCCAGATAAACATTGGCCCGATGATCGCATTAAAGCCACCGATGCTTGCTGCATACGCTTCAGGATCCCACATCACTAAACCAACATGCATGAAACCCAATATTAGGGACAAAGCTCTTAACAGAGTCTTGTCCATTGGTCGATGCAGCTTAGCGACTTGTTCTGCGAGATTACTCACTGTCTTTGTCCATCATTTCAGAATGCTCAAGCCATAGAGCATTGATGATGCCGAATGCACATGCTAGAAGTACACCCAAAATCCATGCGAAATACCACATAAAATTTCTCCTAAGTTATTTCACTTCTAGCTTAGTAAGCTGAAACGTCGTTATCTTCGATGTGTTTCTTATCTAGGCGACCGAACATTTTGTAGTATGTCCAAGTTGTGTAGCCAAGAATCACTGGAACCATTACCGCCGCAACCGCAGTCATTAGACCAAGTGTTAGCTCACTCGCCGTTGAATCCCACATAGTCAAGCTATGGTCAGGGTTCAGGCTTGATGGCATTACGAATGGGAACATTGCAAAACCAGCCGTTAAGATCACACCAGCGTTAGATAGGCTCGAGAATAAGAAAGCGAAACCACCGCGCTCAAGACGAGATGCAATCACAGCGAATAGTGGCATAACCACACCAAGAATCGGTGCCGCCCACATTGCTGGGTACGTCTCGAAGTTTGTCATCCACGCGCCAACTTGAAGTGATACTTCTTTGTTTAGCGGGTTAGAGTCTGCGAACGTGTCAATCGTGCTTGTAATTACATAGCCTTCGATTGATTGAACCCAGAAGCCACCAATAACAAATAGCACAATTGAGATTAGGCCTGTGATCTGAGCAACGTTACGAGCACGAGCGTGCAACGCTTCTGTTGTCTTCATCTGTAGCCATGTTGCGCCTTGTGTCACGAACAACATCAGCGCCAATACACCACATAGCAATGCAAACGGATTTAGCAGAGCGAAGAATGTACCGTGGTACTTAGACATCATTAGATCGTTAAGGTCAAATGGAACACCTTGTAGTAGGTTACCAAATGCTACACCAAAGATGATTGGCGGAACTGTGCCACTAAAGCAAAGTGCGTAGTCCCACGTTTTACGCCATTTTGGGTCTTCAATCTTAGAACGGTAATCAAGTGCAAGTGGTCGTAACCAAAGCGCTGCTAACGTCGCGTACATCGCGAAGTAGAAGCCAGAAAACGACGTTGCGTAAACCAGCGGCCAAGCTGCGAACAGTGCGCCACCAGCCGTGATCAACCAAACTTGGTTACCATCCCAGTGAGGGGCAATCGTATTCAGCATGATACGACGTTCAGTGTCACTCTTACCGATAACCGGTGAAAGTGCTGCAACACCCATATCGAAGCCATCTGTTACTGCGAAACCTACCAGTAGAACACCGATTAGGATCCACCAAATAAGTCGTAAGCTTTCGTAATCAAACATTAATATTCCCTCACTTATACTTCAACTGAACGGCTAACTTTGTCTTCAACAGAGTTATCGTTTTGTTCGAAGTGGTAACGGCCTGTCTTCAAGCTACTTGGACCTTTACGTGCGAATTTCAGCATTAGGTAAACTTCGGCAATCAGGAACACTGTGTACAGTGCCAGGATAGCGAATAGAGAAGTCCAAAGCTGTTCAATAGTTAGTGCTGATGCAGCAACGTTAACCGGTAGGATTTCACCAACCGCCCATGGTTGACGACCAAACTCAGCAACGAACCAACCTGCTTCAATCGCAATCCAAGGTAGTGGGATTGAGAATAGTGCTGCTTTAAGTACCCATGGTTTCTGTTCGATCTTCTGACGACACGTTTGGATAAACGCCGCACCGAATACAAACAGCATGATGAAGCCACAAGCAACCATCAGACGGAATGACCAGAACAGAGGCCAAACTGTTGGGATTGAATCATCCGCAGCCATTTGGATTTGGTCTTCTGTTGCGTCAACAACATTGTCTGTGTAGCGCTTAAGAAGTAGACCGTAACCTAGGTCACCTTTCACTTCATCGAACGCTGCCATGTTTTCTTCAGACTTATCGCCCGCACGTAGTTTCTCAAGTAGCTCGTATGCGTACATACCTGTACGGATGCGATCAACGTGGTCATCACGTAGGTCACGTAGACCCGTTACTTCTTTATCAAGAGAACGCGTTGCAATAATACCCATTACGTAAGGGATCTTAATTGCGTAGTCAGTATCCATTGTTTCTTGGTTAGGAATCCCAAAAACAGTAAATGCTGCTGGTGCTTCTTCCGTGTGCCACTCTGCTTCTACCGCAGCTAGCTTCACTTTCTGAACTTCACCAAGCTCGTAACCAGACTCGTCACCTAGTACGATTACTGACAGGATCGCCGCCATACCGAAAGATGCTGCAATCGCGAAAGAACGACGAGCAAAGGCAAGGTCACGACCTTTAAGAATGTAGTATGAGCTGATACCAAGGATGAACATCGCACCCGTTGTGTAACCAGACGCTACTGTGTGTACGAATTTAACTTGCGCTACTGGGTTTAGTACAACTTCAGCGAAGCTCACCATTTCCATACGCATAGTTTCAAAGTTAAATTCCGCACCCACTGGGTTTTGCATCCAGCCGTTTGCTACCAAGATCCAAAGCGCTGAGAAGTTAGAGCCTAGTGCTACTAACCAAGTTACCGCTAAGTGCTGACGCTTTGACAGTCTGTCCCAACCGAAGAAGAAAAGGCCAACAAAAGTAGACTCTAGGAAGAATGCAACAAGCGCTTCGATAGCTAGCGGAGCACCAAAGATGTCGCCAACATAGTGAGAATAGTAAGACCAGTTAGTACCAAACTGGAACTCCATGGTTAAGCCTGTCGCTACACCAAGAGCAAAGTTAATACCAAACAATTTACCCCAGAACTTGGTCATGTCCTTGTAAATTTGCTTGCCAGTCATTACATAAACAGACTCCATGATGGCAAGTAGAAATGCCATACCTAAAGTCAGTGGAACAAATAGGAAGTGATACATCGCTGTAAATGCAAATTGCAATCGCGACAGATCAACAACATCAATCATGGTAACTCCTTTGTGTCGGCTGAATGACACTTGTGTGATTATTCACCTCAAAAATCCATGTTAAAACAATTTGTAAAATTGTTATTACAACTTGAAATTTGTAGCAAAAACGTACCGTTATAGTTAGATTATTGTTAAGCATGAGCTAATATAGCTGGCGCTAATATTACTGGTAAAATCAGTATGTTTCAAAAGGTTTATGGGAGAACCCTGCGTTGATTTGTATCAAATTTATTCGTGCAAATTAGGGTTATTTTTGAACAATTATGATTAAAATCACACCAATTTGGCTTGTGTTAATAACACTGCATGATAGCTGTGACAAAACCTCAGCACACCATCAACATTAGAGTCACAACTACCCATAAAGTATTAACAAGAAATATGACAACTTATTTCAATTTTTGTTAGCTAAATCAAAGCTGAAATCAAAGTTTTCATTTTTGAAGCGCTCTATTTGAGCTTTATAGCGACTCGCGCAAAGAGTTGTTATTCAGTAAAACGCAAAAAATCCCAGCGCTTATGCAACTGGGATCTTTAAAAATGAATAATCTAGCGATTGGACGGTCTATCTATTCCAAAGTGTAAATAGGCTCTGTCGGTCGCAATTCGACCTCTTGGTGTTCTTTGTAGATAACCTTGCTGAATCAGATACGGTTCTAATACATCTTCAATGGTGTCTTTTTCTTCACCAATGGCTGCTGCCATATTATCGATACCAACAGGACCACCACCAAACTTCTCCATGATTGCCAGTAGAAGTTTTCTGTCCATATAGTCGAAACCTTTAGCATCGACATCAAGCATGTTCAGTGCGCTATCTGCAACCTCAGGGCAAATATGACCGTTCCCCTTCACTTCCGCATAGTCACGAACACGGCGCAATAAGCGGTTTGCAATACGTGGTGTACCACGAGCACGACGGGCAACTTCTAATGCCCCTTCCGCTTCCATCGATAAACCAAGACAATCGGCACTGCGCTGCACGATGTTTTGCAAATCTTCAACTTTGTAATACTCAAGACGTTGAGTGATACCAAAACGGTCACGAAGTGGAGAAGTCAATGAGCCAGCACGAGTGGTTGCGCCAATCAAAGTAAAA
The DNA here is from genome assembly GCA_041879415.1 of Vibrio chagasii. NCBI lineage: Bacteria > Pseudomonadati > Pseudomonadota > Gammaproteobacteria > Vibrionales > Vibrionaceae > Vibrio > Vibrio chagasii. The sequence goes on along the minus strand of CP090851.1, from coordinate 718,824 downwards.
GGTGGCAGGTCAATTTTAATTGAACGTGCAGCAGGGCCTTCTCCGATCATGATGTCCAACTGATAGTCTTCCATAGCTGGATACAACACCTCTTCAACCACAGGGCTTAATCGGTGAATCTCATCAATGAATAACACATCATTTTCTTCAAGGTTGGTTAGCAGCGCCGCCAAGTCACCAGCTTTCTCTAATACAGGGCCAGAGGTAGTGCGAATGTTCACATCCATCTCATTGGCAACGATATTCGCTAACGTCGTTTTACCAAGACCGGGAGGACCGAATATCAACAGATGATCAAGCGCTTCATTACGCAGCTGTGCCGCTTTGATGAATATCTCCATCTGGTCACGAACGTGGTCCTGACCTTGATAGTCGGCGAGTGCCTTTGGTCGTATTGCACGGTCGATAACATCTTCATCTTTAAAGACCGGGTTGTCAGGAGCAATGAGGCGATCTGCTTCAATCATAGAGAGTTCCAATTTAAGAGTGTTAACTCTGTTTTCTTTCAATTCTTGTTAAAAGTATCACCGACGTTAAAAAAACGAAGGTAAACACTCGTTTTACCCTAACGTCGAGGCAGAAAAAACCGACACGCAAGGGACAAGTATCTTTTATCAGCCACACCTCAACCTTTTCGATTGAACTGGGGCTGTATTATCGGGTTCGATTAGACCATCGATTTCAAGGCTTCGCGAATCAGCTGTTCACTTGTCATGCCGTCTTTCGCGATTTGAGAAACCACCTTAGAAGCTTGAGTTGGTTTGTAGCCTAGTGCAAGTAGCGCACTTACCGCTTCTTCTTCAGCATCATGAACCGTTGGCATAGAGTCAATTGGTGCAGCGTCAGTCGCAGGAGTAAACAAGTCACCTGCACCCCACCCTTTCAGGCGGTCTTTCATTTCAACAACAAGGCGCTCTGCGGTTTTCTTACCAACACCTGGAAGTTTCACTAGCGTAGAAATGTCTTCACGTTCAACACTTTGAACAAACTGGCTCGCAGTCATACCAGAAAGGATACCAAGGCCAAGTTTAGGGCCGACACCGTTCGCTTTGATCACTTCGCGGAACAGCGCACGCTCTTTAACCGTGTTGAAGCCATAAAGGAGCTGCGCATCTTCACGTACTACAAAATGCGTGTAAATAATGGCCTCTTCGCCTACGTTCGGTAGTTCATAAAAACAGCTCATTGGCATTTGTACTTCGTAACCAACACCACTGACTTCTATCAATAATTCTGGTGGCTGTTTTTCTATTAATGTACCGCGTAGACGTCCGATCACAATTCACTCTCTTGATGGAATTTAATTTGAGGGACAGAATATAAAAGAACTGGATGCTTATCCAGTTCTTTGTGGGTTTTCGAGGGATTTATTTAAGCCTGTTTAGCTTGGGAGACCACGCGATTTAGGCTTTCAACCAATTCCTTGACTGAAGTGACATGTCCAGTCAGTTCAGAGCCATAGTTGGCAACCAAACTCGACACAGATTTAGTTTCGGCAACGCTCTGCGCCACTTCAGAGCTGGCAAGATCGAGCTCTTTTAAAGAGTCCATCTGCATCGCCATAATATCGGTCAATTGGTTCACATCAGTAGAGATAGTCTGAACCTCTGAAATAATGCCGTTCATTTCATTGGCCGTAGTTTCGATGATCGCTCTGCCATGCTCCACTTCCACTTTACTACGATCCAACAAGCTTCGGATCTCGATGGCTGAATGACTACTTTTTGCTGACAGCTCCCTTACCTGGTCGGCTACCACAGCAAAACCTCTCCCCTGCTCACCTGCGCGAGCCGCTTCTATTGCGGCATTCAGCGCGAGTAAATTGGTTTGCTCAGCTACCGAAGTAATTAAGTCAGCGACCTTCATGATCTCTTGGTTACTTTGTATGATTTGACTGATGGCTCCGGTCGAGGCCTCAAGAGACTCAGAACTCTTTTGCGCTTTGGTGCCAACGGCTTCACTGCGCTCTTTGAGTTCACCGACAAACGAATTCGACTCTGCGATACCTTGCGTCATCTGGTGCAGTTGCTGGCTCATCTCTTCGGCTGCACTCGCCTGAGATTCACAATTGATGTTCAATACTTCGACTTGCGCATGTAAATCTTGTGACTGTTGTTCTAGGTGTACAGAGACACCCTGTAAGCTTTCTGAATTCGAGTTTGCTTGATCGAGCACAACTGACAAGCGTCCTTCACTTTGTGTCGCTTTGTTGGCGACCTGCTGACTCTCTGAAATCGCTTCTTCTGCCATCTCGATGGCGACTTCTTTTTGCTTGGCTGTAAACGCTTGTGCAATGCAGATCACCACCAGCGGCATAATAACACCCGACCATGTTTCGACAACCACCGCTTCCGGAGTAAGCACTAACTGTGGAAATGTGAATCCGTTTAAATGAGCGGACGTCATCACCAAGGAAACACCAATCACCAGCCCACTCCACACCAAAGCGACAATACGTGTTCCTGATAAAAAGAAAGCAACCACTAACAAAGGCACCCAATAGGCTTGCGTCGAGTCCACCACACCACCACTTTGATAAATGATATTCAGTGCGTGTACCGCCATGCCGACAAAACCAAAGTTAAGTGCCAAGCTTGGTTTCCCGGTAACGCGGAGTAATGTGGCTGAGAGCAGTTCGAAGACGATAAGGAACACAGAAGTAGCAACAAGTAGTTGCTCTCCATGTTTTGTCCATTTGATTAAGCTGTAGATACCGACGAACAAAGCGATGAAAGTGAAAAGTAATAAGATGTCGGCTTGTCTAGTTTGATTGTTGTTCCATTCGCGAGTTTTGGGCAGAAATAGCACGCGCCACAACTTGATAGGGTTCATCAGTGATCATCCTTGATTAACTTATAAGACCTCCGACCAATGTTAATATCATGTTAAAAGGGACGCAATGTTATGTTCTAGGTTCTGTTCGAAAGATCTCATTTCGTCAGGGATTTAGCGGCATATTGCTTTGATATGAGCCTAACCAAACGCGAGGCTCATCTGTGTAACGGGGGAAGTGATATATGAAGGAAGCTAACTGGAGGAGAGAGTTAACGATAGCGTCCTTTTCTCGCTCCTGTCGCTTTACCTGCCAGTGCAATCAAGGTTTTGTTGGTGTTGGCGTGAGTGATCGCTACGCCTAACGCATCGGCAGCATCGGCTTGTGGTCTCGCAGGTAACTTAAGCATACTCATTACCATGTTCTGAACCATAGACTTATCAGCACCACCATTACCTGTCACCGCCTGCTTAATCAAACGAGCGGCGTATTCATGAACCGGCAAATCTGCATTTACAGCGGCCACAATTGCGCTACCACGAGCCTGACCTAACTTAAGTGCCGAGTCCGCATTCTTTGCCATGAAGACCTGCTCAATGGCAAACACATCCGGCTGAAACTGAGTAATGATTTCACTTACCCCAGCGTAGATCTGCTTGAGTCGGCCGGGAAGCTCTTTTTCCGAGGTACGGATGCACCCACTGCCTAAGTAATGCAGATGGCGACCATTTTGACGAATCACACCGTAGCCGGTAATGCGAGAGCCGGGGTCAATCCCCAAGATAATAGACATAACTTCTAGTACTGATTATTTATACATGCTTTATCAGCTTAGTATATCGAACGATAAAAAAAATGCCCGTTAAATTAACGGGCATTTTTATTTACTAAACAAAAAGTCACTCCAATAAAGAGTCACTCAAAAGATAGAGTACTTAGCTTATTCAGCCGACTCTTCTTTTTGTGCTGCTTTGACTGTGATTGCTAGCTCTTCCAAAGATGCTGGGTTTGCTAGGCTTGGCGCGTCTGTTAGTAGACATGCTGCAGCTGTTGTTTTCGGGAATGCAATAACGTCACGGATGTTCTCAGTACCACAAAGTAGCATTGCTAGACGGTCAAGACCGAATGCTAGACCAGCGTGTGGTGGAGTTCCGTATTGAAGAGCATCTAGTAGGAAGCCAAACTTCTCTTGTTGCTCTTTCTCTTCGATACCTAGGATACCGAATACAGCCGTTTGCATCTCTGCGTTGTGAATACGAACAGAACCACCGCCCACTTCGTAGCCGTTGATTACCATGTCGTATGCGTCAGAGTTTGCCGCTGCTGGGTTCGCTTTTAGCTCTTCCGCAGTCACACCTAGTGGAGATGTGAATGGGTGGTGCATTGCGTGTAGGTTACCTTCGCCGTCTTCTTCAAACATTGGGAAGTCAACAACCCACAGTGGAGCCCATGCAGATGTATCTGTTAGCTCTAGGTCTGTACCTAGTTTAAGACGAAGTGCGCCCATTGCTTCAGCAACGATGCCTGCTTTGTCTGCGCCGAACAGAATGATATCGCCAGATTCAGCTTCAGTACGGTCTAGAATACCGTTGATTACGTCTTCGCTTAGGAATTTAGCAACTGGAGATTGGATACCTTCCATGCCTGCTGCACGGTCGTTAACCTTCATCCAAGCTAGACCTTTCGCGCCGTAGATGTTTACGTACTCTGCGTAACCGTCGATTTGCTTACGAGTTAGCTTAGCACCACCTGGAACACGGATAACCGCTACACGACCTTTTTCGTCGTTAGCTGGGCCAGAGAATACTTTGAACTCAACGTCTTTAACTAGGTCAGCAACGTCAACAAGCTCTAGTGGGTTACGTAGATCTGGCTTATCAGAACCGAAACGACGAATCGCTTCAGAGAAAGGCATTACTGGGAATTGACCTAGTTCTACATCTAGAAGCTCTTTCCACATATCGTGAACTAGCTTTTCAGTGATGTTACGTACTTCTTGAGAAGACATGAACGATGTTTCGATATCGATCTGAGTAAATTCAGGCTGACGGTCAGCACGTAAATCTTCATCACGGAAACATTTAACGATTTGGTAGTAACGGTCAAAACCAGACATCATCAGCAGTTGCTTGAACAGCTGAGGAGATTGAGGAAGCGCGTAGAAGCTGCCTTTGTGAACACGGCTTGGTACTAGGTAGTCACGAGCACCTTCTGGAGTCGCTTTCGTTAGTACTGGTGTTTCGATATCTAGGAACAGGTTCTCGTCTAGGAAACGACGAACGAAGCTAGATGCACGAGCACGAAGCTTGATGCGATCGCTCATTTCTGGACGACGAAGATCGATGTAACGGTACTTAAGACGCTGTTCTTCAGAGTTCGTTTGGTTGAAGTCTAGTGGAAGCGCTTCTGAACGGTTGATGATCTCTAGACCAGTCGCGTAAAGTTCTACTTCACCAGTAGCCATGTCTTTATTTACTTGGCTGTCAGGACGAACACGTACTTCACCAGTAAATTTGATACAGAATTCATTACGCAGTTGGTTAGCGATCGGGAAGATATCTTTCATATCTGGATCGACAACAACCTGAACGATGCCTTCACGATCACGCATATCAATAAAGATAAGACCGCCTAAATCACGGCGACGGTTTACCCAGCCGCACAATTCTACAGTTTGTCCCGCCAGGGACTTGTTCAGGTTACCACAGTAATGGGTACGCATAATGAATTTCCCAATCTCTTAATAATTTACTAATTTCCAAGCTGTAGGTGTCAAAATAGCCCTACAGAGCAAAGGATCATTTATACGCGGAAACTCGCTTAAAATCGACCTTCCACACTCGAATTTATTGTGTTTTATCTGGCTTTGCTGCTTTTTAGTTCATCAAACGCGCAAAGATTCACCAAAACCAAAAAAATTGCGATAATTATATCTCGAAAGTACCTTAATCAGCAAAAGTCTCGTACAGTAGATTTTCATTTCGATTAAAAGCAGTAATGTGATGACTAATGGTGCAAAAACGATGGACACTTTACCTCTAAGACTTGGATTAACCATGTGGTCTCATTCTGAGTGGCAAAGTCAGTTCTACGGTAAAGGCACCAAGCCCGAAGAACGCCTTGAAAAGTACACTCAAGTTTTCCATACCGTAGAGGGCAATACGACCTTTTACGCGACGCCGAGTATGACTACCGTGCATAACTGGAAAGCGGCAAGCCACGATGACTTCAAGTTCACCTTTAAACTGCCCAAGTTCATCACGCACCAGCAACAACTTAGACATTGCCAAGCCGAACTCAAAGAGTTCTTAATGACGATGTCACCTCTTCACGATCGCATAGGTCAGTGGACCATACAGCTACCACACGCCTTTGAACCGAGCATGCTTCCTGCTCTGCAAAAATTCTGCACCTTGTTTCCAAAAGAGATGCAGCTCGGCGTTGAAGTTCGCCATTTGGGTTTCTTTGATAAAGGTGATGCTGAAAAACGCTTTAACCAATGGCTTGTGGAAGAAGGTATTAACCGTATCATTATGGATAGTCGCCCTGTCTTTTCTGCGCCGCCAACCACAGAAGCGGTAATCGATGCCCATCAGAAAAAGCCACGCGTGCCCGTTCATGCTATTGCGACAGCCAATAATCCAATGATTCGATTTATTGGTCACCCTGACCAAGCGCCAAATATCGAATTTTTCAAACCTTGGTTTAGCAAAATTCCACAGTGGCTAAGTGAAGGCAAACAACCGTACTTAATGATCCACACCCCAGACAACAATCATGCGCCGGAACTCGCGAGCGCCATCTATGAGTTATTGCAAAAACAAGTGTCTGAAAATACGTCACTATTACTACCTGACCTGGAGCAATTTCCAGCTCAAAAAGGCAATCATCAAATCTCGATGTTTTGAGGCTTCTTGTACATACAACGGTAATCCTCATCAGTAATCTGAGTTTTCGTGACAGCAGTCCTATTTTTTCGTAAAATACGCCCCCTTTTATTCGGTACGAGCTTTGTACCAGTAACGCTGACTGTCGAGAGAGAATGCCATGAGCAACAAAGACAACATCTTTTCCGCTCCTATTGATAAAATTGGAGACTTCACCTTTGATGCAAGGGTCGCAGAAGTATTCCCGGATATGATTCAACGCTCGGTTCCTGGCTACAGCAACATCATTTCAGCTATCGGTATGTTAGCGGAGCGTTTCGTAAAACCGCATTCAAACGTTTATGACTTGGGTTGTTCTCTTGGCGCTGCAACACTTTCCATGCGTCGTCACATCCAGAAAGAAGGCTGCACAATTTTTGCTATCGATAACTCAGAAGCGATGGTTGAACGCTGCAAGTTGCACGTTAACGCTTACCGCAGCGACACGCCTGTAGAAGTCATCGAAGCCGATATCCGTGAAGTCGAAATCAAAGACGCTTCGGTAGTGGTACTTAACTTCACGCTACAGTTCCTATCGCCAGACGACCGCTATGCTCTACTTGAGAAAATTCATGCTGGCCTGCGCCCAGGCGGAATTCTAATCTTGTCTGAGAAATACGTATTCGAAGATGAAAGCTCGAACGAACTGCTGATCGACCTGCACCATGATTTCAAACGTGCTAACGGATACAGCGAACTTGAAGTGAGCCAAAAACGTAGCGCGATTGAAAACGTGATGCGCCCAGACTCTATCCCAGTGCACAGAGAGCGCTTTGATAAGATTGGCTTCTCAAGCAGCGAAGTGTGGTTCCAATGCTTTAACTTTGGATCAATGTTCGCGATTAAGTAGCGCACAAACCCGTTTAGCTCGCACTAGAACGTCATCCTCACTGTAGTGAATGACACGATAACTTTTACACCACCAATTCAGTGAAAAACTATGTTTAATTTTGCCAATTTTTATCAACTTATTGCCCAAGATACTCGCCTACAGCCGTGGCTTAATGTTTTGCCACAGCAACTGACGGATTGGCAAAATGCAGAGCACGGTGATTTCGATCGTTGGTTACGCGCGTTAAACAAAATTCCACAAGACGTACCAGATCAAGTTGACCTGAAAAATTCAGTGACCATTGGTAGTTCTAAACCATACCACCAAGGTGAACTGAAAAAGTTAGAAAGCTTATTGAAGACGTTCCACCCATGGAGAAAAGGCCCTTATACCGTTCACGACATCCATATCGATACAGAGTGGCGCAGTGACTGGAAATGGGATCGTGTACTTCCACATATTTCTCCATTGAAGAACCGCTCGGTGCTAGATGTTGGCTGTGGTAACGGCTACCACATGTGGCGCATGCTAGGTGAAGGGGCACGCTTAACAGTGGGTATTGATCCTTCTCACCTATTCTTGATTCAATTTGAAGCTATTCGTAAGTTAATGGGCAACGACCAACGTGCTCACCTTCTACCTTTAGGTATCGAACAGCTACCAAAACTTGAAGCCTATGACACGGTATTCAGCATGGGTGTGCTGTACCACCGCCGTTCTCCATTGGATCACCTGATTCAACTGAAGGACCAATTAGTATCTGGCGGCGAATTAGTGCTGGAGACCTTAGTGATTGAAGGCGATGAGAACGCAGTATTGGTTCCTGTTGATCGCTATGCACAGATGAGAAACGTGTACTTCTTCCCTTCTGCTCGCGCACTGAAACGCTGGCTTGAACAGGTTGGCTTTAAAGACGTACGCATCGTGGACGAGAATGTCACAACGATTGGCGAGCAACGCACAACTGAGTGGATGACACACAACTCTCTGCCGGATTACCTAGATCCAAACGACCCGAGTAAAACAGTGGAAGGTCACCCTGCGCCAAGACGCGCCATTCTTATCGCAACCAAGCCATAAACTAAATATTCAAAAGCCAAAATTGCGTCGTAATAAAATTTGTCTCTAGAGCTCATTTATTTTCTAAAACAGATCAATGTTTAATAAATGAGCTATTTCAAATAGCAATAATTGGCGTAGCGCTCACATTGCGATTCAATATGACCAGACTCTTACAATAGGATGCTTCACGCATCCTTTTTTGTGGGCTAAACTTCTAAATAGTCTGAACTATTCTCTAATTTCCCAAAGGTTTTTTTATGTTTAAGCGATTATCGCCAATTGTGGCGGTTGGTTTGCTCTCTGGCTGTACCCTAACTAATGGTGCGGCCTACCACCAAGAAACTCTCGACGCTATTGCCCGCTCAGAGACAAACATCGCAAATAAGGTTCAAAATCTTGAACTACAACTAAGCAATCAAAGTGATTACATTGAAAGCTTAGAAGACGAAATCACAACCCTCTCCCAACAGCTTGATGTCCACCTAACCAGCATGGAACACAAAGTGATTGAAGAACTGGAAGAAGAAGAGCCAGTCGCAGTTGCAGCGGCTCCTGTTGCTCCAACTTCACAGCCTACAATCCTTGGCGGCATCGAAAAAGTCTCTATCGACTCTATCAAACAAAGCTTCGATGCTCGTGTTGATACGGGTGCTACAACATCGTCTTTGAACGCTGTTGATATCAAAGAATTCGAACGCAACGGCAAAGATTGGGTACGATTCCACCTAGCTGATAAATCACAAGCGACAGAAGACCAAAAATGGATTGAAGCGCCTGTTGTACGTTATGTGAAAATCCGTCAGTCAACGACCGACCAAGCAGAACGTCGAGCTGTGATCGAATTATGGGTTAAAGTTGGAAAAATCCATGAAAAAGCGCAATTTACATTGGCGGATCGCTCTCAAATGAGTCACCCTGTATTACTAGGGCGCGAATTTATCAAAGACATCGCGCTAGTAGATGTAAGTAAACAGTACGTACAAACGGAAGCCAAATAACAATAGTAGGGTAAGCTATGACGTCACGAATTCCATTTTATATCTCTATTTTCCTGCTCATTGCAGCAGGTATAACACTGAGTATGTTCAGACATACGACCTATGGTGTTCCTTGGACCCCAGGGGAAACCAGACAGGTGTGGGACATTGAAGCTCGTATCGAATTCAATGCTGTAGGCAAAGAAGCGAAGGTTTCATTAGCGGCTCCTCATACTCAGTCTAACTACACTCTAATCAGCGAGTCAGCTTCATCACCAGGCTACGGTATCTCTTACTTGAATACCGATTCAGGTCGCCGCGCCGAATGGTCTATCCGCTATGCTGATGGCCCACAAACCATCTACTACAAAACTCAATTCTTAGTCGATAGCCAAGCAAAAGTTACTGAAAACCCACCAGAGGGTGAAGTTGCTCAACCAAGCTTCGACGGACCAGAAGAAGCAGCATCGATTGCTTTGATTGACCGCGCAACCAAGCGTTCAGCAGACAACCTAACCTTCACTCGTGAGCTCATCAAAACGTTAAACGATCCAGACAGCCAAAACTCAGCGCTGCTTCTGAACAACATGACCAAAGTTGAAGCGACACACAAGCTACTTTCGGCAGCAAAAATCCACAACAAAGTGGTTGGTGTTATCGAGCTAGAAGATGGTCGCCGTCGTCAATCCATTCAGAACATGATCCAAGTTTGGGATAACGATCAGTGGATTCTGTTCTCCCCTGAATCAAGCGAACAACAAGTTCAACCAAACCTACTGATCTGGGATGAGTCGAACGTATCTTTGTTAGATGTTGTTGGTGGTCAAAACAGTAAAGTTCACTTCTCTATGATTGCTCAAGAGATCACTCCTACTGAAGCAACCAACAGCAAAGTCTCTGCAGACCAATTATTGAACCTATCGATTCACAGCCTACCGCTAGAAGAGCAAGCGATGTTTAAAACCATCATGCTAATTCCAATCGGTGCTCTGATTGTTGTGTTCTTGCGCGTTATCATCGGTTTGAAGACATCTGGTACTTTCATGCCAGTTCTGATAGCAGTAGCCTTTGTTCAAACACAATTGGTTACGGGTATTGTCGGTTTCTTACTGATTGTCGGCACAGGCCTTATTATTCGTAGCTACTTATCCAAGCTCAACCTGTTACTGGTGGCCAGAATATCCGCGGTGATTATCACGGTAATCATGATTATTTCTGTGTTTACCGTAGTGGCATTCAAAGTGGGTCTAACTGAAGGTCTTTCTATTACGTTCTTCCCAATGATCATCCTATCTTGGACTATCGAACGTATGTCTATCCTATGGGAAGAAGAAGGCGCGAAAGAAGTGGTTCTTCAAGGTGGTGGCTCACTATTGACTGCCGTACTTGTGTACTTAGCAATGACTAACCCGTTCATTCAACACCTAACATTTAACTTTATCGGTCTACAACTGATTGTCCTAGGCGGTATTTTACTACTAGGTACTTACACTGGTTACCGCTTAACTGAGCTACGTCGCTTTAAACCGCTAGCGGAGGATTAAGTTATGTTTGAACAGTTTACTTCGCCGTTTAAGTTGAAAGACAAAGGCATCATGGGGATGAACAAGCGTAACCATAGCTATATTGGTCGCTACAATGATCGCTCCAAGTATCCGTTAGTAGATGACAAGCTAAAGACTAAAATCATTGCGGAACAAGCCGGTGCGACAGTGCCTAAACTTATCGGCGTGATCAGTCACCAAGCTGAAGTAAAGACAATCCACAAGATGGTTAAAGAGTGGCCGGGTTTTGTAATCAAGCCAGCTCAAGGAAGTGGTGGTAAGGGTATCCTTGTCATCACCTCACACAAGGACGGCGTTTACACCAAGCCGTCTGGCTCAACTATTAACGAAGAAGATGTAGAGCGTCACATCAGTAACGCTCTTGCAGGTCTTTTCTCGCTAGGTGGTAAGAACGACGTTGCCGTAGTTGAAAACCTGATTAAGTTTGACGAATGTTTTGACGGTTTCAGTTATGAGGGCGTGCCAGATGTACGAATCATTGTATTCAAAGGCTACCCTGTCATGGCGATGATGCGTCTTTCTACTTCGGCTTCTGATGGCAAGGCTAACCTTCACCAAGGTGCCGTGGGTGTAGGTATCGACATTGCAACAGGCAAAGCAGTGCGAGCGGTTCAGTTTGACCAACCGGTGACGCACCACCCAGATACAGGTAAAGAACTGGCACTGCTGCAAGTTCCTCACTGGGAAAAGCTGCTGATTCTTGCTTCAAGCGCTTGGGAAATGACTGGTTTGGGTTACATGGGTACGGACATGGTTTTAGACCAAGAAGAAGGCCCAATGGTACTTGAGCTTAATGCTCGTCCAGGTTTGGCTATCCAAATCGCGAACGGCGCAGGTCTACTTCCTAGATTACAGCATATTGAAAACCTTGGTACACCCGCTGAATACCCAAAACCTGCGGAGCGCGTTGCTTACGCTGCAAAACAATTTGGTGTTCACAGTAATGAGATTGTTTCAAGCTAAGCCTACAACTGAACTGAGAACTCTATCAGTTGCTAGCTTGCTAACTCAATAAAAAAGCCGCATAACTCTCAGAGTTACGCGGCTTTTTAATGCCTGCTATTTCATTCTAAGCAATTCAGCTAGGCTTCTGCCTGTGCAGTTTTAACTTCAGGTTCACACATTGGGTCAATGCGTACTGCCGCCACCTTGAATTCTGGGATCTTGGCATGCGGATCGGTCGCGGTTGTCGTCAAACGGTTCACTGGAGACTCCACGAAATGGAAAGGAATAAACACCACCCCTTTTTGCATTCGCTTCGTCACAAACGCTGCAATCTCAATCTCGCCGCGACGTGTTGATACCCTAAGCATTTGACCATTGGAAATCCCTAACGCCTCGGCATCATGAACACTGACCATAGCTCGCGGCCCCGCTAGGTTATCCAATCCTTTAGTTTTACGTGTCATAGTTCCGGTATGGAACTGCTCTAAAATACGCCCTGTCGTGAGCACCAACGGGTACTCTTCGTCCGGAAGCTCTGCAGCATAACGAAACGGAATTGCCTCCATTTGGCCACGTCCACGAGTAAACTGGGTTTGGTGCATGATACGAGTGCCATCAGGGTTGTTCTTATTGCTTGGCCACTGCACACCATTCACCGTGATATTCTCCCAACGTAAACCTGCGTACTGTGGTGTTACGCGAGCTATCTCGTTAGTGATATCGGCAACCGACTGATAGCTCCAGCCACCACCCATGGCATTAGCCAGCATTTGAATGATAGCCCAATCTTCCTTCGCTTCCCCTGGAGGTAACACCGCAGGATTGATACGCTGCACGCGTCGCTCAGTATTCGTAAAGTGACCTGACTTTTCTGCAAATGAGCAAGATGGCAAAACCACATCCGCATATTGCGCCGTTTCCGTTAAGAAGATGTCTTGCACAACAAGGAAATCCAACGCCTCAAGTCCTTCGATCACGTGCGCTTGATTTGGATCGCTTAGCACAGGGTTTTCACCCATCACGTACAAGGCTCGAACTTCTCGGTTACATGCACCGTCAATAATTTCGGTGAGTGTTAGCCCCGTCTCCGCTGGTAAATCAGTAATGCCCCACTCCATCGCAAACTTTTGACGCACCATAGGGTTATAGACCTTCTGATACCCAGGTAGGTTATTTGGCAATGCTCCCATATCACACGCGCCTTGAACATTGGATTGACCGCGTAACGGGTTGATACCGCCCCCTTCGATGCCGATGTTGCCACAGAGGAGCTGCAGGTTAGCAATGGAGCGAACATTATCGTGCCCAGTCGTGTGTTGCGTAATGCCCATGGAGTAATACACCGCGGTTCGCTTTGCGGTACCAATCAAGCGCGCCATCGCGAAGATATCTTCAGCTTTAACGCCAGTCACCAGTTCTACTTTGTCTAGGGAGTAACTTGGCGACATCACCTCTTGCAACAGGGTATCAAAGCCGTCCACACGATCTTCGATATATTCTTGGTCATACCAACCATGTTTGATGATTTGCTGCATCACACCGTTAATTAGCATCACGTCTGTACCCGGTCGATGTGCTAAGTAAAGCTCAGCATGATCGGCAATATCGATTCTTTTAGGGTCTGCGACAATCAAACGCGCACCGTTATGTCTTACCGCCTGCTTTATGTGCGAGCCAATAATCGGGTGTGCGGATGTAGTATCAGAACCGATGATGAAGATGACATCCGAGTGTTTGATGCTTGGGATATCATTGGTCATTGCCCCACTGCCAAGCGAAGCCTCAAGTCCAGTCACTGTCGAGGCATGACAAAGGCGAGCACAGTGGTCGACGTTGTTAGTCCCAAGCTCACGTCGAATGAATTTTTGGAACGCATAGTTATCTTCATTGGTGGCTTTCGCTGAAGAGAACCCTGCTAGCGCATTGCTACCAAAGCCTTGTTTTATCGCAGTGAACTTATCGGCAATGAGCGTGATGGCTTTTTCCCAACTCGCAGGTTGCAACCAACCATCTTTACGAATCAATGGGGTTGTGAGGCGAGCATCACTACTCACGAAGTCAAAACCAAAACGTCCCTTAACACAAAGCATGCCTTCGTTAACCGGAGAGTCACCACCTTCGATATAACGAATCTTATTCTTCGCTTCATCGATATGCATGGTTAGCTTACAGCCCACACCACAGTAGGTGCAGATGGTATCGACCTTCTTAAGAACGTCGGTGTCGCCTTGCTTTCTATCACGAGCATCCACCATGGCACCTGTTGGACAGGCTTGAATACAAGAACCGCATTGAACACAGTTCGAGTCACCCATTAAAGTCTGGTTCGCCCCAAAATTAGGGCGACACTCAGGTCTTGAAGCTGGCTTGCCATCAGCTTGATTCATGAAACTTAGGACGCCATGAACATTCTGTTCACGACAGGCTTGAATACACTGGCCACAACTGATGCAGCGGTTGGCATCGAAAATAATAAATTCAGAACTACTGTCGACAGCAAACTTCTGTCTTGTGGAACCAACTTTCGCTTCTTCTGCGCGAATAGCTTGCCAGCTCTCATTTGAAGCAATATCGATTTTGTATTCTGGATGTGTCTGCGTTGCTTTGTATTCGGTTGAATAATCTCGTAGGTCGCAGTTAGTGTTCGCTTGGCAACCACACTCTAAACATCTTGCCGCTTCTGCAATGGCATCGGCATTGTCAAAACCAGTTTCGACTTCTTCAAAGCTTTGCTCACGCTGCTCTGGCGTCAGCTCTGGCATAATCTTACGCGCCATGCGTTGTATCGATTTATATTGCTCAGAATCGACCGCTTTAAGCTGCTTATGCTTTCTAGAGTTAAACGGTTTGGCAGGGATATTATCCATATCGCCATTGAAGAATCGGTCGATCGCTTGTGCAGCAATTCGCCCGTCTCCTACTGCTTCTACTGCAGTCGCTGGACCACGTCTGAAATCACCGATACTAAATATATTACCCGTACCTGTGTGCATGGTTTGCGGATCAGCATCTGCGGTGTTCCAGCGAGTTAGTGGGATATCAATCTCTTCGCTATCCATGAAGCTTAGGTCTGGCTTTTGCGACACAGCAGCAATAACCGTATCGAACGCTTCAACAAAGAACTCCCCTGTTGGTTTAGGGCTACGACGACCGGACGCATCAGCAGGACCAAGCGCCATGCGTTCTAATCGAATTTCAGATACATGGCCATTTTCATCGGAAATGTTTTCAGCTGGGTTGGTCAAAAAGTGGAACTTAACACCTTCATGCTCCGCTTCTTCGATTTCGTAATCTTCAGCTGGCATTTCGTCTCGCGTGCGACGATAGATGAGTGTGGTATCAGCACCATCACGCACTGCGGTTCGTGCGCAGTCAATTGCGGTATTACCACCACCAATCACCGCCACCTTTTTGCCCGTAGTGAAGTTTTTGTCAGTCACATAGTCTTTTAGATAATCAACACCTAGATAACAGCCGCCAAGGTCACTACCTGGATAATTCATTTCAACGGCTTGTGATGCACCTACAGCTAAGCAGACCGCATCGAAATCACGACTAAGATCTGACAAGGTAAAATCGACACCGAGCTTCTTATCACACTCTACAACCATTCCGTTACGACACATCAGTTCGATTTCTTTATCTAGAATGGACTTTGGTAAGCGATATTCTGGGATGCCATAACGCAACCAACCACCAGCTTTAGGCATCGATTCATAGACACTGACATCATAGCCCTCATTGGATAGGTAATAGCCCGCTGTTAAGCCACCGGGTCCACTACCGACTATCGCTATACTTTTGCCTTTACTCGTCTTCTTCGCTGGCATGTAGCTCTCTTGAGCAGCCAAATCAGCATCGGCTGCATGTCGTTTGAGCTGGCGAATCGCAATCGAATCATCGACTAGATTTCTTCGACATTCCGTTTCACAAAACGCGGGACATACACGACCAATAGAGAGCGGCATTGGCAGCGTTTTCTTAATCACTTCGATTGCTTTGGTATGATCATTTTGTGCAATGTGATGTAGGTAAGACTGGATATCAACTCCCGCCGGGCAAGCGGTTTGGCATGGCGCTTCACAGTCAGCATAATGGTCTGCCATGATTCGATTCAACGCACCCTGCCTGTGAGAGGTTAGCTGTTTAGATTGAGTAGTAATATTCAAGCCATTGGATACTTCAATCTCGCAGGAACGAGTCATTCCCACACCATCCACTTCAACCACACACAGATCGCACGGGACTTTGTCCCCTGTCTTATTCAAACCGCATAGAGATGGGATCTCTAGACCACATGTTTTTGCCGCCTCAAGCACGGTCTGCCCTTGTTCGACGATTCGAAATTTCCCATCAATAACGATCTGAATCATATTGAGTCCTACCTTCAAGTTTGCGTACGAGTCACGCTCAAAAAATAATTATCGGCACGGTATTACAAGCGTGCCGCCACTCATTACCATACATTAACTGTGGTTTTGTGCGTGTGACTTCAAACAAGTTCTATTGAGATTAACCATAAGGTATGAGTGGTCTTATCAGTTGTTCAAAAAGGCTAGATTCGAGATATAAAAAAGCCCCTACGATGAGGGGCTTAAAATTAGTAGAAGTAAGTCAGCTTCTGCTTATTATTCAGTTTCTTCGATAAGCTCTTGAACTGGAGAGGCTGGCTTATTCTGAGCAAATCCGCGCAGACCAACAACGTGTACGTGTTCGTGATCTTTGAAGACCTTACGTACCAGTTTGTAAGTTGTACCCTTCTCTGGGCTGATGTTCTCTGGCGCTGCAATCAGAAGCTGCATACCTAAACGGTCACACAGTTCAAACAGTGTAGAGATAGACTTCGCATCCAGACGTGCTGCTTCATCAAGGAACAACAAGCGACATGGAACAATATCTTTGCTACGAAGTCGACGAGACTCTTCTTCCCAGCTCTGAACCACCATCAGTAGGATAGATTGACCAGTACCAATTGCCTCACCGGTAGACAGTGCGCCCGATTCAGCTTGTAGCCAACCATCCGAACCACGGTTAACTTCAACACTTAGCTCTAGGTAGTTACGGTAATCCAGTAGCTCTTCACCCAGAACCTGCGGAGAACGTTGGCCCATATCGATATGTGGATTCACACGTTGGAACAACTTCGCCATCGCTTCTGAGAAGGTGAAACGAGTCGTTTCGAACAAGTCTTTATGCTGCTCTTGTTGAGTCGCTAGGCCTGATAGCAAGATTTCATGACTTTCACGGATCTTAACGTTCAGACGTACGCCCTTAACCTGACCAAAGTAAATGTTCGACAGACCTTGGTTTAGCATTCGAATACGGTTCTGCTCGCGCTGAATCGTCTTCTTAATGATGCTTGCTACCGACTCAGAGCTGATTGCGAGACGGTTTTCACGCTGCGTCAGTTCTTCTGTTAGTCGAGCTAGCTCAACTTCCATCTCTTCAATTGCTTCAACCGGATCATCCGTATGAATGATGTCTTGGCGAATACGCTCGCGAAGATGTTGGTATACCGCAATGTAGAACAGAACCTTACGCTCTGGATGTGCGTTATCTTCAGATAGGCGCAGTGAATCGCGTAGGTCTTCATTGTCAGCCACAGCCAGACGCAGTGCACCCAGTGATTTATCCGACATTGAGCGAAGTTCACCAGCTGTTAGGTAAGCCAGTTCACGCTTGTGTAGACGACGTTCAACGTCATTCTCACGAGCTAAACGCAATACTGAACACCAACCTGCTTTTGCTGCAACAACGAAGGTACGAAGCTCTGTGTACTCTTTCTGTACTTTCTTAAGACGCTTAGCCAGTGCTTTCATCTCAAGTTCAGTTGAGGTAATCGTGCGTTCGTATTCGCTCTTACGGCTACGAGAAGTATGCAGACGCTCTTGAAGTTCATCACGACGACGAACCGCGCGCTCTTCAGCACCTTCATCAGCGTTCACGCCGAACTCTTGAAGCTCTTGTTTGAACTCTTGAACAGTCTCTTGCTTCGCCTGATGCGAGCTCTTCAGCGCTGCCAATACTTGGTTGTACTGGTTCATCTGTTCGCGAGCTTGCTTCAAGCCATCGCGGCCTTTCGCACGAGCTTGTTCTGCTTGAACCAGTTTTGCTTTTAGTTGCTCACTCAATTCACTGCTCTTGTTAAGCAGGTCAACTGAGTCTGCGTAGGCAAAGTAGTGACGACGTTCAATCAGATCAGACAGTGCGAACACTTTGCCTTTTAACGTTTGCAGCGCGTTGTCCGCTTGGCGATACTCTGCTTCCAAAGCTTCAAATTGCTCTGGGTCAGCGTCTAGTGCAGAAACGATTTGCTCTAGTGACGCAAGTGCTTTGCCATGAGTGTTCAGGTAAGACTTAGCTTCGCTCAGGCGTTCTAGTTGTACTTCTAGTTCAGCCAAGCGCTCAGCTAATGTTTCGTCTTCTAGAATACGAACCATAGGCGCTAACTTATCAAGCGCAGCAATCGCCTGTTTACTTTGTTGAAGCTGGCTACGTTGCTGTTGCTCTTTCGAATCCAGTTCAGCCAATGAACGTACAACTTGGTTACGTTTCTCACGAACGACTGCAAGTGCTTGCTCTGGATCTGCATTAAACGCAACGTGCAGGTGCTTCGCTACAAAGCTGTTGAATGCTTGGTATAAACGGTTCAGTTTTTGAGAGTCAAACGCAGCTTTCGCGTGATTCTCAACAACCACATCGCGCTCTTCACGCAGTTTCTCTAATCGCTGCTCACGAGCTGCACGACCAAACAGTGGGATCTCAGGAAAACGAGAGTAACGCATTTGGCGATCGTTCAATTGAACACACACCGCGCCTTCTAACTCATCGGCATTGAATGAGCTGTCATCAAACGCATCTACATCACCTTCAAGGATGTAAAGGTCTTCAGGACAATCATCAAGATCAATCAATTTCTCTTTAATGCCATCAAGATCCGAAACCACAATCGCGTGACGAGCCGGACCATACATCGCACTGAAGTATGGTGCGTCGCCAATCGTGATGTCGTCGTAGATCTCAGAAAGCAGCACGCCACCAAGGGTGTCAGCTAAACCTTTCAAACGAGGATCATTTGAACCACCCGGTGATGCTAGACGCTCGATCTCTTGCTCAAGTTCAGCTCGGCGCGTTGCCAGTTGATCTTTAGCCACCGCTTGAGATTTTTCATATTCAAGCACTTGCTGCATTTGCGTCATCACAGCTTGGCTATCTTCTAGCTCAGCTTCGGTTTGATCTCTCAACGACTCAAGTACATCGTTTGCTGTGATCCACGCAGGAGCAATTGACTCAAGTTTTTGAATCTCTTGATCGTGGTTTTGCTGAACACGACGTTGCTCACTCTTCGCTTCACGCAGCTCTTCTTGAGCATACTCAAGCGTTTCGATCTGCATGACATGACGTTCACGTTCTTCTTCGAAAACCGCTTCGTCAGTCAGTGAAATGTTGTGTTGCTTTTGGTATTCAGTTGCTAGCTCTTTCGCTTGACGTTGCTGCGCTACGTCACGAGCCATATCGCGGTGCTGAGCACGCCATTGCTGTTCGTTTTCAACAACATGTTTAGCGTTGCGGCCTTTTTCTAGAGCTTGCTTAGCGCTATGAGACGCTTCTTTACGCTCAACGTCACCAACAATGCTCTTAACCAAAGACAGCGCTTTGTCGAACTGTGCCGAAGCTGCAGAAGACATGTCTAGCTTATGCTTCGTTGCCAGTAGAGTCTGTGTGCTTGATTCTTCTTGTGCTTTCAGCTCAGAAACTAAAATTAACGCACTTTCTGCAGTAATCGATTCATCACCCAGTAACTGCTTGGTTTTCTCTAGTGCTTGAACCGCTTGCTGGTATTGAAGTGCGCGTGTCTGCTGAACATCCAACGCTTGTTGGTAATCAGCAAGCTGAGTTTTCAAGCTATCCACTTCTTCTTCGGTGATAGTTGCCTGCTCTTCAGCAAGAAGTACTCGCTCTTGAGCTTCCTCAACCACCATCATCTGCTCTTCTAGACGCTCATTAAGCTCTTCTAGATCTTCGCTATAGCGAGCAATTTTCTCTTGCTGACGAAGTGCAGTTTGAACCAATTGAAGATGATCCGATGCCGCTTGGTAGTCTTGCTCTAGCGCTGATTCTTGATCCACCAGCAGTTCAAGCTCTTCTTGAACGCGATCCAACAGGTTGTTTTGCTCAAGTAAAGTTTCACGCGAACCAAACAGCTCACCACGGAACTTCATGGTTTGATCAAGCTTGTTGCGACGATCGTTCGCATGGCGCATATAGTCTGCTGCCACGTAGTTGGTCGATTCAGTGATCAAGTGCTTGAACAAGTCACGATCCGACTGAGTTGTCTTGATCGCTTCTAGCGTCATGCGGTTCTCACGCAGTGCCGATTCCATATCTTGGAATGCTTTCTTCACACCACCATTTTGCGGCAGAAGGTAATCACGCAGAGAACGTGTAATTGCGCTTGAAATACCACCGTAAAGTGATGCCTCAATCAGGCGGTAGAACTTAGAACGGTCGCCGCTATTACGCAGTTTCTTCGGTACCACACCGTATTCGAACATCTGCGAGTGGTAATCCACAATCGAAGAAAACGCTTTGAAGTGTGCGCCTTCGTATTGTGCAACTGCGGCTTTGACATCATTTAACTGACATACACGTGCGTGGCTGTCTGAAACGTTCTGGATAAGCACATCAGTTGGTTTTACATGGCTTGGAAGGCCTTGGATAACGAACGGCTTGATGTCTACTTTCTTGTCACGACCAGCAACTTGCTGCAGTTTTACTGCAAACAGTAGGCGCTGGTTGCGAGAGTTCACCACATCCAGCGCGGCATAACATGCGCCTGGCTGAAGCTTACCGTAAAGGCCTTTATCACGAGATGACTGTGAGCTACCCGCTTCCGTGGTGTTACGGAAGTGCAGAAGGCTTTGGTCAGGGATAAGTGCTGTAATGAATGCCGCCATTGTGGTCGACTTACCTGCACCGTTACCGCCAGAAAGCGTTGTAACCAATCCATCAATATCAAAAGTACGAGCGAAGAAGCCGTTCCAGTTGACCATGGTTAATGATTGATACTTACCTCTTTCAATCATGCTTCACCTTCTACTTTTGTTTGTTCGCCGTCGTTTGACTCAAGGTCAAAGTCAGCTTGATCGTTAAAAATATCTTGTTGACCGTTTTCATCTACATCTGATGCTGCTTCAGCTTTCTCTTCATTCAACAAGCTACCTTGGTTAGGTTCTTGAGTATGCACCACAGCCTCACCATCACGGATAAGACGCAGTTGAGCTTCTTTCATGTCATCGCCAACACGTACGTCCGCACCAAAGCGGAATACCGCTTCGCTGATACGGAATTTGCCCGTTTCGCCAATCGCAATCAACATGCCGATACGACGTAGGCGACGTAGAGAAGTACGTACTTTTTCAAACAGTTTTTCTTTGTCTAAATCAGAACCAGAGGCACGGTTTGTTGCTAGCTTCATGAGTTTTTTCTCATCTGCTAACGCCATTAGCTCTTCAAACAACTCTTGGTTAGTGAAGATACCTTCGTGAGCTAAACGTTCTGGGCTCAGGTACAAGAAACACAATACCTTACCAACAAGCATGTCTAACTCAGACAACACACTACGACCGATCAGAGACGTAGAACGTGGACGCAGATAGAAGAAACCTTCCGGTGCTTTCACAAGTTCTGTGTTGTAGCGTTGGTAGAAATGCTGAAGCTCAACTTCAAAATCAGAAAGTAACGCGTGGTTATCTAGGTCTTCTGTTGAAATATGCTTGCCTGAACGCAGCATGCTGTCTAGCGCAGGGAACAGTGGGTTCGCTATCGCTTTTACCAGTTTCTCTGGCATGTAATCATCAGTACTTGTTAATGACATTGGCTTGTACCTTTGCACCGAAATCGTTGATTGCCTGCCAATCTGGCTGAATAGCCTGATAGTCAGACTCTGAGTAACCTAAGCGCACCGCTTGGTCGACAACAATTCTGGCTAAATCAAAATGGTGTGTGCGAGGGTGTTCAGCGAGGTAATCGCGTAACACAAGGCCAAGATCGATTGGCGCACCTTGCTGTTTGTGAGCTTTCAACATATCTGCGATTTTTTCAGACAACAGATCGTTCACTTGCTCAAATTCTTCGTACTCTACGTCGAGTGGCGCTTGTCCTGTTACTTCGTCATCACGAAGCACTAGTGCTTCATCACGAAGGTCGGTTAGCTTTTCAGCATCGGCATACGTCAGTAGCCAAGGCGCATCAAAATATTCAGTCACAGATTGACGTAGGCGTTGGCTGAAGGCACGGTTCTTATCCATATCAATCGCGGTACGGATAAACTTGTGAACGTGACGGTCATAGCCGATCCACAGGTCAATTGCTTGTTGGCCCCAACTTGTGATTCGGTCGAGCTTCATTTGCAGACCAAACAGGGTTTCGCCAACAAACTCAAGTTCGTCGTCACCGTAGACTATTTCTTGGATATCGAGGATCTGCGTTTGTAGTTCGTCACCTGCCGCTTGCAAGGTGTCTTGCAGCTCTTTTAGCGTGGCAGAGGTTTCTGACAGCAAGACTTCACAGTTGTTGATCGCCTCACGCCAATCTTTATTAAGAAGGTCGGCAATCTGCTGTTTCACAGTCTGTTGCTGCTCATCCATAACACGTTGGTTAAGATCAATCTGATCGAAAATTTCACCAACGGAATACTTGAGCACGCCGTAAACGTTCTTTCTCCAATGTCCTGGCGTTCCACCTTTTTGGGCAGCTTCAATGGCTTTTGCCATTTCGTCCGCAACCATAGAAAGTTGGATAGACAGTTTTAATTTAGAGAACTGACGGTGACGTAAATAATAATCTGAGATACCAATAGCCAACGGGGACAAGCGGTAGATGCTTGCGCCATCGGTAATTTCGCTGGTAAAGCGGCTAATCAGCTTCTGTTTAACCAACTCATTGATTGCGTTATTAGCACGAAACGCTGACGCTTCACCAGTATCTTCAAACAGTCGAGTGACGATAGTAAATGCATCATGCAGCTCACCCTCGCCCAACTCTTCATCGAACCTTTCATTGCTTAATACTGCGATAGCAATCAAAAATGCTAAGCGCTCTGGCGGCAAGTTTAATGAAAAATCATGCTGCTTGACCCAGCCCACCAACTCATCAATTGGCTGCTCTTCGGCAGTTTGAGTCATTTCACTCATTGTGGTTCCTGTTACTGTTCTTCGTCATATCGCATACGTTTGATATGACGCCTATTTCTTTATAACGCGGGCTTGTTACGATTGCATAGCGCATGTTGTGGCTTCTTTTACCACATTCATCACTGTTATTGCGCAGGTTTTTGAGCCCAAACGTGAATATAACGGCCTAGTGACAGATATGGCTCTTGGCGGCATAGCTGCTTTTCTAGTTCCAATACATCTTCAAATTGGTAATCGCCCATGTACTCCATATTGCCTATGTAGTCACTGAAGGAGCGAATGCCAGATTTACCACAGATTTCTAGACCAGCGTCTTCTATCCATTGGTAAACCTCTTCAGGCTTCAAGCCTTTTTGTGGTTGCAGCTTAAACCGTTTTCGATGTGGCATCCCATTCAATACATGAGGAATGTTGCCACAAATCACATTTTTCAGGACTAATCCGTGGTGGTTGTAAAACATTATCGAGGCAACACCACCTGGTTTAACTTGTTCAAGTAGAAAATCGAGTGCTTCTTTAGGGTCGGCTAGCCACTCCATAACAGCATGAAACATCACAAAATCGACTTTATCGTCGAGATGCTCTGCCACTTTTTGTACTGGGGAATGGATAAACTCATATTGCTCTAACAGCCCCGCTTCGGTGATCCCTTCTTGAGCCAGCTTTAGCATCTCAGAAGAGAGATCACATAGAGAAACTTTATGACCAAGTGCCGCAATTTTTTGCGACATCTGTGCCAACCCGCCTCCGGCATCAAGCACATGCAGTGGAGAAGCAGAATCTTCAAACTTGCTCAAAGCTTGTTCTAAATCTTCCCATACGATGATCTGACGGATCTCTCCTTTGTCGGAGCCGTAAATATTTTTTGCAAATTTGTGGGCAATATCGTCGAAATTACGGTCTTCAGTCACAGCTACTTGAGTTATTATGTCCTATCGTGCCTGCTATTCTGTCACAGGAATTTCAGGAATAAAGAGGCGATGTCTCTTTTTACTACTAAGTGATGTTTTTTCGGACTATTCGGATATGTTTGAGCTGAAAAAAGTAGTGTCTTCATTACTGATGCCACTACCAGCAATGTTAATTCTCGCATTTCTGGGCTTAGCCCTAGTGATGTTTACTACTAAAAGAAAGACTGGTTGCTTAATTACCCTCTCTGCCCTCTGTGGCATTTTCCTAATCGCTTTCCAACCAGTTTCTAGTCAACTATTAATGCCAATGGAAAGGCAGCACTCTGCATTTTTACCGGTCGACGAGACTGTCGATTACGTGATGGTTCTTGGTAGCGGGCACGTCGTTGACGACCAGATCCCACCAACATCTGAACTGAGCCGTACAGGCTTGATGCGTTTAAGTGAAGGGATTCGTATTTTACGCCTCTACCCTGGCGCTAAACTGATTTTGTCTGGCTACGGTGCTGGTACAGAGGTCAGTAACGCAAGAATGATGGCTAAGGTAGCCTTAGCACTTGGAGTGGCAAAACCTGACATCATTTTACTGGAAACAGCAAAAGATACTTGGGAAGAAGCTCGCCAAGCAGCAGCGTTCGTGAAAAACAAAAAGATGGTGTTAGTGACATCAGCAAGCCACATGACACGTGCTTTGAACGAATTTAATGCAGCAGGTATGAAACCATTGCCAGCGCCAACCAACTACCTTGCTCAAGACGGCATAGTAGAACCTTGGAACAAATACATGCCTAAAGCGATTTATCTTGAACAGACAGAACGTTACTGGCACGAGACGATGGGATTAGTTTGGCAAAGCCTACGCGACTGGTTAGATACCAGTAGTGATGTTGCTGAAGAGCCAATCTTAGTACCTGAAGCTTCTAGTTTAGCTGAAGACGACAACGCCATTTCGGCAGCACAGCCTCAATAGGCAAACGACATAAAATCCCAAAATAATAAAAAAGCCGAGACATCAATGATGTCTCGGCTTTTTAAGTTTGAGTTCTCTTGCTGACTAAGAGTTCTTAAAGAGTTTAGTCACCAGCAAACATGTAACCTTCACCGTGCACTGTCACAAAAATTTGTGGGTTCTTAGGGTCGAACTCCATTTTTGCACGCATACGACGAATCAGTACATCAATAGTACGGTCATTCGGCGCGTCAACACGGTGGCTAATCATATTAAGAATACGTTCGCGGCTTAATACCTGATTAGGGTAAGAAGACAGTGCAACCAATAATTCATATTCAGCTTTCGTCAGTTTTACCGGCTCGCCGTTTTTGCTTAACGCACGACGAGGGATATCAAATGTCCACTCACCAAAACGAACCACTGACTCATCTTGTGACTCTTCAGCCTCGCCTGCTGTCGTTTTACGAGCAGCAGAAATACGCCAAAGTAGATTTTTAACTCGAACTAATAACTCGCGAAGTTCGAAAGGTTTAGTAACGTAATCGTCAGCGCCCATTTCAAGGCCAACAATTTTGTCAATGCTATCCGTGCGTCCAGTAACTAAAATAATTCCAATGTCAGATTGACTGCGTAATTCGCGAGTTAGCATCAATCCATCTTCGCCTGGTAAGTTGATGTCCAGCATAATGAGGTCAACGTTGTTTTCTTCTAACACGCTTCTCATTTGAGCACCGCTCTCGGCCTCGCTAACTGTGTAACCTTCGTTCTGGAAATAACCAACCAGTTTACTACGGGTCACCACATCATCTTCTACGACTAATACGTGATAGCTCATCTACACCACTTTTCTTATTTAATAGTTTCGGTGACTATTCTATTCATAACTAGTAACAATTCTAGTGGTACTGAAGATAAATGCCAGAAACATGGATTTTTTTTGATACAAGACAATCTTAAACCTTGCTATTTGTCGTCTAGCACAATTCAATATAGGCATTACTACTAACGAGTAACTTTGCATTTCGCAAATAACCTCGTCATCAGCCTTGGTGTGCGAAAAGACACCACAAGACTAAATCAGGATCTATGTAATGAAAGATACGAAAGCGTTCAATGAGCAAAGAGCAGAAATTTACTGGTGGCTATCAAGCTTATTCGCCAAAGAGCTCACTCAAGACGAACTTGACCACTACCATTCTGTTGAAATTCGTTCTTTCTTAACTGGTTTAGGCGAAAATGAAACTCTAAAGCCTGCTATTGATAAGTTAGTTGATGCACTGAACCGCCTACAAACTCGCGAAGATGCACAACTAGAACTGTCTGCTGACTTTTGTGACCTTTTCCTAAAGACGGATAAGCATGGCGCCCTTCCTTATGCCTCAATGTACATCGGTGAAACTGGCCTATTAAACGATAAGCCAGCGAAAGAGATGGAAGAGATCATGGCTAAGCACAGCCTAGTGGTTAACCAAGATCTAAAAGAACCAGCAGACCACATCGCTATCGAACTCGACTTCTTAGGTAACCTAATCATTCGTTCTAATGAAACAGAATCAGAAAAAGAACTAGAAAAATCGTTCGAAGTTCAGCAACAATTTATCGAGCAACAGCTATTAACTTGGATCCCGAAATTCAACGTTAAGTGTCACGATGTTGATGAATTCGGTTTCTACGCTGCTGTCTCTTCTCTGCTAATGGCTTTCTGTCAATTAGATGCTCAATATTTAGCTGGTGAATAAGCTTAACTGATGACTAGGTAAATAAATTCCGTAGAATGTGACAATTCACCCGGATTTCTGGGTGAATTGTATTGCGAGTATTTTCTAGTCAGTCTAGAATTGTGACCGCAAACGATAAAATATGAAACATTCACGAAATGCTATGCTTATTAAGTTCAGAGCATTTCGGTGTTAAAACAAGCCGCTCACTAGCGGTTTTTTGTTTTTTAACACTTTAGTACCCAAAGAGCCCTACAAATTTAAGCTCTTAGTTAGGTAGCTTAACGGCTACTTCACTCCGTACTTTGGGGAAAGTAGCTTCTAATAGGATAAAACCATGGCCACTATAAAAGATGTCGCTCGCTTAGCAGGCGTATCAACCACAACCGTTTCTCACGTAATCAACAAAACACGTTTTGTTGCAGAAGCGACTCAAGAAAAAGTAAATAAAGCGGTAGACGAATTAAACTATGCACCAAGTGCTGTTGCTCGTAGTTTGAAGTGTAATTCAACACGAACGATCGGCATGCTAGTGACTCAATCAACAAACCTATTCTTCTCTGAAGTTATCGATGGTGTTGAGAGCTACTGCTACCGTCAAGGCTACACTTTGATCCTGTGTAACACTGGTGGTATCTATGAGAAGCAACGTGACTACATTCGAATGCTTGCAGAGAAACGTGTAGATGGCATCTTAGTTATGTGTTCTGACCTAACTGAAGAACTGAGAGAGATGTTAGATCGTCATGCTGACATCCCTAAAGTAGTCATGGACTGGGGTCCAGAGAGTTCTCAAGCAGATAAAATCATTGATAACTCTGAAGAAGGCGGCTACCTAGCGACTAAATACCTAATCGATCGCGGTCACTCAAAGATTGCTTGTTTAAGTGGCCACTTAGACAAAGCAGCGTGTGTTGAACGTATCGCTGGTTACAAGCGTGCTCTAGAAGAAGCAAACATCACTGCAAATGACGACATGATCATCGAAGGTAACTTCGAGTGTGATACGGCAGTACTTGCGGCAGACAAGATTGTTGAGATGGAAGAGCGCCCTACGGCAGTATTCTGCTTTAACGATACGATGGCACTCGGCTTAATGAGTCGCTTACAGCAAAAAGGCATCCGTATCCCAGAAGATATCTCTATCATTGGCTACGATAACATCGAATTGGCGGAGTACTTCTCTCCACCATTGACCACCGTTCACCAACCGAAACGTCGTGTCGGTAAGAACGCATTCGAAATTCTGCTTGAGCGCATAAAAGACAAAGATCATGAAAAACGCGTCTTCGAAATGCACCCAGAAATTGTTGAACGTAGTACAGTTAAAACGTTAAATTAACTGATAAATTGAGTTTATTTTCATCAAGCGCACCTTTGGGTGCGCTTTTTTTATCAGCAGACAAAATAAACCTAGTTTCATATAATAAAGATCATTAATTGAAGCAATGTCACACTTTGAAATATCAAGTGTGAGCCTCATTCAACAAAAACTTTATTCTATTCAATCAGTCACGCACAGGGCAAATCACTTGAAAAGGTGAGACGCAAAGCTTCCGGCCTAAACCACTCGTTGGTATGGTAGCGGGGTTACCGATGGCAAAATGCAGTAACTACTAATAATTTAGTAATTTACGGCTTATTGACAATGTAATTGCAACATTTTGCTAATCTCTCGGACCTGCTTATTTGGTGGCGTAGTTCAAATACACCGAGATAAATAACATGGATAAACCGATACTAAAGGACTCAATGAAGTTATTTGAGCCCCTAGGAAAAATAAAATCACGCTCAATGTTTGGTGGATTCGGTCTTTTTGCTGATGACACTATGTTTGCTCTGGTTGTTAATGACCAGTTGCACATACGAGCAGACAAAGGCACAACAAAACAGTTCGAGCAACAAGGGTTTCAACCGTACGTCTACAAAAAACGTGGTTTCCCTGTCGTAACTAAATACTTCGCTTTACCAGAAGGCCTGTGGCAAGACCAAGAGAAAATCTTACAACTTGCAACTACGTCTCTGGGTTTTGCAAAAGAAGAGAAAGCTGAACAGTCCGCTGCTAAGCCTACTCGACTCAAAGACCTCCCTAACCTTCGACTCGCGACTGAGCGCATGTTGAAGAAAGCCGGGATTGATTCCGTAGAACGTTTATATGAATCTGGCTCTGTAAACGCATTTAATGCCATCAAGGAATCTCATACGTCCTCTGTCAGTATTGAACTGCTTTGGGCATTAGAAGGAGCGATCAATGGCACGCATTGGTCGGTTATTCCACAGCAACGTCGCGAAGAGCTTATCAGTCGCGTCAATTAACATTGTCAGTACACCCTTTTTTATACAACTAAGCCGCATTTCTGCGGCTTTTTTTATATCTAATGAAAGTTAATCTATGCTTTGCCTGTCTATCTATACTAATGGTATGCATTGAAAATTTGAGGAAGTATCAATGAGTAAGAAAATGATATTGGGTATTGTGCTAGTCGTGACGATTGTTTTATTAGGCATCAACTTTGGTCAATACCTCACGTTGGAAAATGCCAAAGCACAACAAGCCGTGTTAAACGACTATATAGAAAGTAACTTTATTGTGGCTGCTGCGACTTACTTCATCGCGTATGTATTGATCACCGCCTTCTCTATTCCAGGGGCTGCAGTTGTGACACTACTTGGTGCTGCTCTATTTGGATTTTGGAACAGCTTACTTTTGGTTTCTTTCGCCAGTGCGATCGGCGCAACTCTTGCCTTTTTGAGTAGTCGCTACTTACTGCGTGACTGGATACAAACTAAGTTTGGCGATAAACTGACCACGATTAATAAAGGTGTCGAAAAAGACGGTGCATTTTACTTGTTCTCTTTACGCCTTATCCCTGTATTTCCGTTTTTCCTTATCAACCTGCTAATGGGCTTGACGCCGATGTCGGTGACTCGCTACTACGTAACAAGCCAAATCGGCATGCTGCCAGGTACTGCTGTATTCTTAAATGCTGGTACTCAACTCGCAGAAATTGATTCGCTTTCAGGTATCGTTTCACCTTCTGTACTATTGTCATTTGCATTACTAGGCGTATTCCCAATTATTGCGAAATGGTTGATGAGTAAGTTTCGTTCAGCGCCTGTTGCTGAATAATTTATAATAACTAAATAACGCAGATAGCCGAATAAGGTTCAATTTCAATGAAAATCTTCAGTGCATCGAATCCGACAGAAGCGCACATCATCTGCGGATTGTTAGAAAGTGAAAATATTGCGTGTGAAGTCCGTGGTGAAGGTTTGTTTGGTTTGAAAGGGGAAATCCCATTCTCAGAAGAAACTGACCCTTATGTGTGGTTATATGAGCCAGAAATGGCCACTAAAGCCCGCACAATCGTTAATGACTATCAAAAGCAACAAGATTCCATCATCTATGAAGAGTGGCGCTGCAGTGAGTGTCATGAAGTGAATGAAGCACAATTTGGTTCATGTTGGCAGTGCGGAGCAAACTCTCCTGAATAAATGAACTTAATGAAGCTCTAGCTGTTTCACCCGATACCTCCTCTAAACAAAAAAGGGAAGCTAACAATAGCTTCCCTTTTTTTCGTCAACTCTGTTCAATGATTAGTTCAGGTCACTGACTTGAAATCATTGAATTTGCTTTTGGATAAACTCGATAGAGTGCTGATTAAACTCTTCTGGATTTTCAACATTGCAAACATGACCACAGTTTGCAATTTCGACCAGTTCACTCGACTCATGCGCCTCAACCATCTCTTTAACGGGCTTGATGAACATGTAATCACGCTCTCCCATCAAGTAGAGGGTTGGAATTGGCAATTCGCGGTCTTTGAAGTACTTCATTAGAGGGTTCACATCAGCCGTCAATATAAACCAACGCTTAAACTCTTTTTGACACAGTTTTTTGGCTTCACGGATAAATAGGTGACGAGACTCTTTTTGACTTTTTTGTGGCATTACGATGTAAGCAAAAAGACTATAAAGCCACATGTAAGGAATGATGTGTTTGCTTAGGTTTCCGAGTTTAACTAATACCTGAGAGCGAGTATTGAGTTTAGTCACTGCACCGCCCAATACCATGGAACGAACACGCCCTGCCGCTAGCTCTGCAATATTGCGGACGATGATAGTCCCTAATGACATACCAACGAAATGCGCCGAACGAATTTTTAGATGATCGAGCACTTTAAGGATATCGAGAGTAACCGCTTTAAATGTGTAACGATTCGACATCAGATCTTTAAGGATATTGTCTGATTTACCGTGCCCTCTCAAATCAATGAGCAGCAAATTGAAATGTTGTTTATACGCCTTGATCTGCTTGAACCAGATTGAGGAGCTACCTCCAGCGCCATGCACAAATACCACCCACTCATCGCTCGTAGGGTGAGTAAATGTTTTATGAAATAATAAACTCTCAGACATACCTATCGCTTTAATTATTAATATGGAGCTATGCCTCATCACAAGGCGATGACTAAGGATATCACGCAATTGAGAAGATTAGGTGATAATAGTGTCAAACCTATCATTAACCTCGTGAATACCTTAACTACCTTTTCTACCGAACTACAATGAGTTTGCAAGCTTTGTCTTAATATACTCGATGTGCTCGGACCAGAAAACAAAAGGCGCCCTATTCTCAGAGCGCCTTGTGTGATTTCATTTTATCTACTTTGCTTATTTGGGTATCTGATTAAACTGCTACTACATAGCAGAGTGGTACATTGCTAAATACTCTTTTGCAGCATCTTCCCAACTAAAATCTTTCTGCATTGCATAAAGCTGAACACGCTTAATTTCAGATGGGTTTTGTGCGTAGAGCAACAACGAACGATGTAGAACAGCCAACAAAGCCTGCGGAGTCGGCTCCTCAAAAGCAAAGCCGGTCGCAACCTCTGGATCCTCATCATAATCATTAACACTGTCTTTTAGACCACCGACAGAGCGAACGATAGGTAAGGTGCCATAAGCCATACTGTAGATCTGGTTTAAACCACAAGGTTCAAACTCAGAAGGCATCAAGAAAAAGTCAGAACCCGCTTCAACTAGATGCGCTAACTCATTGTTGTATGCCTCTACAAAAGAGAATTTTTCTGAATGCAGCGCTGATAGCTCTTTAAGCTGGCTCGCTAAAACAGGGTCACCCGTACCTACAATCACAATCTGAAGATCGTTCTTCAAGAACTGCTCTATAATAGGCAGCAAGTAGTGAACACCTTTCTGGTTCGTTAGACGACAAACCATCCCATACACGGCACAATCAATAACCGGCAAGCCAACGTCTTGCTGTAGTTTCTGCTTACACGCTGACTTTCCACGTGCCATGCTGTGTTTGGTCGCTTTGTATTTACGAGGAAGAAATGCATCCGTTTCTGGATTCCAAGCACCGTAGTCACAACCATTTAGGATTCCGACTAAGTCTGAAGCTCTGCGTTGAAACTCAGCTGCCATGCCATGGCTACCAAGCTCTGTTTTTAGCTCTTCTGCGTACGTTGGGCTTACTGCGTTCACTTTATCTGCGCATAGCACACCAGCTTTAAGCATAGTCACGTGCGTATCACTGACCGCAGCATCCGGAACATTACGACTGTGCATTTCAGGAAGACATTGCAGCTCGTCGTATGAGAATACGCCTTTGAACACCGCATTGTGGATTGAAATGACACTGCGCGTGTTCTCAAAGAAGTCATGCTGTTGGTAACGAGATTTAAGCAAGAAAGGAACAAAGCCAGTATGCCAATCGTTCGCGTGAATAATATCTGGTTGGAAACCAAGCTTAGGAAGCATATCCAAACATGCTGCACTGAAGAACGAAAAGCGCTCGCCATTATCAGCATAAGCCTGATTATTTTCAGCGTACATTTCTGGACGGTCGAAGTATTTAGCACATTCAATACCAAACACTTGTACGCCTTCAACACTTAACTTCTTAACTTGATAAGCCGTATGCGGCCAATGATCGAGCTCTGTCGATAGAACAACTTCTGCAGAATCAATATTTGGGATATTGCGGTAAGCGGGGATGGTCACTCGAACGTCCTGTTCGAGTGTTTGTAACGCTTTAGGCAGTGCCTTGGCTACATCAGCCAAGCCACCGCTTTTAATTAAGCCTTCAACTTCAGACGCTACAAAAAGTACCGAGAGAGTCTTAGTAACCAACTCGAGCTCCTTTAGGGATTACTACTACACCATCGTCAGAGACGTGGTAATGCTTTTTGTCTTCTTTCAGGTTTACACCAATCTGTGTACCCGGTGCGATGTCTGCATCTTTATCGACGATAACACGACGAAGTACACAGCCCTCGCCCACTTTTACATCGCCCAATAAGATACTCTCGCTGATATCACACGCTGATGCGATGTTGCTACGGAAACCAAGTACACACTTCTCGATACGAGAGCCACGAACATAACTACCATTACACACTAAACTATCGATGATTTGAACACGGCCATTAGCCGAGTCTGTAAACGTCGCAGGTGGTAATGGTGGGTAGTAAGTGTGCAGTGGCCATTTGCGGTTGTATAGTGAGAATGGTGCATCTTTTTCAAGAAGATCCATGTGCGCTTGCCAGTACGCGTCAATCGTACCTACATCACGCCAGTAAACTTCTTCTTTCTCACCAGTAATGCGGTTGGTGCTGAAGTCATACACAAACACATCACCACGTGGGAACATGTTAGGAATAATGTCTTTACCAAAGTCATGTGAAGAACCTTCACGATCTGCGTCTTCAACAAGCTCCGCAAAAAGCTCATTTGCTTCAAATACGTAGTTACCCATAGAAACCAATGCCGAATCAGGATCGCCAGGGATTGACTTAGGGTTTGCAGGCTTTTCTTCAAAGCCAATCATACGCCCTTCCGCATCAACTTCGATAACACCGAACTCTGATGCTTCAGCCAAAGGCATACGTAGAGCAGAAACCGTTAGTGCTGCTTTCTTCTCTTTGTGGAAATCAAGCATCTGCTTAATGTCCATCTTGTAAATATGGTCAGAACCAAAGATACAAACTTGATCCGGTTCTTCTAGCTGCATGAAGCGAAGGTTTTGGTAGATAGCATCTGCCGTGCCTTCATACCAACGCTTACCCGTACGCATTTGAGCAGGGATTGGATCGATAAAACGATCTGTTATACCACTGATATTCCAACCTTTTTTCATATGGTGGAACAGTGACTGTGACTTGAACTGCGTTAATACATAGATCTTCATTAGATCCGCGTTAACGAAGTTATTTAAAGCGAAATCAATTAAGCGGTAACTACCACCGAAAGGAACCGAGGGTTTGCTGCGCGATTCAGTTAAAGGTCTTAAGCGAGAGCCTTCACCACCAGCAAGAATCATTCCCAATACACTAGCCATTTTATTCTCCATATATTTATAGCTTGTCGATGTCAGCACTCGTAGAGGTATCTTCCTCTGGGGGATGAGCACTGACAATGATTTCGGTACTTAGCGAATATCCATTCACATACAGTGACAGTATCCTAAGCCAAACGTTGTTTTTCGTGCACTATTGTTTGCACTTGGTTTTATATACGTTATCGACTTTCCAGCCGATTTCAATTTTTAATACGCCATTCTGTGCTACGTAAGCTGATTGCTTTCCTAAGACTTAAAGCAGCTCACATTACACCGTTTGAGCGAAACATTACATTAACACCCAACACACATCAGGTATACAACTAAACACTGATCTGTGAGTTACAATATTCTAATTAAGTTACACATTCGTTACAGTTGCATAAGATAGTGTGATTAATCTCTTAATTTATTTTACGCTATAAATTTAATAAAAGATTACAACTAAGACTTAATTTCAACCAGTTGCATAATTAGTCATATATGAGTCGAAAAAAAGCAGCCTATTGGCTGCTTTTTATATCAATAACGTTCAGTTACTTTTCTTTGGGCTTTTTACGTTTATCCGTTACTTCCCATTTACCGTCAATGTACAAGGCGGTCCAACCAGAAGGCTTACCATCCACTTCTGTACGAACGTAGTTCTCTTTTGTCTTACGACTAAAACGAACCACTGTCGGCTTACCGTCAGGATCAGCCACTGGTGCTGTCGTCAGGTATTGGAACTTCGGTGAAATACGGTCTTTAAAGCGAACTAATTCTTCCACTAAAGGAGCACGAGTTTCACGTGATTTAGGGAAGTTACTTGCTGCCATGAATAGACCAGAAGCACCATCACGAAGTACAAAGTACGCGTCTGAGTTTTCACATGGAAGTTCAGGGAAATGTACTGGGTCTTCTTTTGGTGGCGCAACTTCGCCGTTTTTCAAAATCTTACGAGTGTTCTTACAATCTTCACTCGTACAATCCATGTACTTACCGAAACGACCATTCTTCAGAACCATATCTGAACCACACTTGTCACACTCAACAAGCGGGCCATCATAGCCTTTTACTTTGAATTCGCCGTGTTCAACCACGTAACCTTCACAGTTCGGGTTGTTACCACATACATGCATCTTACGCTTGTCATCAATCAGATAAGCGTCCATTGCCGTTTCACAAATTGGGCAACGCTTTTTAGCTCGAAGTGCTGCGGTTTCAACATCTTCTTCAAGAACGTTGATAATTCCTTCTTCATCACCAAGGTTAATCGTTGTCTTACAACGCTCTTTTGGTGGAAGTGCATAACCAGAACAGCCTAGGAATACGCCAGTCGAAGCAGTACGAATACCCATATTACGGCCACAAGTTGGACACTCGATATCAGTTTCTACGATGTGGTTTGGCTTCATGCCACCTGCATCTTCGTCGAGATCCGCTTTTTCCAAATCACCAGTAAAATCTTTGAAGAAATTATCTAGCACACCTTTCCAGCTTGCTTCGCCTTCAGCGATTTGGTCTAACTTCTGCTCCATACGAGCCGTAAAGTCGTAATTCATTAGGTCATTGAAGCTGCCGTCTAGACGGTCGGTAACAATCTCACCCATCTTCTCAGCATAGAAACGACGCTGTTCAACTTTCACGTAACCACGATCTTGAATCGTAGAGATGATCGACGCGTAGGTTGAAGGACGACCGATACCACGTTTCTCAAGCTCTTTAACAAGCGCCGCTTCAGTGAAACGAGCCGGTGGCTTAGTAAAGTGTTGCTTAGGATCCAATGCAATAAGATCCAGCTTATCGCCAATTTGTACTGCAGGCAGGATCGTATCTTCGTTTTTCCCCATCGGACGTTGGACACGAGTCCAACCGTCGAATTTAAGGATACGACCTTTCGCTTTTAGCGTGTACTCTTCCGCTTTCACGCTTACTGTTGTTGAATCGTACTGCGCAGGGGTCATTTGACACGCTACGAATTGATTCCAGATTAGCGAGTAAAGCTTGTGTGCGTCTGCGTCTACACCATTTAAGTCTTCTGACTTAACATCAACGCTTGAAGGACGAATCGCTTCGTGAGCCTCTTGAGCGCCCTCTTTGCTGCCGTATACTAGCGCTTTAGGTGGCAGATACTCTGAACCAAACTCAGAACCGATGTATTCACGAGCTGCTTCTACCGCTTCCGAACTCAAGTTGGTTGAGTCAGTACGCATATAAGTAATGTAGCCCGCTTCATATAGGCGTTGCGCCAACATCATGGTTTTCTTTACGCCATAACCAAGACGAGTACTCGCAGCCTGTTGAAGCGTTGAAGTAATGTACGGTGCAGACGGCTTACTCTTAGTTGGGCGGTCTTCACGCTTACATACTTCGTATTGAGCTTTCTCAAGAACACTCAATGCAGCTTGTGTTTGTGCTTCATTTTCAGGTTTAAACGCAACACCGTCTTTTTGTGCTACTTGAAGTCTAAAATCTGTTTTTTCTGCTGTTTTGGTATCAGCGTGCACATCCCAGAACTCTTCCGGAATAAAGGCGTTGATCTCGCGCTCACGCTCAACAAGAAGCTTTACAGCCACTGATTGAACACGGCCAGCGGATAGGCCTCGTGCTACTTTCTTCCAAAGCAGAGGGGACACCATAAAGCCAACAACACGGTCCATAAAACGTCGTGCTTGCTGTGCATTTACGCCATCGATATTCAGCTCACCTGGAGTTTCAAAAGCTTGTTGAATTGCGTTCTTGGTGATTTCGTTAAACACCACTCGCTTGTATCGCGTTTCATCGCCACCGATGATCTCACGAAGGTGCCATGCGATAGCTTCTCCTTCGCGGTCCAAATCGGTTGCGAGATAAACATGGTCTGCGTTCTCAGCCAGTTTTTGCAATTCAGCAACGACTTTCTCTTTACCAGGTAATACTTGGTAATTTGCTTCCCACTCTTTATATGGGTTGATACCCATCTTTTTAATAAGAGCTTTGCGATCTTTTTCTTTCTTGATACGAGCTTTCTCTTCTGGGCTCATACCCTTTGTTGAAACTGCAGCAGCCTTTTTACCAGTACTTTGACCTGCCGTTGGTAAATCACGTACGTGACCTACACTCGACTTAACGACAAAGTCTTTGCCAAGGTATTTATTGATAGTTTTAGCCTTGGCCGGCGACTCCACTATAACGAGCGATTTACCCATATTGACTCTAACGTCCTTAATCACGATGCTTCAGCACCAACAATTTAACTTGCGGGCTTTTACGCATGATATTCTAAATTCATTGCTTCTTTTTTTACTATTGTGCGAGATTACTAGAAGATCAACCGCTTTTTTCAAAATTGGATCTGATCGCTCGACAATTCGACGACTCACAGATAAAAGGGTCACAATATAAAGAAGCTATAAAGTACTCGAAAAGAATACTAGCAAGAGCCTATTCATCAGGCATTAACTCTAAACGGGCTCATACTAAGCTTGTCCACGAATCGAACGCGAGCCCCATTCCATTATTTTTGCCATAAATCACAAAATAAATTGTGGATATTCGAAAAGACTCTCTTAATCGGTTGTGAAATCATTGAATTTCTAGTTCGACACCATAAACTCAACGTTATATTCAGTTATCAGAGATAAACTCATGACAAAGAAAGTAATAGCAGAATTTGATTTACTGCTTATCGCAAACCAAATTATCCAATCACATGATGACTACATTGAAGGCATGCGCGCAAACAGCGTAGTAGAGAAAGACGATGTTCTCGTCTTCAAAGGCGAATACTTCCTAGACAGCAATGGAATGCCGACAGAAAATACAACCGCAGTATTTAACATGTTTAAATACTTAGCGCACCATCTTTCAAAAGAATTTACGCTTCAGCAGTAATTAAAAAGCTTGCCATTTAGGCAAGCTTTTTTACTTCCTGAGCTTTATCAACTTAGCATTCTTATTGACTCAGCATCTTCAGTTTGTCGAAGTAGTCAGGGAATGTCTTCGATGTACAACCTGGGTCATTAATCGTTACCGGCGTATCGCTTAGCGCGACCAACGAAAAACACATTGCCATACGGTGATCATCGTAAGTATCAATCGCCGCATGTTTCAATTCAGCCACTGGATTAACGATGATGTAGTCTTCGCCCTCTTCTACCTCTGCACCCACTTTACGTAGTTCGGTTGCCATGGCCGCAAGACGATCGGTCTCTTTCACGCGCCAGTTGTAGACGTTACGAATCGCTGTTGTGCCTTTTGCAAACAGGGCTGTTGTCGCAATCGTCATTGCTGCATCAGGAATATGGTTGTAGTCCATATCAATGCCCTTCAGATCACCGCAACGAGAGATAACATAGTCATCACCCCATTCAATTTCAGCACCCATTTTTTCAAGTGCGTCAGCGAATTGGATATCACCTTGGATACTGTTTTTACCAATACCCGTTACCTTAATTTCGCCACCTTTGATCGCAGCTGCTGCTAGGAAGTAAGATGCCGAAGATGCATCACCCTCGACAAGGAAATCGCCTGGTGCTTTGTACGATTGACCCGTCGGAATGACAAACTCTTGGTAATCATTGTTGATCACATCCACACCAAATTGTTTCATAATGTGTAGCGTGATATCGATGTATGGCTTAGAAACCAATTCACCCTCAATTTTGATGGTCACTTCACCTTCAGCTAAAGGTGCTGCCATCAAAAACGCAGTCAAAAATTGGCTAGAAATAGAACCGTCGATCGAAACCGTACCACTTTTCAGACCTGTGCCTGTGATTTTCAACGGTGGGTAGTTTTCATTTTCTAAATATTCAACGTTAGCACCAGCTTCTCGCAAAGCAGTCACTAAGTGGCCAATCGGACGCTCTTTCATACGTGGCTCACCCGTTAGAACGTATTCACCACGACCTAAACAAAGTGCAGCCGCAAGCGGACGCATCGCAGTACCTGCGTTACCTAAGAAAAGTTCGAGAGCTTTGTCACTTGAGAATGCACCACCAACGCCCGTCACCTCACATACGGTTTTGTCCGCTGATAGCTGATAATCGATGCCTAACTGGGTAAGAGCATTCAACATGTGGCGAATGTCATCACTGTCTAATAAGTTGGTTAGGCGCGTAGTTCCAGTTGAAAGCGCAGCCAAAAGAAGCGCACGGTTAGAAACACTTTTTGAGCCAGGTAGGTTAACTTCCCCACTCACTTTTTGAATTGGTTGTAACGTAAGGCTTTCCATTAAATCTTTTAGTCCTTGTACCACCCGAAGTCACTGGCGAGTATTTATTTTCGGGTGATGAATAATTCTTCGTACTTGCAGACTAACGAACTTTTCCATTGAACTCCAGAGCTAATCCCCTTCAAAAAGGTGATTAATTAGCCAACCAATCGTATTTTTATACTAGTACACGAGATCAACACGAACACCATCTGAAAAATAGAGGATTCTCACGTCGTCACCTCGGTTAAACAACATCGTGCTATCGACGTCTTGGATGATATTGACGAGCTTGTCGTCTTTGGTTTTAACCAGCAGTTCAACCAACTTATACTCCACTCGATATTGGCTATCACCTCGGTTTCGAGCGATTCCAGCCCCAGCAACAGCACCGACAGCCGTTGCTACTTCTTTACCTGTACCACCACCAAATTGGTTACCAATTAAACCACCAATCGCAGCACCTAATAGGGTCTCCCAGCCGCTCGCTTTCGATTCCACTATCTCTTGTTGAGTAATATATCTCACGGTATCAATTTCACCATAAACAACCTCATTCACCGGTCGAGCTTGATTTCGGTTATAAGCTGCATTTGCCAACATGGGCAAAACAAGTAAAATCCAAAGCAACTTCTTCATGGTAGAACTCCTAATGACCTCATGGTCAGTGATTAATCTGAAACGCGGTACTTATGACTATATACCTAACTGAACTCGATACTACTAGTATAGAGTTTCCATCTCCCTTCGATGCACTGGATGAGCCGAATGGCCTTCTTGCTTTTGGGGGAGATCTATCGCCAATGCGAATCTTAAATGCTTATAGTCACGGTATATTTCCATGGTATGGCCCAGGTGAGCCTATACTTTGGTGGAGCCCAGCACCACGAGCGGTATTTAATCCTAAGACATTCAAACCATCGAAAAGTCTTAAAAAGTTTCAAAGAAAACATAATTATCGTGTCAGCATTAATCAAGCGACGGATAGAGTCATCGGTTATTGCTCATCGTTAAGACCGGAAGAAGAGACCTGGCTAAACAGCGACATGCAGGCCGCCTACCGAGAGCTCGCTTCGTTAGGCTTCTGTCACTCGGTGGAAGTATGGCAAGGTGACGAGCTAGTCGGTGGGCTGTATGGCTTACAAAGAGGACAAGTCTTTTGCGGTGAATCCATGTTTAGCTTAAAGACCAATGCCTCTAAAATCGCTCTATGGTATTTTTGTCACCACTTTGCTCAGTCTGGAGGCAAGCTCATTGATTGCCAAGTCATGAACCCTCATTTGGAGTCTTTGGGGGCATTAGAAGTAGAAAGAGAAGAGTTTCTCAGCTCTCTGCAATTACTGAAAGATAAGCCTGTTAACGATGTATGCTTTGAAAACCAATGGCTAGAGGAAATGCCTTAATGAATCCAGATTTACAACAAATCAGAATTGGATTAACAGACAATCATGCATGTAGCTACCTCCCCCACTTAGAGGAAAGGGTCGCTGTCACGCTTGATGAGCACATGCACACCTCAGAGAATTATGAAGTGCTGCTTGCGAATGGATTTCGTCGCAGCGGCGCTACTATCTATAAGCCACATTGCGATAATTGTTCAGCATGTCAGGCGATTCGCCTTTCAATCCCCGACGTTAAGTTTTCCAAAAGTCAGCGAAGAATTATCAATAAAGCGAAAACCTTTCGTTGGGAGCTCAAAGATACAATGGATGATAACTGGTTTGACTTATATAGCCGTTATATCACCGCTCGCCATCGTTCAGGCACTATGTACCCACCGAAAAAAGAAGAGTTTCTACAATTTTCTCAAAATGAGTGGTTAACCACTAAGTTCATGCATATATACAACGACACCGATCTCGTTGGCATCGCTGTGACCGATGTGATGTCTCACTGTACCAGTGCGTTTTATACCTTTTTCGATCCGGATATCGATATATCCATGGGGACGCTTGGCGTTTTGTTCCAAATCCAACATGCTCAGAAAGAACACAAACAGTGGCTATATTTGGGTTATCAAATCGATGAATGCCCTGCTATGAACTATAAAGTACGATTTCAACGTCATCAAAGGCTAGTAAATCAGCGGTGGCAAGGGTAGAATACGCCACAACTTTACATATTTTGATTTTGACGGCACAATCAAGCCGTTGAAAACCGCCAAGTTTCGAAAGAGGATTAGATGGCTAAAGAAGACGTAATCGAGATGCAAGGCACTGTCCTTGATACTCTACCAAACACAATGTTCCGTGTTGAGCTTGAAAACGGTCACGTAGTGACAGCACACATCTCTGGTAAAATGCGTAAGAACTACATCCGTATTCTTACTGGTGATAAAGTAACTGTTGAGATGACTCCATACGACCTTTCTAAAGGCCGCATCGTCTTCCGTGCTCGTTAATTTTTAATTATCGAATACGATAAGAAACGGAGCTTAATGCTCCGTTTTTTATTGCCTACCGTTTGGCACTTTGTCTTAACACCTTTTCTTCGTATCTCGTATCTCGTATCTCGTATCTCGTATCTCGTATCTCGTATCTCGTATCTCGTATCTCGTATCTTCAAAACATAAAAAAACGCACAACCTAAGTCATGCGTTTTATGCCTATTCTATAGAGCTATCTGCCTCTTTGTTAGTGCATCACCTCTTCTTTAGCACCAACATAGACAAAATGAAGTTCGTCTTTTTTAAGTGTTACTTTAACCGTACCACCATCAACTAAGCTACCGAACAACAGTTCATTCGCAAGAGGCTTCTTAAGCTTCTCTTGAATCACACGCCCCATTGGACGAGCGCCCATTGTCTTGTCATAGCCTTTGTCTGCTAACCAGTGACGAGCATCTTCAGAAACTTCTAGAGATACGCCACGAGCATCCAGCTGAACCTGAAGCTCAACAATGAACTTGTCGACAACTTGGCTAATCACACTTGGGTCAAGACTATTGAACCAAATGATGTTATCAAGACGGTTACGGAACTCAGGAGTAAAGACTTTCTTAATTTCGCCCATCGCATCTGGTGCGTGATCTTGTTGGATCAGGCCGATCGATTTCTTCTCTGTCTCAGCCACACCCGCGTTAGTCGTCATCACAAGGATCACATTACGGAAATCCGCTTTACGACCGTTGTTATCCGTTAGTGTGCCGTTATCCATCACCTGAAGTAGTAGGTTGAAGATGTCTGGGTGAGCTTTCTCGATCTCATCAAGCAGCACAACCGAGTGTGGGTTCTTAATAACCGCATCAGTTAGTAGACCACCTTGATCGTATCCAACATAACCAGGAGGAGCACCAATTAAGCGACTCACTGAATGACGCTCACCGTACTCAGACATATCAAAGCGCAGCAGTTCAATGCCCATCAGTTTAGACAGTTGAACCGTTACCTCCGTTTTACCTACTCCAGTAGGACCTGCGAATAGGAATGAACCAACAGGTTTATTATCAGCACCAAGTCCTGCACGCGTTAGCTTGATCGCTTCACTCAATACATCAATAGCTGGGTCTTGTCCGAACACCAACATTTTCATGCGGTCGTCCAGTTTCTGCAGCGTATCTTTGTCTGAAGACGATACTGACTTCTCTGGAATACGAGCCATTTTCGCAACCATTGACTCAATGTCCGCCACGCTAACTGTCTTCTTACGACGGCTTGCTGGAGCGAGGCGACTACGAGCACCCGCTTCATCAATAACATCGATCGCCTTATCAGGAAGGTGACGTTCGTTGATGTATTTAGCAGACAGTTCCACAGCCGCACGTAATGCTTTATTGGTGTAACGTACTTCGTGGTGAGCCTCGTATTTTGGCTTCAAGCCAATCAGAATCTTAGTCGTATCATCTAATGAAGGCTCGACAATATCGATTTTTTGGAAACGACGAGATAGCGCACGCTCCTTCTCAAAAATACTGCTGTATTCTTGGTAGGTCGTAGAACCGATACAACGCAACTTACCGCTGCTTAGTAGTGGTTTGATTAAGTTAGCCGCATCTACCTGACCACCCGATGCTGCGCCCGCACCAATAATGGTATGGATTTCATCGATGAACAGAATTGCGTCTTCTTCTTTCTCTAACTGCTTAAGAATCGCTTTAAAACGTTTCTCAAAGTCACCACGATACTTAGTACCTGCAAGCAGCGAACCAATATCTAGAGAGTAAATTACGCTACTCTGAATAATTTCAGGCACTTGTCCTTCAACGATACGCCATGCAAGACCTTCAGCAATAGCCGTTTTACCTACACCAGCTTCACCAACGAGTAGAGGGTTGTTTTTACGACGACGACATAGGACTTGAATAGTTCGCTCAAGCTCTTTGTCTCGACCGATTAGTGGGTCAATATTGCCTTGCTTGGCCACTTCATTGAGGTTGGTCGCAAAGTTTTCTAAGCGGTCTTCTGAATTTGCTTCTTCGGCATTCTCTACTCCACCAAATGAGTCTGATGATGAAGCACTATCGCCTTCATTACTGGCTTTAGTAATACCATGTGAGATGAAGTTAACGATATCTAAACGGCTAATGTCATTTTTCTTAAGAAGATAAGCCGCGTGAGACTCTTGCTCACTAAAAATGGCGACAAGCACGTTAGCACCTGTTACTTCACTGCGACCCGAAGATTGGACATGAAAAACAGCACGTTGAAGTACTCGTTGGAAACTCAACGTAGGTTGGGTCTCACGAGTTTCGTCACTTTCTGGAATAAGTGGGGTCGTTTGGTCAATAAAAATATCGAGCTCGTTGCGAAGAGCATCGAGATCAGCCTGACAAGCTTGGAGCGCTTCCTTGGCCGCATCATTTTCTAATAATGCTAGTAGGAGGTGTTCGACAGTCATAAATTCATGTCGCTTGTCTCGCGCACGAGCAAATGCGCCATTTAAACTCGACTCTAATTCTTTATTTAGCATAAGTACCTCCTAA
The DNA here is from genome assembly GCA_041879415.1 of Vibrio chagasii. NCBI lineage: Bacteria > Pseudomonadati > Pseudomonadota > Gammaproteobacteria > Vibrionales > Vibrionaceae > Vibrio > Vibrio chagasii. The sequence continues at coordinate 674,512 of CP090851.1, read as the reverse complement.
GGGAACAACAGTGTTGTTCGAGCAATTTATACTTGCTCCATTGTACATAGTAGCGGATGCTCATTTTCCTTTGAGTACATCGTGACTTGCGCTACCTTTGTTTCCGCTATTTCAGCACTGTATGTACCGCATATAGCTTTACCTTCATAATGAACCTTGAGCATCACTTCCGTTGCTTTTTCGATATCTAGTGAGAAGAATCGCTCTAGGATCTCGATTACAAAGTCCATTGGCGTGTAATCATCGTTATTCAGTACGACGTTATACATTGCCGGTGGCTTTACTTTTGTCGCTTCTTTCTCCAGTAAATCTGAGCCTGGAGATGCCCATTCAAAGTTTCTGCTCATATCGCTTTGCTAAGGGTTATTTTTCGGAAGTGGTGAATGTTTGTGTAACTTAAATTTACCACATTCACGCTTTACGGTGTACTAAGAAACCGCACCGAGAAACAGTACCAAAAAATATTCCTCTATACTGAGCCTAATCCACCATTTCCGTCGCTGCAAATAAAAGATCTCGATTCACAGGATTAACATATGTGATTGATTAAAAAGACGCCATAACTATTGACGATAACGATACGAAACGCTCTAAGTTACTATTTAGTTAATAGTTTGTGATAAATCTCGAATGTGATTTGTTATTAAATTTGATCACTTTTATACCAATTTACTATTGACTGTGCTCAATCATTAGCTACATTGGAGCTAAAAGGTTTTTCTAATACAGTTTCATAACACGCTTGAAAATTTAACAATAAGGAATAATTACGCAGGGCAGCGTTAATTTCCGTAAGCAATGTCTGAAATTCAAACTGCCAACTGAACACCTTTGGTTGGGGGGAATGATGTCAATCGAACTTACATTGATTTGATATAAACAACGTTAGTAACAAAATGCATGAGGGATGTATAGCATGGCTACAGGTACAGTAAAATGGTTTAACAATGCCAAAGGGTTTGGCTTTATTTGTCCAGAAGGTGAAGAAGGCGATATCTTTGCGCACTACTCCACAATACAAATGGAAGGTTACAGAACCTTAAAGGCTGGTCAGCAGGTCGACTATGAAGTAGAAAGTGGACCTAAAGGCTCGCACGCTAGCTCCGTTGTTCCTGTAGAAGGCAGTGCAAGTAAATAGGCAAAGCTGCCATATCGTGTTGACCTAAATAGCACTATTTGAAAGTTAACAGATTATGAAAACCGCTCCTTTGATACCTGTATGCAGAGTTCAATGAGCGGTTTTTTGATCTTTGGCGACACATATGTTCTGCGTAGAGGCTGTTTGATACCGGGTTCGACATTGAAACAGGCAGAAACAAAAAAGACGCTTTAACGATTACGTTAAAGCGTCTTTTATTATGTCGTCTGTAAGCGCTTTAGAAAGCACTCACAGAAACGCTCTGCATTCTAAGCATCGATAAATGCGTTTAATGTAGCACTTGGGCGCATTAGTGCAGAAACTAGTGCATCATCAAATAGGTAGTAACCACCTAAGTCACCAGCAACACCTTGTGCGTTATTTAGCTCAGCTACAATTGCTTCTTCGCTTTCAGCTAACTGGCTTGCCACTGCTGCAAATTCAGCTGCAAGGTCTGCATCAGCAGTTTGCTCTGCAAGTGCTTTAGCCCAGTACGCCGCTAGGTAGTAGTGGCTACCACGGTTATCAAGCTCACCTACTCGACGTGATGGTGACTTGTTGTTGTCTAGGAATTCACCGGTCGCTTTATCAAGCGCATCAGCGAGAACTTGAGCCTTAGCGTTACCAGTAACCACGCTTAGGTGCTCTAGAGATGCAGCTAATGCCAAGAATTCACCAAGAGAATCCCAACGCAAGTGGTTTTCTTTCTCTACTTGTTGAACGTGCTTAGGAGCAGAACCGCCAGCACCCGTTTCAAACAGACCACCACCGTTCATTAGTGGAACAATTGATAGCATTTTAGCCGATGTGCCAAGCTCTAGGATTGGGAACAGGTCAGTTAGGTAATCACGCAGTACGTTACCTGTAACCGAAATCGTATCTAGACCTTCTTTAATACGAACTAGAGAGAACTTGGTCGCTTCTAGCGGAGAAAGAATCTTTAGTTCTAGACCATCTGTATCATGCTCAGGTAGGTAAGCATTCACTTTCTTAATAAGCTCTGCGTCGTGTGCGCGAGATTCGTCTAGCCAGAATACTGCTGGAGTAGCTGAAGCACGAGCACGTGTCACAGCAAGCTTAACCCAATCTTGGATTGGTGCATCTTTAACCTGACACATACGGAAGATGTCGCCTTCCTCCACGTCTTGCTCAAGAAGCACTGAACCTGAAGAATCAACCACTTGAACCTGACCAGCAGCTTCTAGAATAAATGTCTTATCATGAGAACCGTACTCTTCTGCTTTTTGAGCCATTAGACCTACGTTTGGAACGCTACCCATAGTTGTTGGGTCGAACGCGCCATTCTCTTTACAGAAATCAATCACCGCTTGGTAGATGCTCGCGTAGCTACGATCTGGGATCATTGCTTTAGTGTCTTTTTGCTTACCTTCTGGGTCCCACATTTGGCCAGAAGAACGTAGCATTGCAGGCATAGATGCATCAACGATGATGTCACTTGGTACGTGCAGGTTAGTAATACCACGGTCTGAATCTACCATCGCAAGTGGTGGCTGAGTTTCGTAAACCGCTTGTAAGTCAGCTTCAATTGCCGCTTTTTGATCTTGAGGCAGTGACGCGATCTTAGCGTATACATCACCGATGCCGTTGTTAACATCAACACCTAGCTCTTCAAAAAGCTGACCGTGCTTAGCGAAAACGTCTTTGTAGTAAACCTTAACCGCGTGACCAAAGATCACAGGGTCAGAGACTTTCATCATGGTTGCTTTCATGTGTAGAGAAAGCAGTACGCCTTGCTCTTTCGCTGACGCGATTTCTTTTTCAAAGAATGCCACTAGAGCAGCTTTGTTCATTACTGAAGCATCGATGATCTCTTTATCTTGTAGTGCAAATGCTGGCTTCAATGTTTTCTTAGCGCCATCTTTACCTACAAACTCGATGCTCACTTCTGTCGCACCGTTGATTGTTGTCGATTTTTCGCTACCGAAGAAGTCTTTATCTTCCATGCTTGCAACATGTGATTTAGAGTCTGCTGACCAAGCACCCATTGAGTGTGGGTTTTTCTTCGCGTAGTTTTTAACTGAAAGCGGTGCACGACGGTCTGAGTTACCTTCACGCAAGACTGGGTTTACTGCACTACCCTTGATCTTATCGTAAGTCGCTTTAACTGCTTTCTCTTCGTCAGTGTTTGCTTCTTCTGGGTAGTTTGGAAGTGCGTAGCCTTTTGATTGTAGCTCTTTGATTGTTGCTTGTAGTTGAGGTACTGATGCAGAAATGTTTGGAAGCTTAATGATGTTCGCTTCTGGTGTCTTAGCCAATTCACCTAGTTCTGCTAGTGCATCACCAATACGTTGTTCTTCGTTCAAGTAGTCAGGGAAGTTGGCAATAATGCGCCCTGCAAGTGAAATGTCGCGAGTATCAACGTCAATACCTGAAGAAGCTGTAAAAGATTGAATGATTGGCAGTAGAGAGTAAGTTGCTAGTGCCGGAGCTTCGTCTGTAATGGTATAGATGATAGTTGGTTTTTCAGTAGGCATGAAATTTCCCTATAGTTCTTACAAGCTCACATTAATAGTGAGAGTGTTATAAATTGACCAGTAAGCGACTCTGAGAGTGAAAACTGCTTACTCGATAGTCGTACTCTATCTTATTTTTCATGCAATCTAATGACAGCATGAACCAAATCCGTGAGTGCGTTGTTATAATAAAACACGTTGGTATAATTAAACAAATCAGGCTCAAGAGTCCATAAACTTGTTCTATTTTGTGTCTTTTAGGCGCGCAAATGATAGCTCAATTCCGTTTCAGTGAAAACTTTTCAGCACACTTCGTTTACATTTTTGCAAGGTAGTTAACATGTCTACTCGCTCACGCAGCGCATCTCGTTCAGACAAACCAGCTCGTTCTGGCGCCAAATTAAAACAAAACGGCAACAAACAGGGCCGGAACAGTGATAGAAGTAACACTGGTAATTCACACAAGAAATCGCACTCAAGTAAGCACAGATACAAACCTAAAACGACGAACACAAAACCTAAAATTGCACTCGAAGATCGCAAAGTCATTTTGTTCAACAAACCATTCGATACTTTAAGTCAGTTCACGGATGGTGAAGGTAGAAAGACACTCGCTGACTTCATTCCAGTAAAAGACGTTTATGCAGCCGGACGACTTGATCGCGACAGTGAAGGATTAATGGTTTTAACCAATGACGGTATCTTTCAAGCCAAGCTAACTCAACCAAACTCAAAATCACCAAAGACTTACTGGGTGCAGGTTGAAGGCGCACCTTCTGAGGAAGATTTAGATAAATTGAGAAAAGGTGTAGAACTAAAAGATGGTATGACGCTGCCTGCAAAAGTTGAGTTAATGGCAGAGCCAGAGGTATGGGACAGAAATCCACCTGTAAGATTCAGAGCTGCAATACCAACGACCTGGTTAGCGATTACTATCATCGAAGGACGTAACCGTCAGGTCAGACGAATGACGGCAAACATCGGTTTCCCTACTCTACGCCTTATTCGCTATTCAATGGGTGGCATGAACGTAGGTCAGCTTCAGCCAGGTGAGTGGAAAGAGATTTAATAGCTACTATCACAGACACTAAAAGAGCCGCGAGTTAGCGGCTCTTTTTGTATATGTAGCCTAAGCAACAGATACAAAAAAGCCAGTCATAAGACTGGCTTTTACAGCGTTACTTAACTAAAAATTAAACTATTAGAAGTAGTAGTAAGCAGCTGCGAATACGTGAGTTTCTTCATCAACGTTAGAGAAACCAGAGTCTAGCTCTTGTTTGATATCGATACCCATATCTACACGGTCGTTAAGAGTGTACATAGCAGCAACGTTCATGTAAGACTGATCGATGTCTTCACCGTTGATAGCTTTAGCTGAGTTTTCAGTAGTGTTTGTTGCGTAACCAGCAGCTAGAGTAAGTTGCTCAGTTAGTGCGTAACCTGCAGAAGCGTAGAAACCAGTTAGCTTAAGGTCTGATTTGTCAGCACCAACTTCGCCGTCATCAATCCAAGCGTTAAGACCTAGCTTAAGTTTGTCTAGAGTCACGTTACCAGAAACAGAAGTTACTGTGTAATCAGAATCTTCACGAGCTTCGTAACCAGCGTAGATATTGAACATTTCTTGTTCTACACCAACGTAACCGTTGTAACCCATTTCACCTGCGTCACGGTCATCGCTAGTATCAAACACAGAGATACCGTAAGCAATACCAGAAGTTGCGCCTTGGAACTTAGCTACGTTGAAGCCATCAGAAGCATCGCCAGCTGAAGCACCAAATTCATAAGTCATGTCACCAGCACCGTCAACTTTATCTAGTGCAGTATCGTTTTCCCAACCTAGAGAGATAACACCAAGGTCTGTTGTGAAACCTAACCATGCTTTATCTACGTCTGTTGAAGGACCAGATTGGATATCAACTTTTTGCTCGTCAGAGCTGTAGTTTAGTTCTAGATCTGTTTCGAAGTAACCAACCCAACGGTTGTTTTTGTAGCTGATTGCTAGAGTAAGAGCTGTTGCCCAATCATCGTAAAAAGCTTTAGTACCAGTATCGTAGTAACCACCAACACCCCAAGCACCAGAAACAGAGAACTGGTCTTTGTGCATTGGGTCAAATTCAAATGTTGGTTTAGAGTTTTGAGAGCTAGTTTCTACTGCGAACGCAGAAGTTGATACTGCTGCGATAGCTAGCGCTAATAGAGTCTTTTTCATAATAAATCCACTGCCTTTTCTAAGAATGGGAGATCCTTGCCCGGTTCCCTTTTATTTATTGTGACTGGTCATTACCACTCTTTGTTGGTTAATCACCGTCACTAAATTTCGAGGTCTAGATTGCAAAAGATTATCCTGCGTGTCAAATAAACTAAAAACAAACCTAAAAAAAACACAAAACATTCAAAATCAAACACTTACATTTTTTTTCATCATTTTACGAGCAACTTATCCTTAGTTTTATCAGCAAATATAATAATCCAAAAAATGTAACAAATAGCATTTAACTCCAACATCAAGCCCAAAAACCACCCGTAAATAGAATTTAACACCTACAAGCCAGTCTTTTTTAATATTTATATTTCGCAAGATAAATAAAATCGTTAAGTTCCTGATGGTTCAGTTTTTTTTTGTGAACGAGATCTACCTTTGATTCAAAAGCAAGCTATTTTGCGGTAAATGTACCGGCTAGTGATATGTGCTACTATCCTCGCTCCGTTACGTAGGTCACAGTATGCTAACTACTAAAATTCAAAATTCTATTCGCACCAGTTATCAAAACCTCCAAGAACAGTTGGATAACTTTGTACCTAGGCGTGCACAAAACTACCTTGTCGCAGAGATTGCGAAGACACTTTGTGGTCAATACCACAAAAGTAATCGTATGATCGTTGCTGAAGCGGGAACCGGAATCGGTAAATCACTGGCTTATTTAATGGCAGCGATCCCTGTTGCCGTTTTAAACAACCGAAAAATAGTTATTTCAACCGCAACGGTTGCTCTACAAGAACAGCTTGTAAACAAAGATCTCCCTCTATATAGAAGACTTACTGACAGGGAGTTCTCTTTTATATTGGCGAAAGGTCGACAACGTTATTGCTGTGCGGAAAAGTTGGCTGCCGCATGCGGGGTTGATGGCGGCCAGATGGCAATGTTTGAATCCAAGCCAAAACAGAAAGATATTGAACAACTGCAAACCATGTATCGCAGCCTTGCTCAAGGCAAATGGGATGGTGACCGAGATTCGTGGCCAAAGCCTATCGACAACATGATTTGGCAAATGATTGTCAGTGATAAGCATAGTTGTAACAACAGCATGCCAACGCACAGAGACTGCCCTTTCCAAAAAGCACGTTCAGAGCTAGATAAAGCAGACGTTATCATCGCGAATCACAGTTTAGTAATGGCTGATGCAGATCTAGGTGGCGGTGTGATACTGCCAGAGCCGGAAAATAGCATCTATATCTTCGATGAAGCACACCACTTACCACACGTAGCCCGAGATCACTCTTCTGCTGCGGCGAGTTTAAAAGGTGCCGCTTCATGGTTAGAGCGTTTAAACCAATCGATAACCAAACTTTCAGGCTTAGCGGACGAAAAGCGAGTGGGCCGATTCAGGAATGAATTGCAGGATTCAGTACAGCAGCTGATACCAACTCTGACGCAGCTCAGTAAGCAGTTCGATGCTACTCATTTTGAAGATGGGCTTTACCGCTTTGAACATGGCGACTTACCAGAATGGTTAGAGAACGAATCTAAAGACCTCAAACAACTTTCTCAGAAAGCGAGTCAGGCTGTCGCTAAAATTGCAGACCTGATTGCAGAACGAGTTAAAGATGGCGAGCTTTCAGCCAAGCTTGCAGAACCTGCGCTCGCGGAAATCGGCTTTTATATACAGAGAACCGAGAACTTAGCGCAAGTTTGGCGCTTGATGGCTGAACCAAAACGTGAAAAAGGTGCGCCTTTAGCGCGCTGGCTAGAGCTCAACAAAGAGAGTCAGGGCGATTTTGTTGTCAATGTTTCTCCGCTTGAAGTTGGCTGGCAACTTGACCAGCAAATATGGAGCCGCTGTGTTGGTGCAGTGCTTGTTTCTGCAACAATGAGAGCACTCAACTCCTTCAGTTTTTTCTGCCATCAAGCAGGTATCAGTCAAAAAGAAGAAGATGGTGTGCAGTTTCTTGCCCTGGCGTCACCGTTTGATTATCAGAATCAAGCGGAGTTAATCGTGCCGGCCATGAAATATGAACCACAAGCACCTCAATTTACCGAATATCTTATTGAAATTCTGCCTAAGGTAATAGAAGACAACAAAGCCAATCTCGTTCTATTCTCTTCTTACTGGCAAATGAATAAAGTTGCAGAAGCTTTGGCAACAGATTTCGTTAAAAAGTCATGGGCGTTGCAGGTGCAAGGTGATACTTCGCGTGCTGAAATTCTAAAAAAACATAAAAAGCTAATAGACCAAGGTAAAACTAGCGTTCTTTTTGGAACTGGCAGCTTTTCTGAAGGTCTGGATTTACCGGGTGAGCTGCTTGAAAACCTAGTAATTACCAAGATTCCTTTTGGTGTTCCAACCTCACCAGTAGAGCAAGCGCATTCGGAATATATTGAATCACGCGGCGGTAATCCCTTTATGCAAATTACTGTTCCAGAAGCGAGTAAAAAGCTTATTCAATCTGTGGGTCGACTGCTGCGTAAAGAGAGAGATTCTGGTAAAGTCACGATCCTTGATCGACGCATAGTCACGAAGCGATATGGCAAGTCCCTACTCGATTCGCTACCGCCTTTTAAAAGAACAATAAAATACTAACTTTTCTGCCTTAGGGCAGTTGTGGGTCAGTCATCGCTTGGCCCCTGCATTCACAACTAAACACGAATAGTCCATCAACTATTCGTGTGGCTGTTTTGACGGCCAATAACGAGAACAACAGCTATTTATGGAAATGATTGAACCAACCATGTTGGTTATACTTGCGCTGGTTGCATTTGCAGCGGGCTTTATTGATGCTGTCGCCGGTGGTGGGGGCATGTTAACAGTCCCTGCATTGTTATCCCTTGGCCTACCACCGCACATCGCGCTTGGTACAAATAAGCTTGCAGCCACGTTCGCTTCTTCAACAGCGGCCTTTACTTATTATCGTAAAAGGCTATTTAAGCCAGAATGTTGGATAAATGCATTTATAGCGACCTTGATCGGTGCAACCATTGGTACACTAACAGTCGATGCCATCAGCACTCAATGGCTAGAAAAAGTCCTGCCACTTATCATCCTTGCAGCAGCGATCTACACCATTTTTCATAAGACACCGAATGCCAATCATAACGTGTCACCGAAACCTTGTCCCGTGCTTAAGAAGAAACAAAAGTATCAAGGCTTCGTTCTTGGCTTTTATGATGGCGTTGCAGGCCCGGGAACCGGCGCTTTTTGGACGGTGAGCTCGATGGCTCTATACAGACTAAATATCTTGCTTGCTTCTGGCCTATCGAAAGCAATGAACTTCACCAGTAACTTTACGTCTTTGGTGACCTTCGCGATTCTTGGCCATATTGATTGGGTGTTGGGTTTAACCATGGGTGTTTGCCTAATGGCAGGTGCATTCGTTGGAGCGCATTCCGCAATTCGATTTGGTGCTACGTTTATACGACCAGTCTTTGTTACGGTTGTCAGTATACTTGCGATAAAACTGGCTTACGAAGCTTGGTTTGTAAGCCTATAGCCATTGGATTACAGGAAGTAAAATGAGTCAATTTTCACAAATCAAAAGTGTCATTGATACCTTACTCGGTCACTGTTCGCAGGTAGATAAATCTCGAGGGTCCTATCATCAAGCGCTTTTCGACAAAACATTGTTTAAATGTGGTGCCTCGACTTTACTGCCCTACGCACTTGAAACCCAAGCGACCTACCACACCATTATTCGCGAACAGAGCACCAATCAACTTTCGACATCACGCGCGAATTACTTAACCGACAAATTAACTAACCAGATAGCGGCTTTGCAACGCGAACTCGCCAATCACGATTTACGCTTAGACGGAAAAAGTAAATCAGGGAAAACCTTGAACGATTTGTATAATGACTTGGCTCAGCACCAAGATTGGCAAAGACGTTTGGTTGATTTAGTTAAACGACGCAAGTTAGCGCTAGACTCCGCACCGCGTCATAGTAAAGCACAAGCAGAAAACGCTTGGATGTTAGCGAAAGAGCGTTTGGAGCGCTGTGAAGACTCGATGAAGAACATCGAAAGACTGATTAATATAGAGAACCCAAAGCGAAATGAGCACTAATAACACATCATCACCATTGGACAACGCACCTGAAGAAGTTAAGTTAGCCGTCGACTTGATCTACCTACTCGAAAGTAATGAGATCGACCCAAAGGTTGCGTTAGAAGCAATCAAGATTGTCCAGCAAGATTTACAAGCCAAGCTAGCAACTAGCAACTAGCAACTAGCAACTAGCAACTAGCAACTAGCAACTAGCATCAAAACATACAGGATTCACATGTACCAACTTAGCTTTTCTATGCCCGAGTTTCTTGAAAATTACTGGCATAAGAAACCAACCATCTTAAAAGGTGGCTTCCAAAACTTCGTCGACCCAATTTCGCCGGAAGAACTTGCTGGTTTATCGATGGAAGAAGAAGTGGATTCTCGCTTTGTTTCTAACCTCAACAACCAATGGACAGCAGAGCACGGCCCATTCGCCGAAGAAAAATTTGGCGAATTAGCAGAAACTCACTGGCAATTGATCGTTCAAGCAGCAAACCATTGGCATCAAGGTGCCAATGAGCTAACGAAAGCGTTCCAACAATTACCAAACTGGTTGTTCGATGATCTAATGATTTGCTATTCAGCACCTGAAGGTGGCGTTGGCCCGCATATTGACCAATACGACGTATTCATCATTCAAGGCCAAGGCAAGCGTCAATGGAAAGTAGGCGCAAAAGATGTTGGACAATATAAAGAGACCGTCCAAGCCTCTGCTCTACGCCAAATCGAAGGTTTTGAACCAATCATTGATGAAACTCTAGAACCAGGCGATATCCTTTATATCCCGCCAGGCTTTCCACACGAAGGCAATACGCTAGAACCATCAATGAGCTACTCCATTGGCTACCGCTCTCCGAAAGAGCAAGAGCTGATCAGTAACTTTGCCGACTTTGTACTTGCTCATGATATGGGTGATGTTCACTTGCATGATCCTGAGTTCAAAATGCAGAATGGCTACGGCAAGATTCGTTCGTCAGATTTGAGTAACCTAACTAATATGCTCAAATCAGCCCTTGAACAACCAGAGACGGTTAGCGACTTCATGGGTTGCTTACTGAGCCAATCACGCCACCAGCTTGATATCGTTGCGCCTGAGCCACTATGGACTCAAGAAGAGATCGTTCAACATTTAGAGTCTGAAGGTAAGATTCACCGAGTATCCGGCTTGAAAGCGCTCTACCACGAAAATGACAGCAACACGGCTTACATCAATGGCGAAGTGGTTAAGGTTGATGAAGCAGACTCTTCATTACGCAATACACTGTGCGATGAGACCGTGATTACCTCGGCTAATGCCCTATCGCCTTCGGGCGTAACTGTCGTGACTGAATTGGTAAACAAAGGCTACTGGTTCATCGAAGAGTAAGCAGCGTCAGACGCTAGTTATTTACCTACTTCTAAAGAAACGATCAAAAAAGGGACAAATGAAATCTTCACTTGTCCCTTTTCTATCCGAGAGTTGGTTAAGGTTTAGACCTTGAACTGATTAACCAATTTCTGTTGCTGCTGAGACAGCTGATCAATTTCATTACCCACCTGTTCAGAAGCTGCCGCTTGTTCCAAGATCTTCGCACTCAAGTCTCGAATATTAACCACACTCTGATTCACTTCACCGGAAACCGATTGTTGCTCTTCTGCTGCTCTTACGATCTGATTGTTCATATCACTGATCGCTTCAATTGAGGTAAAGATCGAGCCGAGATCCTCCACTGCATTTTGAACGTGCAGCGCTGTATCGTTGGCAAGAATATTACCTTCTTGGATCGCTTCTACCACATCTTGTGTACCAGCATGAACCTTATCGATCACCGCTCTGATCTCACCAACGGATGATTGTGTACGGCTTGCTAGGTTTCTCACCTCGTCTGCAACAACCGCAAAACCACGCCCCTGCTCACCAGCACGAGCCGCCTCAATCGCTGCATTCAATGCTAACAAGTTAGTCTGTTCAGAGATCCCCTCGATAACACTTAAGATCTCGGTGATATTACCGTTGTTCTTCGCTAGCTCTTCAACAATAGGCACGGCGCTCGACATGCGCTCCACCAGCTTTCTCATTTCACCAGCGGAAAGCTCGATAACTTGCTGCCCTTGCTGAGCTGAACGATTTGCCTCACAAGCTGCGTCTACCGCAACTTCTGCGTTTTGTACCACTAAGCCCGCAGTTTGAGTCATCTCTTCTGCCGCTGTTGCTACCAGATCCACTTCTTTAAATTGAGACTCGCTGCTTTCACGAGTACTTGATGCTGATGCCTTCGCTTGACTGGTCGTGTTTGCCACTTGTTCTGTGGTTTGAATAACTTCTTTGATCGTATGTTGCAGCTTATCTAGGAACAGATTAAAGCCTTTCGACAACTGACCGATTTCATCTTGAGACTTCACTTCTAAGCGCTGGGTCAAATCACCTTCACCTGAAGCGATGTCATTCAACCTTTCCACTACCTGACGAATCGGCTTCACGATAGACAACGAAGCAAATGCGATAATAGCTAGACCAAAGATAATAAATACCGTACCGGCGATCACTTCTGTTTTGATACCTTCACTTAGCTTAGTGCTAATAATGGAATCCAGTTTATTTGCATCAGCGACGACACTGTCTCTTGGGATCTCAAACAACACACCCCAAGTTTGGTTAGCAGCAACAACAGGTGCAAACGCAAGTAACCACTCACCATTCTCGCTCCACTGCGTTGTTACTTCACCGCCGAAGATAAAATCGGTCATTAGGTCACTGTTGGTATTATCACTTTGGAAATTAGAACCAACTGCAATGCTTGAATCGTCAGAAGCGATAACTGAGCCGTCTAGGCTAACCACATATGCTTTACCTGCACCGTTAAACAAACTCTGGTCAGATTGAGTAATCACACTGGTTAAGCCATCAAGTCTTAAGTCGATACCCAGAAAACCAATCGCAACATCGTCGACTAAAATTGGAACTGAAATAGAGGACGTCAATAATTCTGTACCGCCGCTGTTCACCACTCGTGGGGTGCTGATACAGGTTTGCCCTGAAGATAACGGACAGTAAAAGCGCTCGCTATTGCTGTTGTCATTCAATGTTGATTCCGAAAGCACGTTCGAGAGAACATTCTCACCATTATCCGCGACCTTCCAGTAAGGAGCGAAACGTCCTTTCTCGTTAGAACCTACATAATCGGCATCGACATAGTTCGCATCTTCACTATCAAGTAAGTCAGGCTTGAATACTAGATAAGCACCTTGAATTGAATCGAAGTTTAAAACTGAACGGCGCACCATTTCGTCTAATGCAGTACGAAGCTCTTCACTCGGCGTAAAGTTTTCATCTGCATTGTTCTTTAGAAACTGAGCACTGGCCGCAAGCATCTCAGCGCGATAAATAGCTTCGTCAACATAACGTTGAGTTTCTTGGGCATTAAGCTGAGAAACAGACGCCAACAATTGCTGAGTTTTATTGATCACTGATTCTGAGCTTTGAGATTTGATGACTTGTTGATTGCTCGTCGCGTTATAGATCGAGAAACCAATAAGAGACAGTGACGTAATGATTAAACAACAACCCGCTAATAGAGTTATTTTCCACTGTACCGATAGAGAACGCATTTAATATCCTTATTTAAGCCAAAAGACTTCCATAACCATAACTATCACATCGACAACGAATGGCTGCACACAATGTAAATAAGTTAGACGAATAGCTTAGCGAATAATTACAGCACAAATCGCTTACATATAAAACGAAAGTTTACATAAATGTTAACAAGCCGTGTCTTTGGCCTTTTGCCCCTGTGATTTCAAAACAATCTACTCATGTGCTAAGGACGACTCGTCGTTGTTCTAAGAACTTTACAGTGGTCATAGCATTGATTTGTAAAACAAGCCCTCTCTGCCTCTCTTTATTACGCAGCAATTTGGATTAGTTTTTCTAATAAATGATATAGATTTTTATCTTGATCAAGTTCACACTTTTTGATTGCTAATTCGGCAATCAAACTCTAATATCTCGCGCCTAGATTCCCTAATCACTTTATTCAATTGGCACTCCCTAATGGAGCGCTAAGGTTTTTTACGTTTTTAATTTTTGGAGAGATACGCAAATGTCCGCCTCGTTTCCATTAGCGAAACTTACCTTTTTAATCGCTATTCTGACAGCCGTAGGTCAAATGACTCAAACGATGTACGTGCCTTCTATCGGTCATATGGCAGGTGAGTTCTTGGTTTCTGCGTCTTCACTTCAAGCAGTGATGGCGTGTTACCTGATCCCTTATGGTTTGTCGCAATTTGTTTACGGCCCGCTTTCAGATCGGCTTGGTCGTAAACCAATCATCGTCGCAGGCTTAGTCATCTACATCGTAGGTACCTTGATAGCCTTATTCGCTCATGAATACGAATGGTTCTTGGCGGGTAGCTTTATTCAAGGACTGGGAATTGGTTGTGGCGGTGCGATGTCTCGCACATTGACCCGTGACTGTTTTGAGGGCGCTGAATTACATCGTGCAAACAGCTTAATCAGCATGTGTGTGATTTTCTCCCCATTAATGGCACCGGTACTGGGTGGCTACCTAACTGAAGCTTTCGGTTGGCGTTCTAGCTACTTGTTTCTAGCGCTGTTTGGTATCGCTGTAGTGATCACCATGATGACAAGCATGATGGAAACATTGCCAAAAGAGCGACGCAAGAATGAATCAGTAGTCAACAGCTACAAATTCGTTCTGTCTGACAAACGCTTCCAAGGTTTCTTATTGGTACTAGTGGCAACATTTGCGGGTGTGGCAGTGTTCGAGGCAGCAGCTGGCGTATTGCTTGGTGGTGTACTTGGCTTACCAGCAACCACAGTAAGTTTACTGTTTGTATTGCCGATTCCTGGTTACCTTGTGGGTGCTGGCCTATCGAGTTACATTGCGCAACGCCGTTCTGAACGCCGCGCGCTGAATGTTGGTTTGGTTTCGATCTTAGTTGGCTCAGCTGTCGTGCTTATCCCAGGTCTGTTTGGTCAAACAACCGCATTAACTTTGATTGGCGGTGCAACCATTTACTTCTTAGGCGCTGGTATCTTATTTCCAGCCGCGACAACGGGCGCACTTTCGCCATTTCCATACCACGCTGGTACAGGTGGTGCGATCTTAGGTGGTATGCAGAACCTAGGTGCCGGTATTGCAACACTGTTGGCATCGTTCTTCCCAGCTCAAGACCAACTGCCATTGGGTTGCTTGATGATTACCATGTCACTTATCGCCATGCTTGGTTTACGTTGGGTTAATCGTAAGCCTGACCACTCAAACGAAATGCCATTGGCTATCTAAAGTAGAACGCAAATCTAGCCTCACAAACAGAGGGACATGCTGAAAGGCGTGTCCCTTTTTTATTGCCCATTTACCCTCGCCTGATGTCTTCCATCAATTTAATCAAACATTACTTTGATTTTTTAAAAACAATAACAGACACTTACGCTGAAAGTGCATATCCAGAGTCCAATTATAAATAATATCACTGGAAGGAAACTAACCACTAAATAGGATGCTGGCAATAAAACGAGTAAGGTGCACACTAAGGATATACAGATGCGTTTCGCTTTAACCACATTAGCCGTATCGGTGGCGCTTGTCGCCGGATGCAGCAATCAAGGAATAACAACCATGAATCATTACTCTCCATCGCAACTCATCGCCCAACAAACCCAAGCTCCCGTTGCTAAGAAAGTCCCTCATTCAATGACGACTCATGGTGACACACGAATTGATGATTACTATTGGATGCGTGATGACGAACGCCAAGATCCAGAAATCTTGCAGCACCTCGAGCAAGAGAACAAGTATGCCGAGACTGTGCTGAAACACACAGAAGCATCTCAAGAACAGTTATTTGAAGAGATCAAAGGCCGAATCGCGAAAGACGACAATTCGGTACCGGTTCGTAAAGGTAGCTATTACTACTCAAATAAAGTCACAGGTGACAACGAATACCCAGTTCATTTGCGCGAAAAACACTTTTTAGGAATAGACAAACAAGTCATCTTAGACGTTAACGAACTCGCCAAAGAACATGAATTCTTCAGCATTGGTGGTCTATCTATCAGCCCAAATGAAAATATGTTGGCCTATGGCGAAGACACGTTGAGCCGCCGTATTTACACCATTAAGATTAAAGACCTCACGACAGGTGAATATCTAAACGATGAAATTGAAGGTGCTTCAAGCGCTATCGCATGGCAAAACGACAACCAAGCCTTCTACTACATCAAAAAAGATCCACAAACTTTGCTCGGCTATCAAGTTTACCGCCACGTATTGGGTACACCTCAAACAAGCGATGAGCTGATCTACGAAGAAGCTGACAGCGCTTACTACACCAGCATCAGCAAAAGTAAAGATGGCGAGCAGATATACATTTGGCACTCGAGTACTGAAACCAGTGGTGTTTCAATTATTGATGCCAACAATCCAAATGCAAAAGCCGAAGCTTTCTACCCAAGAGAAACGGGTATTGAGTACAGCATCGCCAAGCTAGAGGATTGGTATTACATCTACACCAACTACCAAGCGGTCAACTTCCGTTTAATGAAAGCCACGTCCGAAGACATTCATGACCGTTCAAAATGGGTCGATGTCATTCCAGCTGACGATAACACTCAACTTGTCGATTTTGAGCTGTTTAATGATCATCTGGTTTACGAGCAGCGTTCAAATGGATTGTCTACAGTGAAGGTTCGTCAACTCTCTACAGGTAAAGAATTTCCACTTGAGTTCAACGACACCGCTTTTGCTGCCTACCTAACAAGTAACTATGAGTTAGATAACTCAAAAGTTCGAATCTATTACAGCAGCCTAACGACTCCTGGCACTTACTATGATTTTGACCTTAATACAGGTGAGGCCGAAATCATGAAGCAAACGCCGGTATTAGGTGATTTCGATGCGGAAAATTACCAATCAGAGCGAATCATGATTACGGCTCGCGATGGTAAGCAAGTACCTGTCTCTTTGGTTTATCGCAAAGATCTATTCAAGAAAGACGGTACTAACCCTATTTACCAATACGGCTATGGTTCTTATGGCTCAACCATAGAACCAACCTTCAGCTCAGTTCGCCTCAGCCTACTTGATCGCGGCTTCGTTTACGCTATTGCACATATTCGTGGTTCAGAAATGCTAGGACGTCCTTGGTATGAAGATGGCAAAAAACTGACTAAACAAAACACGTTCAATGATTTCATCGATGTCACCAAAGGCCTAGTTGAAGAAGGTTATGGCGCGAAAGATAAAGTGTTCGCAGTCGGCGGTTCAGCTGGCGGCCTGTTGATGGGAGCAATCATCAATCAAGCGCCTGAGCTATATCGAGGCATCGGCGCTCATGTTCCATTTGTTGATGTAGTAACGACCATGCTTGATGAGTCGATTCCTCTAACGACCAACGAATACGACGAATGGGGTAACCCAAATAATAAGACCTACTACGATTACATGTTGAGTTACTCGCCATACGACAACGTGAAAGCTCAGAACTACCCGAACATGTTGGTGACAACAGGTCTGCATGATTCGCAAGTACAGTACTTTGAGCCTATGAAATGGGTAGCGAAGTTGCGTGAGATGAAAACAGACAACAATGTACTTGTGTTCAAAACCGACATGGAAGCAGGTCACGGCGGTGCATCGGGGAGATTTAAGCGACTAAAAGAAGACGCGCTGGAGTACGCGTTCTTTTTAGATTTACTCAAGACTCAATAGATTCAACGTAAGTCGTCACGTCATTTTATGTCGCCATTTTGTCTCTGCAAATGGCGACATACATTATTAAGCATGGTTAAATACAATTAACTATCAAACCCACCAAATCAACAAACCTTTGCTGCACTATAGGCAAAGGTTTACGAGAGGTATAAAAATAAATGAAAGTAATTAGCTTCAACATCAATGGCCTAAGAGCTCGCCTTCACCAACTGCAAGCGGTTATCGACAAACACCAACCTGACGTGATTGGCTTACAAGAGATCAAAGTACACGACGAGGCCTTCCCAATTGCTGATGTTGAAGCAATGGGCTATAAGGTCTACTTCCACGGCCAAAAAGCACATTACGGTGTCGCAATGCTGTGTAAGCAGGAGCCTATCTCTGTGCAGAAGGGTTTCCCAACAGACAATGAAGACCATCAAAAACGTATGATCATGGCGACGTTTGAAGATGAAAATGGCGAAAAGGTTACTGTGCTAAATGGCTACTTCCCTCAAGGGGACAACATCAAACATGAAACCAAATACCCATACAAGCGTGAGTTCTACAAAGACTTGATGACCTACCTGAACGACCATCACAACAAAGATGAGCAGATCATCGTGATGGGTGACATCAATATCAGCCCTATCGACGCAGATATCGGTATCGGTGAACCAAACGCTAAACGTTGGTTGAAAACGGGTAAGTGCTCGTTCCAACCAGAAGAGCGTGAATGGCTGAAAACATTGATGGATTGGGGTTTTGTGGACAGCTTCCGTCTACTACACCCTGAAGTTAACGATCAATTCTCGTGGTTTGATTACCGTTCAAAAGGTTTTGTAGACAACCGCGGCCTTCGTATTGACGTGGTACTAGCAACTCAAAAACTTGCAGATAAGTGTACTGAAGCAGGCATCGACTACGAACTACGTGGTATCGAAAAGCCATCAGACCACGCGCCGATTTGGTCAACGTTTAAGTAATGAATTGCTAAATGAAAGGGGAACCATTGCGGTTCCCCTTTTTACATTAGTTAAGTGGCCAAGCCGTCACTCCATCAACACTAATTGGCCTCTTAGCAAACTCATCAACACAATACCCTTGGTTTGAACTTGCAAAATAGGTTAACGGCGTTATTGCTAAACTCATAGTCGCTACTTGTTGCTTCGCTTTATCCGAGAAGTTGAAGCCCCACATGTTTAAGTAGTTTCTCATATCACGTTCATTCACGTAGCTCAGTGCGATCAACAACCAATCATCATTGGAAATCTGGTTTGCTTCATCGCGAGAGTAGCTATCAAAGCCGATGTTTTGTTTATTAGCATTCCATAGTTCATCACTCGATTTAAGGCGGTTAAACTCACGTTCAATCAAGTGAAGTCGTCCTAACATATGCCAGCCGTAATCCAATACGCCCTGCTCTTGTGCCAACATCATCATTTGAATGAAGATTCTTGCTCCCCAACTCCAACTGGTTTGATTCTGCTGTGCCATATAAGCATTGGGGTCAGGCTGTTTTCGGCTCTCTTGTAGCAGTTCATATTGCCCCTTGAAGTCAAGTCCCTGGCAAGAAGACACTCTCTTAGTATCCAAATAGTAGCGAGATTTACTGTAATAGGAATAGTAGTTCGTTGTTGAATGTCCATCCCAACCGCTAAATCTAAATCGTCCTCGCTCCAAACCATGCCCCAACTCATGAAGGTCACCATGCCCTAGCGGATGAAAAGACCAATAGGCATCATAAGGGTTTCCTGAGCAACCATAGCCGCAGTTCGCTTGGTCTGCGTTCATATGTTTTACGATATCAATGGTCTCAATCTGCCAGCCCTTGTCTTCACCGTATTGGTGTATTTCAGCAATTTCATCAATCCCAGGGCCTTTAAAACCAGCGAGTGCATGAGGGAAATTGTGAACATAACGCTCCGTTGCAAGTGCCATGTCATGTGGCTGAGCCCAGTCATCTGAACCGATAGATTCCTTCATTTTTTCCAGCTTTGAGTGAACTTCAAACCCTGGGGTAATCAGCTCAGCCCAATCAAAGTTTCCTTCTTCAAGCTGTGCAACAAAGCTTTCGTTGTCCGCTTCACTTCTCCAGACAGGGTGCTGTGCGACATTTTCAAAGCGCAGTTCCACGTCAATATCATTGATATCAAAGTGAACCTGTAGCGTTCCACCATAAGCTGAAGTGAGAGAAATCGTCTCTCCCGGTTTCACTGGATAGGTTACCGAGGTTAAAAACTTTGGCCGAGCGTAACCGTCATTCCCCGAAAACTCGTGTGTCGCGCCGCTACGCAATGTATTAAATGCAATAGACGTTGCCACATCGTTATTGTCTAAGCGAGTCACCTTAATAGTCTTACCCGGCAAGGCATACAAACCAGCGGATCGGAAATGTCTTTTAGACTCTAAGGTAACGGTTTTCGTGACGAGCGGTACGTTCTCAAAACTCTTGGTACTGAAGTTACCTAGGCTTGGTTGCGCCGCGTTATACAGTCGACTGTTGTATGACACGTAATCACTGTAGTAAGAACGAAGAAAATCAATCCTCTCTGTCACGCCCTTACCCATTGGGTACTGAACATCTTGACGGTATTGGTCAGCAAGTAGCAATAACAGCTTTTCATACTCATAATCATCCGTTGCAAACAGATCGACCTTCTTGCTATCCAGCGACGTTAGGTGCGCGCGAATGCTGTTTGCGGCGGTATAGAACTCTTCATCCATATTGGATTCATTGGGGCAAGATTTGTCATCACAGGTGCTTAAATCAACGGTGAAACTGTCGTCTTTCAGCCTTTGTAAAAGCGCTTGCTGTTGAACAATATTATCCGGTATTTGATTAATCAGCTGTGTTGAATCCCAATTAGACAGACCAAGCTTACGCCAATAGTTGTCACCGACATAAGTCATGTGCATTTCAGCAAACAAGGCATTACCTAAGTCCGTCATACCGCCATCGAGATGCAAGTAAAGCACCGGAATGCTTTTCTCAAACGCCAAACGTAGCCCTTGTACAACATCACCAATACTATCCCCGGCATTCAATTTTTGAGACAAGATCAACAAATCAGGACTATTGTCTTCAAGGCACTGACTTAATTGACTGCCATCACAAGCATCGTCTGTGTTGGCAATCACTGAGGCATTCATGTTGTCAGTTAACCAGTTCCTTGTCGCTTGATCATCCGGAAAGTAATAAGACTGATCGAGCTGAGCTAAAACCACATTTTTTGGCGCATCAGTTCCTGAAACCCAGGTAACCAGATTCTTCAGCCAAGTGTTCATCTCTTCATTAACAGAATCAGGAAAACGTTGCTTCGTTCTAAATGGGTTACTCGCAAGTGCTGCATAACGCCCTTTAGTCGCAGTATAACCCGCAACACCAACCACCAGCTCTTGATCGGAGTAGCCATCATGCATCGCTTTATTCGTTTTCAAGATGACATCGTTAAAACCATAAGTAGGTAAGATGATAGCCGTATCATGGGTTGGGTCCCAGTGGAGATTACGCAGTGGCTCTCCTTCTGGGCTTTGAGATAAGGCTTGTTTAATATGACTGTAGTCTTCGTTGTATTGAGCAACCAATGCTTGGCTTGCCTCAACAAACTCCGAGGGATTAACGACATAAGAAGCATTACCTGTCGACAACGCTTTTTGAACAGCAGTTTGTGGAATTGGCGTTATATCCGGCTCACTACTTCCATCGCCGTCATTACCTCCTCCACCAGAACCACCAGAACCACCAGAACCACCAGAACCACCAGAACCACCAGAACCACCAGAACCACCAGAACCACCAGAACCACCAGAACCACCAGAACCACCAGAACCACCAGAACCACCAGAACCAGTTTGAACACTTTCACTGCCGCTACCACCGCCACACCCTAAAAGTGATAACGCGATAACAAAAACAACAAAGTGAGACAGCAAGCTACTCTTTTTCATCATTATTCCATACAACAACAAAATTTCGCCGAGTCTATCTATAGTTAAATCTAAAGCAATTATTCTAATGAATGTGTGAACGCAATTTGAAGCAAGTTAACTGTTTTGAACAATCGATAACTTTCATAGGTGAGCCTCTCATAAAGCCACCTCCGATTTTTCTGTCGATACAAAAAACGGCGCTCAATGAGCGCCGTTTTTTAACTATTTAGAATGCAATTAGCTAAGTGGTCTTAGGTAAGCTAAGAAACGTTTCTCTGCGAATTTGAAAATCGCAATGATGATAAACGTTAGCGCCATGTAGAACAGACCTGCAGTTAGGAACGACTCAAATGGAGCATAGTAACGTGAGTTAACCAAACGCGCTGCACCTGTTAAATCCATGATGGTTACGATACCTGCTACCGCAGATCCGTGAAGCATGAAGATAACTTCGTTACTGTAAGCCGGCAGTGCACGACGTAAAGCACTTGGTAAAATGATACGACGGTAAGTCTTCGGCGTGCTCATGCCGTATGCTTTTGCCGCTTCCACCTCACCTTTCGGTAAGCCGTTGATTGCACCACGGATAATTTCAGCCGTGTAAGCAGAAGTATTTAGGATGAATGCCACCAAGGCACAGAACCAAGCGTTTTCCCACAAGGTGTCTTTCACTGGGAAGAACTGATCCATGCCGTAGTAAATCAGGTAAAGCTGTACCAGTAACGGTGTGCCACGGAAGAAATAGATAAACGACCACGCAGGTGCGTTAATCAGCATATTGTGGCTGTTACGAGCGATAGCTAATGGTATGGCAACAAACAAGCCAATAATCAAAGCGACACAAACCATCCAAGCCGTTGTCCATAGACCACCAAGGTAAATCGGTAGGCTTTCAATTATCAATGAAAAGTCCATAACTACCTCGCGTGGATGCTAAATTTGCGTTCAACAAGTTTAAGTAAACCAGTCGATACACTAGTGAAGAACAAGAAGATAAGTGCCACTGCCATGTAGAAGGTAAATGGCATTTTGGTTGAACCGGCTGCTAATGCGCTAACGCGCACCATATCTTCTAGACCGATAATGGAAACCAAGGCCGTGGTTTTAAGTAAAACCAACCAGTTGTTACCAAAACCAGGTAAAGCGTGACGAATCATTTGTGGCAGTAGAATACGACGGAAAGCTAACACAGGGCTCATACCATAAGCCTTTGCTGCTTCCATTTCACCGCTGTCGACAGCCATGATCGCACCACGGAACGTTTCTGCCATGTAGGCGCCAAAGATGAAGCCTATGGTTAAGACACCAGCAACAAATGGGCTGACATCAATATAATCTGGTAAGTAAGAAGTCCACTCATGGTTAGGATCGCTGGATGTGAACCATTCATTGAGCCACTCATTGATGGAATACAAACTGTTGTTTAAAAGGATCTGTCCACCAAAGAAAATCAGCATCATCAATACGAGATCGGGAATGCCTCGGATGACGGTTGTGTAAAGAGTTGCAATAGCACGAGCCCAGCGATATGGCGCAAGCTTTGCCAAGGCTCCTAACATACCGAGCACCATAGCTAAAATGAGCGACAGCAAAGCAACTTCGATTGTAAGCAGCGCCCCTTTCAGGATCGATACTTCATATCCTTGTAAATCAAACATAATGAATTCCAACAGAACTGCGAAAAAGTTGGTAAGACAGGGAGAGGATTGCCTCTCCCTTAAGAAGTGACGCTAGAGATTACTGACCGTATACGTCGTAGTTGAAGTATTTAGCCGCGATATCTTGGTAGATGCCTTTTTCACGTAGAGAAAGGATCGCCGCATCTAGCTTCTTCGTTAGGTCTTTGTCTTGCTTACGTAGAGCAATACCAAAACCTTCACCGAACCACTTAGGATCTGTTAGTGATGGACCAACAAACTCGTACGCTTCACCGCCCGCTTTGTTCAGTACACCTTCTTCTAGAGCAGAAGCATCACCTAGTACAGCGGCAACACGGCCGTTTGCTAGATCAAGGTAAGCTTCATCGAAAGAACCGTAACGAACGATTTCAACCGTGTCGCCGTAGTTGTCTGTTAGATATTTATCGTGAGTTGTTGCACGTTGAACAGCAATTTTTTGACCGCTTAGGTCATCGAAGTTAAGGCCAGCGCCTTTCTTAGCGATGAACTTGTTTGGGATAAGTGCATATTTACCAGTGAAGTCGATTTTCTTCTTACGCTCTTCAGTGATAGACATTGCCGCGATGATCGCATCATATTTACGAGCAAGTAGAGAAGGAATAATACCATCCCAATCTTGTGCAACGATCTTACATTGCACCTGCATTTCAGTACAAAGCGCGTTAGCCATGTCCACGTCAAAGCCTTTCAGTGAACCATCTGCTTCTGTCCAGCTAAATGGAGGGTAAGCACCTTCAATACCAAAGCGTACTGTTTTCCATTCTTTCGCTTGAGCTACGCCTGTTGCCGCAGTTGCAGCAAGTGCCGCGACTAATAACCACTTTTTCATATCCCTACTCCTGTGATTTAGGTTTTTATGTTTTGCTAGTTTTAATATTGTTTTGCTTATTGAGCTGTGTTGTTGTGTTTCATTGTTTACACCACCGCCATTGACCTTAGCAGTAATGTTTCAATTCTGTTCTATTTCGCCATTCACCAGCCAAGACCAATTAGTAGATCGAGGAGATAAATTGTTGTAATCGCTCAGACTCTGGGTTCGTAAACAGTTTAGCTGGGTCGCCCTGTTCTTCCACTAAGCCTTGATGTAAGAACATCACATGGTTTGATACGTCACGAGCAAAAGCCATTTCATGTGTTACCACAAGCATGGTTCTTCCTTCTTCTGCTAGATCACGCATTACGCCAAGCACTTCCCCAACTAATTCAGGGTCAAGTGCGGATGTTGGTTCATCAAACAGCATTACTTCAGGATCAACCGCTAGCGCTCTTGCAATCGCAGCACGTTGTTGTTGTCCTCCAGATAAGTGACCTGGGTAGTAATCTTTACGCTCATACAGGCCTACTTTCTTAAGCAGTAGCTCTGCATTTTCAATAGCTTGTGCTTTAGGTACACCTAATACATGAACAGGTGCTTCAATAACATTTTCGAGAACGGTCAGATGAGACCAAAGGTTGAACCCCTGAAAAACCATCGCCAAACGAGAACGGATTCGTTGAACTTGTTTTTCATTAGCAGGGACAGACACACCTTGGCGGTTATTTTTCATCTGAATTAATTCACCATTAACCCAAATCTCGCCTGCAGTAGGTGTCTCTAGAAGGTTGATACATCTAAGGAAAGTACTTTTACCCGAACCTGAAGATCCGATAATCGATACCACATCGCCTTTATGCGCAGAAAGTGAAATTCCCTTTAAAACTTCATTTTGACCAAACGTTTTGTGTAGATCCTTTATGTCCAGCGCCGGTACATCTTTCATGCGCTTTCTCTCCCAAGTTTGTGAAAATGCAAGGTACTCCGACCTTTTCATGCGATACAAACTAGCACCACACGGATTAACATGCAACAAATTATTAACCTAATAATTTGGAATAAATAGCACTTCACTCTGACTTATTATGCAAAAGGTAGCGTTTTCACCTCAATTTTATGAATGACTTCTATCAATAAGCTATAAATCCAACGCTTACATTGTTTAAATAAAGTTAACCAAAATGAGATTCTCGTAGCCTAACGTCTCACAAGAAAAACAAGTTTGGTGAACGAAGAAGTGTCGTTAACAACAAGATCATAAATACGAATTCATCAAGCGACACACTCTATGAGCCACAATTATTTTAAGGCTACTGTATTGTAAGCGGTGGGCCCGGGTATCGTGGAAGGTAGGTAAAAATGAAATAACTCAATAAGAATCAGTCATTCAGAGCACCCCACCATTAGCTATGCTTTCGAAAAGGAGGGAAACGTCAATTTGTGAAAAAAAATTACACGATTTATCAACAGCACGTTAATGGAACGCTGCATTCTGTAGCTTTCTTTCACATACACTCATAAAGTGATCAAGATCAATCACCCTAAAGGGTAAGCTTGTTAGACTCCTCAACACACAATAAGGCATCAAAAATGCCATACATTTCTTTTAACTTAGCTGCATAAAGCACAGCAATACCGTGCAACAAAATGTTAATGAGTTATAACTAAGAAATAACACAATTACGCGAAATTATAGAATTCAATTTTGAATTACTAACATAAAAATATGAGGAATCTATGTCAGACGTTGTCAATAATGCGAACTCTGAAGTAGAAGAGAAAAGCTATAAAGAGCTGCACCGCCCTGCTTCTGAATTTGAGAACCGCTCAGATTATCTAGATCACGAACTTCAAATCATGAAGCCTCGTCGCTTTGGCCTAAACCTTCCAGGCCGTGATTTCCGCTTTGAACTCGAAGACCTTGTTCCTGCACTGGCTGGTACCATTGGTATCATCGCGATGTACTCTGCAGTAATGATGTCTTGGGCTGAAGGTCTAACTCAAGCTTGGGACCACGTAAACCTTGGTAAAGAGTTTGCTATCGAAGTTGCTCGTGTAGAAATGCTTATCCCTGCACTGCTATTCTGTATCCTTGCTTCTGGTTTCTTCAACCCTAAAGCAAACCTCGCCGGTAACCACGGCCCAATGATTCCTCTTATTGGTACCATCGCTCTTGCTGGTGCTCACCCTCTTGCATTGGCAATCCTTATCGGTGTCTTCGGTCTTATCCTTAGTTTCCTAAAGGGTGGGTCTAAGCTCGTCAACCTGACTTCTGAAGGTACTGCGGGTGGCTTGCTCATCTTCTTGGGTCTAACCGGTACCATGAGCCAAATCAACTCTATTCAAGCTTGGGCGGTTGGTCTTCAGTCTGACACTGTTGCTGCTGGTAGCATGGGTTACATTGGTTTGATTGTTCTTGCCGTTACCATCGGCCTATACGCTTTCCTTGCTAAAGTGAACAAGCGTTGGTTAGCAATCCCTGTTTGTGCTTTCACTGGTCTAGCTATTGCTTTAGTACTTGGTGCTGGTTTCGATATCAAATTCGTAACTGAAACAGGCATTCCAAACCTAAACCCAATCTACTGGTGGGGTTCTACTGAAGAAGGTTGGATGCTTGGTTTACCAAACGTTGAGCACTTCATCGCTTCTCTACCATTTGCAATCCTAGCGGTAGCAATGTGGTCACCAGACTTCCTAGGTCACCGTATCTTCCAAGAACTGAACTACCCTAAAAAGTCTGAAAAAGTTCTGATGGATGTTGATGACACAATGACTATGTGTTCAGTTCGTCAAATGGTAGGTACAGCAGTTGGTGGTGGTAACATCACTTCATCTTGGGGTACATACATGATCCCAGCAGCTATCGCGAAACGTCCAATCCCTGGCGGCGCAATCTTGCTTGGCTCTCTATGTATTATTGTTGCGATTCTTGGTTTCCCAATGGATGTCGCAGTATGGCCACCAGTGATGCGTGTTGCGCTACTTGTAGGTGTATCTCTACCTCTACTTGAAGCGGGTATGCAGATGGTTAAAGACTCAAAAGACTCTCAAGCAGCTGGTATCTGTATCTTCGGTTCAGCGGTTGTTAACCCAGTACTAGCATGGGCACTGACTATGCTTCTAGATAACAACGGCCTAATTGGTGATAAAGAGCGTGCTAAGCGTCTATCATTTGTAGACAAGATTGTTATCCCAGTTGGTGTTTTGGTTATCTGTCTAGTAGCAATGCTTGCAGTTGGTATGCTAGAAAGTCAATATGGTCTAAAAGCTTGGCTATAACCTCCTTTACTACACAAAAGTAGTAACCGGATTAAAAAAAAGTTTGGGTGGCAACCCCTGTCACTCAAATTTTTTCAACTTTTTTTAGCATTTATTGATTTAGTTTAAGGTTTGCAGAAATTTTTTAGCGTAGTCTTGATTACATAGAGTAAAGACAACATATAAAAAGTAGTGACAATATATATAACCATATGAAGCACATATGCTCATATATATTGTTATTAATAAGAGTGTACTACCCTTACGAGGGGCGCTGGCTCAACAGTGTTAATGTACGTGTTTTTTCTACTAAAAAGGTAGGTATGTCATGGCAGAGCAATTTGCTAAAGCTTGGGAAGATTTTGCTGCAGGTGAGTGGCAAAGCGAAGTAAACGTTCGTGATTTCATTCAAAAGAACTACACGCCGTATGAAGGCGACGAGTCTTTCCTAGTTTCTGAAGGTACTGAGGCTACTAACAAGCTTTGGGCTTCGGTAATGGAAGGTATCAAACAGGAAAACGCAACTAAAGCACCTGTAGATTTCGATACTTCTGTTATCTCTACCATCACTTCTCATGATGCGGGTTACATCGAAAAAGATCTAGAAACTATCGTTGGTCTTCAAACAGAGAAACCACTTAAGCGTGCGATCATCCCTAACGGTGGTATTCGTATGGTTGAGGGTTCTTGTAAAGCATACGGTGAAACTCTGGATCCAGCTGTTTCTAAAATCTACTCTGAATACCGTAAAACACACAACGCAGGTGTTTTCGATATCTACACACCTGACATCCTAAAATGTCGTAAGTCTGGTGTTCTAACTGGTCTTCCAGATGCTTACGGCCGTGGTCGTATCATCGGTGACTACCGTCGTGTAGCTCTATACGGTATCGACTTCCTAATGAAAGACAAGCAAGCTCAGTTTGCTTCTCTTCAAGAGCAATTCGAAAGTGGCGAAAACCTAGCAGAAACAATGCAACTTCGCGAAGAGATCTCTGAGCAACACCGCGCTCTAGGTCAAATCAAAGAGATGGCTGCTAAATACGGCTTCGATATCTCTGAGCCAGCTCAAACTGCTCAAGAAGCTATCCAATGGACTTACTTCGCTTACCTAGCGGCTGTTAAGTCTCAAAACGGTGCTGCAATGTCTCTAGGTCGTACTTCGACTTTCCTAGACATCTACATCGAGCGTGATATCGCTGCTGGCAAGATCACTGAAGTTGAAGCTCAAGAAATGATCGACCACTTCGTAATGAAGCTACGTATGGTTCGTTTCCTACGTACTCCTGAGTACGATGAGCTATTCTCTGGCGACCCAATCTGGGCAACAGAGTCTATGGGTGGTATGGGTATCGACGGTCGTACGCTAGTAACGCGTTCTAACTTCCGTTTCCTAAACTCTCTATACACTATGGGTCCTTCTCCAGAGCCAAACATCACTGTTCTTTGGTCTGAGCAACTACCTGACGGCTTCAAGCGTTTCTGTGCGAAGGTGTCTATCGATACTTCTTCTATCCAGTACGAAAATGATGACCTAATGCGTCCTGACCTAGAGTCTGATGATTACGCTATCGCTTGTTGTGTATCTCCAATGATCGTTGGTAAGCAAATGCAGTTCTTCGGTGCTCGTGCTAACCTTGCGAAAACAATGCTTTACGCAATCAACGGCGGTGTAGATGAGAAGCTTAAACTTCAAGTAGGTCCTGTTTCTGACAAGATCACTGACGAAGTTCTTAACTACGATGACGTAATGGCTCGCCTAGACACATTCATGGACTGGCTAGCTAAGCAATACGTGACTGCACTAAACAGCATTCACTACATGCACGACAAGTACAGCTACGAAGCGTCTCTAATGGCTCTTCATGACCGTGACGTTCGTCGTACTATGGCTTGTGGTATCGCAGGTCTATCTGTTGCAGCTGACTCACTATCTGCAATCAAGTTCGCGACTGTTAAACCAATCCGCGACGAAGATGGCATCGCAACTGACTTCGAAATCGAAGGCGATTACCCTAAATACGGTAACAACGACGCTCGTGTAGATGATATCGCTTGTGAACTAGTTTCTACGTTCATGAACAAGATCCGTAAGCTTAAGACTTACCGTAACTCTATCCCTACACAGTCAGTTCTTACTATTACATCTAACGTTGTATACGGTAAGAAAACAGGTAACACTCCAGACGGTCGTCGTGCTGGTGCTCCTTTCGCTCCTGGTGCTAACCCAATGCACGGTCGTGATGAGAAAGGTGCTGTAGCGTCACTAACGTCTGTAGGTAAACTACCGTTTGCTGATGCACAAGATGGTATCTCGTACACGTTCTCTATCGTACCTAACGCTCTTGGTAAAGATGCTGAAGGTCAGAAAGCGAACCTTGCAGGCCTAATGGATGGTTACTTCCACCACGAAGCTGGCATTGAAGGTGGTCAACACCTTAACGTGAACGTTCTTAACCGCGACACTCTAGAAGACGCAGTTAAGCACCCTGAGAAATACCCTCAGCTAACAATCCGTGTATCTGGTTACGCTGTTCGCTTTAACTCTCTAACTGCAGAGCAACAAGCTGACGTAATCGCACGTACATTTACTGAGTCTCTATAAGCTCACGCTAAATAGACAGTAAATAATAATTAGCCTCGCCAATGTGCGGGGCTTTTTTATATTCGTTACCAATCCCAACAACTTCTTCCATCTCCCTAAATGTTAGATTGAGCAAAAAAGGCGCTTTCTATTCACTTTTTTTCCACAAATTCAAGCAAAGTACGGTAATATCGCGGTTCATAATTTAAGAGTAACTGCTCCATGAAATACCTTCGTTGTTTACCCCTAATCCTTCTCTCTTTTTCATCTTTGGCGTCCGACCGCTCTACCGTCACATTCGCACTAGACAATGATGGAATTTTTGGTGTCGACCAAGACTATACCAACGGACTGTTTTTGGGTTACACATCGTCAAGCATTACCCCATACGATTGGGTAAAACCATTAAGTCTTTCTTACTGGGGCGCAAGCTCTCTAGATAAGTGGGAAATCACCCTTGGCCACAAAATGTATACCCCTTCTGACATAGAGGTAGAAGAGCCTTTACCAAATGACCGCCCATACGCCGGTTACTTACACACAGAATTCAACTACATCAGCTTGAACCCGCAACAAGCTCAGCGCTTTAACATCACGTTTGGCACAACAGGCGAGCGTGCGCTTTCTGAAGATGCTCAAAAACTGGTTCACTCGATCACTAAATCAGATGAGCCTCTGGGGTGGGAATACCAAGTTGATGATGAATGGGCGGGCAGCGTTGGTTACCTTAGTCATTTCAACTTAATGCGTAATCAAGCGTTGGCGAATACTGATTTCGAGATTTCTAACGTTTCAGAAATTAACGTAGGTAACTTTAGAAGTGATATTTCAACAGGCTTTATGTTCCGTTGGGGTACTGACCTAGGTGGTAACTTTGGTGCGGCTAATATCACGAGCGAAAATCCATTTAGACCAGGTATGATCGGTGCATCGAACAGCGGTTGGTTTACCTATGCAGGCCTCGAAGGTCGCTACCGTTTCAACGATCTAACAATCGAAGGCGATCGCTCTGAAATCAAAGAGAACTGGCCAAACCCAGAACAGTACGACGTAACTCTAGAGAACCTTCAAGCAACAGCTGTCATGGGTGTGGCTTGGTACAACCAATACGTTGGTGCATCCTTCGCGCTAACCGCAAAAACTCCGGATTACAAAGAAGCGAAAGAGTCTGTATACACCACCGGTGGCATTACAATGTTCGCGTTTTTCTAGAGAATCATTCAAGCTTTCACATTTACTTTTCAAGTTTGGTAAAGGCAATCATCTTCAGTGGTGATTGCCTTTATTTTTAAAGGTCTCGTTACGATTTGACCCTATTTTATGTACCGTTTTTGTAATAAAATAAAGGGCATAAATTCCTCTACGAGAATAGCTCATGTCTACAACTGGTCGCATTCACTCATACGAATCTTGTGGTACTGTCGATGGCCCTGGTATCCGCTTTATTGTATTTCTTCAAGGCTGCTTAATGCGTTGTATGTACTGCCACAACCGCGATACATGGGACCTTCATGACGGCAAAGAAGTCACTGTAGAAGAAATCATCAACGAGGCGAAATCTTACCGTCACTTCATGAAAGCGTCTGGCGGTGGCATCACCTGTTCTGGTGGTGAAGCAATGCTACAGCCTGAGTTTGTCCGAGACTTCTTTCTAGCTGCTAAGGCTGAAGGTATCCATACTTGCCTTGATACTAATGGCTATATTCGTAAACACACAGAAGTGGTTGATGAAGTATTAGACGCCGCTGATCTTGTGATGCTCGATCTGAAACATATGCGTGATGAAATTCACCATGATTTCATTGGTGTATCTAACAAGCGTACACTCGATTTTGCCCGTTACCTTCATAAGATTGGTAAAACGACTTGGATCCGTTACGTGATTGTACCTGGATACACAGACACACCAGAAGATGCACACCTACTTGGTGAGTTCATTAAAGACATGGACAACATCGAAAAAGTAGAGCTGCTTCCTTACCACAAACTGGGCGCACATAAATGGGAAGCTCTTGGTTTGGACTACCCTCTTGAAGGCGTAAACCCGCCAAGTAAAGAGACAATGGATGAAATTGTTGCGGTTCTGAGCCAATATCACTCCAACGTAAAATACTAATACCAACGGTATTCAAAACCTGTTTCAAACGCCTCAATTTCGATTGGGGCGTTTTCTTTTTCGAGCCAAACAATCCTTTCACTTTTCTTTACAACTTTTGTTTATCAATTCAAAAAATCATATTAAATCCGTGTTGAGATCATGTTTCCACTCGTAGGAATGCTGTTACTCTTACTTCAACAAAAGAATACAACATTTAGTTTTTTAGTGAGGCTTCTCCCATGGAAATGACCAATGCTCAGCGTCTAATTCTATCAAATCAATACTACCTAATGTCTCAAATGGATCCTGAGAACTCTGCTAAATACCAACGTCTACAAACGATTGTAGAGCGTGGTTACGAACTCCAAATGCGTGAGCTTAACAAAGAGTTTGGTTGCTTGACTGAAGCAGAATGTCGCGAAATTATCGACATCATGGAGATGTACCATGCAATGCAAGAGTCGAACAAAATGCTTGAAGAAGATGAGCGTAAAGAGGTTGATCAACGTCGTCTGCAGTTCTTAGGTTTCGACATTGCATCTGAAGCACAAATCGTACACTACGTACGTTTCCTTGTTGACTCAGAAGGACTTTACCCTCAATTCGATAAAGCGGACCACCACTTCAATAGCCAAATGCCAATGCTAGACAAATACCGTCGCATGCTAACAACATGGCGCAACTGCCCTCGTCAGTACCACCTATGTGCGACAGAGCTATCTCAAATCTTTAGTGCTTAATACATGAAAAGATAAGCCTTAGCTTGGCTTAAAAAATTTCAAAAAGGGTTACTCATCACGAGTAACCCTTTTTTCATGTCTGCATATAAAGAGAGAAAACGGGAACTATTAAGCGACGTGGATATGAAGTGAGCTTTACATACAGAAAATGGAAATGAAACATGAAGATAAGATATTAAACATCGAACCGTTTCCGATTAATTTCTCTGATATCGACCATTAACTAATGAGCGTAAGTTAATGACTTATAAGTAATAAGGTCATTCATCTTTATTAATTCTATATCGAGGCTTTTAATACAAATTAAAAATCACCACACCCATTTTGAACGGTGTTTTTTATTTTAAAGAAGTCGCTAGAATGCTCTGCGAAATTTATTAACCAGAGCGATAAAAATGAGAAAATTCATCCTTGCATCACTAGCCATTCTGTCGACTTCATCTTTCGCAGCTAACGACATGTACGCACTTGGTGGCGTTGGTATTAACGAAGACGATACCGGTCTACAATTCACTGCTGGCTCACAGATTCTTAATACCAATTTTTATCTTGAATCAACAATGAATTACATAGATTCCGACAGCAACGAGGTTGTGTCGAACGCACACGGTGGCCTAACTAAGTACAAAGGCAATTTGAAGCACTTCAAAATGTCTTTAGCTCCAATGTATAAGTATAGCTTCGATGAGTCTTTTGCTATCTACGGCAAAGTCGGTCTGGCTTATTCAAACATAAATGCTAAATCCACAATAACAAACGAAGATTGGTCAGCAAATAATAAATATTCAAATAGCGAATGGGGCGCAACTTACGGCATCGGTGCTGAGTTTAAGTCTATACAACCAATGTTTGGTAATTCGAAGTTTATGGCTCGTGTTGGTTTCGATTGGTGGGACTTCACCTCAGGCAGTGTGAGCCTTATTGATGAAGGCACTCTAGGTCTACAAGCTGGTTTCACTTTCTAAGGTATTAAATAGAAAAGCAGTACAGCCGTTGCACAGATCATCGTAATAACGATTTTTGGTGTTTTGACGTTAACCGCGCTGTACTTCACATAAATAAAAGGGCTACTCATCATGAGTAACCCTTTTATGTTTTCTTATCTTTTACTAGAAAACGTAAGCAACACCGACGTTTGCCGCCATATTGATGCCGCTTTCTAAGATTGGACTATTCTCTATATCGCCCTCTAGGTTGGTGTAGCGAACACCACCAGTTACTCGAACATTCGGTGTTACATGTAAGTAACTACCTAAACCAATAAAGTATTGGCCATCCCAGTCAGCATCAAATTCGTTTAGATTCGTTCTTGCAGCTTCCGCTGAACTCACACCGTACAAGTGATTGTTCAAGCGCTCACTGTTATAAGCGTAACCAATCGAAGGCGTAATCGCCCAGCCATTGCGACGAATAGGTAGACGCCAAGCTGCTTCAGCGTAAATACCGTTATGTCTAAAACCTAAGTCTGAGCCCGCTGTTGCTTCAAACATGCCCACCAGCGTAATCACTTGATAGCTGACGCCACCGAGTACCGAAGCTTTGCGTTCATCAAGTTTTTGAATGTCCACATTATCTGAGTCACCTGGCTTTAATGTTCTTGGATCATAAACCGCTCGAAACACAATATTCTGAGGTGATCCGGCTGGTAACAAACGATAACCAGCGCTGAATCCACGCATGAAAAAGTGTTCGCCTTCGTAACCAATCATAGGAATGACTGCGCGATTTGATGGCGTGTCTTTGTACACAGCAGGAGAATAAGAAGCAGCAACACCCAATGACCATTGTGATATTTTTGCGTGCGTAGCGGTCGCCATGAACATTGTTGTTCCAACAATGGCGATTTTTAACCAAAGACTCTTCACTGTTTCTACCTATTTTTTAAGCGATTTCTGATAACGCCGCGCATTATATGGTACTTCATTCCATGAAATCAATAGAACCCAGTGATGCCTCTAATATACATAAATACAGTGTGGGAATTACAAAATTGCTAAAAAACACAAAACAAAAGGCCGAAACCCTTCGTATATAAATTTATTTGATTCTGCGCGCATCAAGTTGCCGACTGCTTTCGCGACTCATTCAACACGCAAAATTGTAAATAAATACATAATTGTTAAGCAAAATTGTGGAAGCGGGTCTAACCTTAAAATGTAGGGAGAGCCTATTTTTCAATCGCTCGTCAGTTTTGACTGGTTAACAAGGGGAATGTGACTATGAGTATATTTGACCACTATCAATCACGTTATGAAGCAGCCAAGGAAGAAGAGCTGACACTGCAAGAGTTCTTGGCGCTGTGTAAAGACGACAAAAGTGCTTACGCCAACGCCGCGGAGCGCTTACTTCTGGCTATTGGCGAACCTGAGGTTATTGACACCGCGCAAGACCCTCAACTAAGTCGCATTTTCTCTAACCGAGTTATATCTCGTTACCGTGAGTTCGAAGACTTTTACGGTATGGAAGACGCGATTGAACAGATTGTTTCTTATCTAAAACATGCTGCGCAAGGCCTAGAAGAACGCAAACAGATCCTCTACTTGCTAGGTCCTGTGGGCGGCGGTAAATCATCGCTTGCTGAAAAGCTAAAAGCGCTGATGCAAAAGCTACCTATTTACGTACTTTCTGCTGACGGTGAACGAAGCCCAGTAAATGACCACCCATTCTGTCTATTTGACGTCAATGAAGATGGTGACTTACTGAAAAACGAATATGGCATCGAAAAACGCTATCTTCGTTCGATTATGTCTCCATGGGCTGCAAAACGCCTGCATGATTTCGGCGGCGACATTTCCAAATTCAAAGTCATCAAGTTACGCCCTTCTATCCTCGACCAAGTTGCGATCGCGAAGACAGAGCCTGGTGATGAAAACAACCAAGATATCTCTTCCCTAGTTGGTAAAGTAGATATCCGTAAACTAGAACACTTCTCTCAAGATGATCCAGATGCCTACAGCTACTCTGGTGCGCTATGTAAAGCTAACCAAGGTCTGATGGAATTCGTAGAGATGTTCAAGGCACCGATTAAGGTACTACACCCTCTACTAACAGCAACTCAAGAAGGTAACTTCAACGGTACTGAAGGGCTTTCTGCGCTGCCATTCGACGGCATGATTCTAGCTCACTCGAACGAATCCGAGTGGCAGACATTCCGCAACAACAAAAACAATGAAGCCTTCCTCGACCGTGTGTACATTGTAAAAGTGCCTTACTGTCTACGCGTTTCTGAAGAAGTTAAGATCTACAAGAAACTGCTTGAGCACAGTGAACTGTCGAACGCACCATGTTCGCCAAGCACACTCGATCTGCTATCGCAATTCAGCATCCTATCGAGACTGAAAGAGCCTGAGAACTCGTCTCTGTTCTCGAAAATGCGCGTTTACGATGGTGAAACCCTTAAGGACACCGATCCAAAAGCGAAGAGTTATCAAGAGTACCGTGACTACGCAGGCGTAGACGAAGGTATGTCTGGTCTATCGACTCGTTTCGCCTTTAAGATTCTATCTCGCGTGTTCAACTTCGACCAAGCCGAAGTGGCCGCGAACCCGGTTCATCTGTTCTACGTCATTGAACAACAAATTGAACGTGAGCAATTCCCTCAAGAAACCGCCGAGAAATACCTTGAGTTCTTGAAAGGATATCTAGTGCCACGCTACGTAGAGTTCATCGGCAAAGAAATTCAAACCGCTTACCTAGAGTCTTACTCTGAGTACGGTCAGAACATCTTCGACCGCTATGTAACCTACGCAGACTTCTGGATCCAAGACCAAGAGTACCGCGACCCAGAAACAGGCCAGCTATTTGACCGTGCTTCTCTAAATGGTGAGCTAGAGAAAATCGAGAAAACAGCCGGTATCAGTAACCCTAAAGACTTCCGAAATGAGATTGTGAACTTTGTGCTTCGTGCTAAAGCAAACAATAACGGTCAAAACCCAGTTTGGACAAGCTACGAGAAACTGCGCACTGTGATTGAGAAGAAAATGTTCTCCAACACAGAGGAGCTACTTCCTGTTATCTCGTTCAACGCTAAGACCTCAACGGATGATCAGAAAAAGCACGACGACTTCGTTGCTCGTATGATGGAAAAAGGCTACACCGAGAAACAAGTGCGACTGCTATCTGAGTGGTATCTAAGAGTTCGTAAATCCTCATAAACAAAAGGTATAGAGCTGCTCAAATGGGCAGCTCGTACCAACCAATAACTCTTATACCCGTGTAAAAGTAGGATCGCGACATCAGCTGAGAGGGAGTTCTTATGGCACAATTTATCGATCGGAGGCTCAATGGCAAGAATAAGAGTGCTGTAAACAGACAGCGCTTCTTACGACGCCATAAAGAGCAAATCAAAGAATCTGTGGCCGATGCAGTCAACCGACGCTCTATCACCAACACTGAAACTGGTGAGGACGTCACTATTCCTCATAAAGACATCAAAGAACCAAGCTTTCACCAAGGCCAAGGTGGCGTAAGAGAACGTGTGCACCCTGGTAATGATCAATTCATCACTGGCGACAAGATTGAGCGCCCGAAAGGTGGTGGTCAAGGTGGTGGCTCAGGCCAAGGAGATGCTAGTCCTGATGGCGAAGGGCAAGATGAGTTTACTTTCCAAATATCAAAAGACGAATACCTTGATATTCTGTTCGAAGACCTCGCTCTGCCTAACCTAGAAAAAAATCAGGTCAACAAGATCACTGAATGGAAAACCCACCGCTCTGGTTACCAAAGCGCAGGTATTCCATCCAACATCGCGATTGTTCGCTCACTGCAACAGTCACTTGCTCGTCGAACCGCAATGACAGCAGGTCGAAAGCGCGATTTAAAAACGCTAATGGACCAGCTCGATCAAGTTCAAATGACCGAGCCCGCTCAACCGTTTGAAGAAGCTCGAATCAAGGAAGAGATTGCCGAGCTACGTAAAAAAATCGATAGCGTGCCGTTCATCGATACCTTCGATTTACGTTACAAAAACTACGAGAAACGCCCTATTCCATCAAGCCAAGCGGTGATGTTCTGCTTGATGGATGTGTCTGGTTCAATGGACCAAGCCACTAAAGACATCGCAAAACGTTTCTATGTGCTGCTGTATCTATTCCTTAATCGCACCTACGAAAATGTCGATGTGGTGTTTATTCGTCACCATACTCAAGCCAAAGAAGTCGACGAGCATGAGTTTTTCTACTCGCAAGAGACCGGTGGCACCATTGTATCGAGCGCCTTGAAGCTGATGAAAGAAATTGTTGCTGACCGTTATCCGGCTAATGAGTGGAACATCTATGCAGCGCAAGCTTCTGATGGTGATAACTGGGCAGATGACTCACCACGCTGTAAAGAATTACTGGTCAATACGCTTCTGCCGACTTGCCAATACTACTCGTACATCGAAATCACGCGTCGCTCACACCAAACACTCTGGCATGAGTATGAGAAGTTAGAAGCAAGCTTCGACAACTTCGCCATGAAAAACATCAAAACAGTGGATGATATCTTCCCTGTGTTTAGAGAACTGTTCCAGAAAGAGACAGCGTA
Organism: Vibrio chagasii; assembly: GCA_041879415.1. Taxonomy (NCBI): domain Bacteria; kingdom Pseudomonadati; phylum Pseudomonadota; class Gammaproteobacteria; order Vibrionales; family Vibrionaceae; genus Vibrio; species Vibrio chagasii. Next base: position 636,312 of record CP090851.1, on the reverse strand, counting down.
AGGGGGCTTGCCATGACAGCGAAATCAAACGTTGCAGAGAAAGACAAAGCTGCACCAAAAAACAACGACAAGATGCTGCCTGACGGTCCAGATTGGACGTTCAACCTCTTAGAGCGATACCACGTGGAAATTAAGCGTGTTGCGCAGCATTACAGACTAGACACTTACCCGAACCAAATCGAAGTGATCACTTCTGAACAGATGATGGATGCGTACTCGAGTATCGGTATGCCTATTAATTACAACCACTGGTCATTTGGTAAGAAGTTCATTCAAACAGAACAAAACTACAAGCATGGTCAAATGGGGCTCGCGTATGAAATCGTAATCAACTCGGACCCTTGTATCGCCTACCTAATGGAAGAGAATACCGTGACGATGCAAGCGCTGGTAATGGCACACGCTTGTTACGGCCATAACTCTTTCTTTAAGGGGAATTACCTGTTCCAAACATGGACAGATGCGAGTTCAATCATCGACTACTTGTTGTTTGCTAAGAAGTACATCAATGATTGTGAAGAGAAATACGGCGTTTCAGAAGTCGAACAACTGCTCGATTCTTGCCATGCTCTGATGAATTACGGTGTTGACAGATATAAGCGCCCAGAGAAGATCTCCATCGCAGAGGAAACCGCTCGCCAAGAAGAACGTGAGGCTTACCTGCAGTCTCAAGTCAACGAACTGTGGCGCACAGTGCCACAAAACCGCGACAAAGAGGAAGAGCAGAAAGTACGCTTCCCAAGCGAGCCACAAGAGAACATTCTTTACTTCATTGAGAAGAATGCGCCTTTACTGGAACCTTGGCAGCGTGAATGTGTACGTATTGTTCGTAAGGTCAGCCAATACTTCTACCCTCAGAAACAGACTCAGGTAATGAATGAGGGCTGGGCAACCTTCTGGCACTACACCATTCTTAACCATCTGTACGATGAAGGCTTAGTGAGCGATAAGTTCATCTTAGAGTTTCTACACAGCCACACTAGCGTAGTCGCGCAACCCGCCTACAACAGCCCGTATTTCAGTGGCATAAACCCATACGCGCTTGGCTTTGCGATGTTTAGAGACATCCGCCGTATCTGTGAAGAACCGACCGATGAAGACAGAGAGTGGTTCCCAGAACTGGCAGGGTCAGATTGGCTAGAAGCGGTGCACTTTGCGATGCACAACTTCAAAGATGAAAGCTTCATCAGCCAATATCTTTCTCCGAAAATCATTCGAGACTTTAAGCTGTTTGCTGTGCTCGATGATGACCGAAAAAATACCATTGAAGTGAGTGCAATTCATGATGACCCAGGCTACCGCCTGATCCGTGAAAAGCTCGCCGCACAATATAACCTCAGCAACCTTGAACCTAACATTCAGGTATTCAATGTAGATGTCCGAGGCGATCGTTCAATGACACTCCAATATGTCCCTCATGACCGCATCCCTCTTGATAAAGGTTACGACGAAGTGATGAAGCACTTATATCGCTTATGGGGCTTCGATGTGATTTTAGAAGAGGTCAAAGACACAGGTCATAGAGAGATTCTGACTACTTGCCCGAAACGTAATGATTACGGAGCAAAAATCTAATACTCATCGCAGTTATTCGGTGATGAGTATAAGACTCCGCTCCCCCTACAACATAGTGGTCACCCGCTCGGAAGTGGAGCAACAAAAAAGCGCATAAGTCCTAGACTTATGCGCTTTCCTTTTAAGCTTCTTTTGGCTCTTGCTTCTTAAGCTCTAGCGCCTTAAACGAACACTATTAAACAATCGGCTTTTGACCGCGTTCAATCAGCTTCATCAGCACGCTGTCTGCAGATTTACCTGCCACGCCTGCTAGCTTGTCCGATAGCTTTTTCTTCTGTACATAGTGAATCGCTAGCACTGTCTTGTCTTTGCATGCTTCAACAACTAGGTCATCAGAAGTGCGAATCTCATCCACCAGCCCAAGTTCATGAGCTTGCGTACCAAACCAGTGTTCACCCGTCGCCACTTTATCAAGGTCAAGTGCTGGACGATGGTCGCGAATAAAGTCTTTGAATAGACCATGTGTCTCTTCTAGCTCTTCTTTAAACTTCTCACGTGCTTTATCGCTGTTCTCACCAAACATAGTCAGTGTGCGCTTGTACTCACCTGCTGTTAGCTGTTCGAACTCGATATCGTGTTTTTTAAGCAGCTTGTTAAAGTTTGGCAGTTGAGCGATCACACCAATAGAGCCAACGATAGCGAAAGGCGCTGACACAATTTTGTCTGCAATACATGCCATCATGTAACCGCCGCTTGCCGCCACTTTGTCTACCGAGATAGTCAGAGGCAGACCTGCTGCTTTGATACGATCAAGTTGAGAAGACGCCAAACCGTAGCCGTGAACCATGCCACCACCAGATTCAAGCTTAAGTAAAACTTCATCGCCTTCACGAGCAACAGCCAGAACCGCCGTTACCTCTTCACGTAATGAAGCCACTTCTTTCGCATCAATGCTGCCATTAAAATCAAGAACGAATAGATGTGGTTCACGCTTGCTATCAAGCTCACCCTCTTTCGCTGCTTTTTTCACTTCTTTACCGCGTGATTTTACTTTCTCTTTTTCCGCTTTCTTTTCTGCTTTATCACGGGCTTTGATGAAAGCATCATCGTGTAGATGGTGCTCTAATTGTTCGATTGTCTGTTTATGGTGTTCAGATAGGTTCGTGATTTCCAGCTCACCTTTAATCGCGCTTGATTTTCCACCCACAGATTTAGCAATGACTAAAATTGCGATGATGGCGATTACAACGGTCGCAATCTTGGCTAAAAACAAGCCGTAGTCCAACAAAAATTCCAATGTCATATCCCCTAATGTATGAATTAGTGTATTGTAACCATCTTGTCACGATTACCAAGAATTTCTCATCATTCCTGCGGTTATCTGTGTGATTAAACATCAATGGAATGGCGAACATAATAAAAGAAAGAAGGATAAGCACAGTGGATTACCCAATCTCTACAGATGCCCTCAAAGATAAAGTAATTTTGGTTACTGGTGCTGGTGCCGGTATTGGACGCCAAGCAGCACTAAGCTTCGCTCAACATGGCGCGACAGTTATTCTGCTAGGCCGCAATGTTAAAAACCTTGAATTTATTTACGATGAAATCGAAAGTGCTGGTTACCCACAGCCTGCGATCATCCCATTAGATCTAAAAGGCGCGACAAAGCAGAACTACATTGATATGGCTGAAACCATTGAGTCACAGTTCGGTCGTTTGGACGGTCTACTTCATAACGCTGGCGTCCTCGGTACTCTGAGCCCGTTTGAGCAGATTGATGAAGAGACTTTTGATGATGTTATGCAGATCAATGTGAAGTCTGAGTTCTTGATGACTCAAGCACTTCTTCCTGCTCTTAAGAAAGCGGAAGCAGGTCGTATCGTATTTACGTCTTCTACCGTTGGCCACTCAGGCCGCGCATTCTGGGGCACTTACGCGATCTCTAAGTTTGCTACCGAAGGTATGATGCAAATCCTAGCGGATGAGCTTGAAGACACCAACATCCGTGTTAATGCGATCAACCCAGGCGGCACTCAAACACGCATGCGCGCAAAAGCGTACCCAGGAGAAGATGCGAACAAGCTGAAAACGCCACTGGACATCATCCCACTGTACTTACACTTAATGAACCCAAGTGTGACAGACATTAATGGCCAATGTATCGACGCTCAACCTAAGTAGTTGATATTATAACCAATCGTAAAAAGTCGCTTTAATAGCGGCTTTTTTTGTATCTAAATCAATCTACTAGCACTTACTTCTGCTAATTATCATCATTTTGCTTTGCATCTTTTTCATTGTTAAATATACTGTATAAATATACAGGTATTTAATTATGCATGAACTCATAAAAAACTTACAAGACCGCCAGCTAATCTGGAAAGGTCTACAATCAACAACGTTAGGAAGTACCACTTCAACAGGCTATCCGCAATTGGATAAACAGCTAGATGGTGGCTTTCCGACGCACGGCGTTATTGAAGTTGAATCACAACAAGGGATCGGCGAACTACGCCTACTCACGCCCTATTTAGCTCAGCAAAACTCACAAAAACTGGCCATATTCATTAACCCGCCAGGGAAGATTTGTGCCGAGTTTTTTAGCAGCCAAGGAGTCGAGCTTGATAACATCTTGGTGATCGAGCCTCAGCGCGATCTCGATGCATTATGGGCTGCTGAGCAATGCCTCAAGAGTGGTGCTTGTCATTCTGTATTGTTATGGGGAGCCGATCTCGAAATCCACCAAACCAAGCGCCTGCAAGCTGCAAGTGAAACCGGTAAATGCCTGCAGTTTCACTTTAAATCCACCAGCCATAACCAATTATCCCTACCCGTTTCTTTAAGCTTGAAGCTCTCTTCTCATGCTCAGGGGGTAAAGGTTGAGGTAACAAAAAGAAAAGGCAGCTGGTCATATGGCAGCTTTATTCTCGACATGACCCACAATTGGCCGTTACTAACAGAGAAAATCATCAGCATCGACAGCTCACACCATGCCTTGTCTGATAATACTGTGCTGGCTTTTCCTATTGCGAAGCAAGGCTAACGTATGCTGTGGCTGTATCTGCACTTTCCATCTCTGCAACTGGATACCTTGTTTAACTCAAGTGAATCGGGCTCAAACAAAGAATTACATGAGCAACCAATTATCATCGTGGATGAAAAAGATCATCGTGTGCTACAAGCTAATCAAGCTGCACTGGAATCAGGTATAACACTGGGCATGGGACTAGGGTCAGCGGCGGCGCTTTGCCATCACTTACACGTTCACCCTTACAGCATTGAACTTGAGAAAAACAAACTGAAAGAGATAGCTCAATGGGCCTATCTGGTGACTTCTGACATGACCGTGTTGCCACCCAATGGCTTATTAATTAAAGCTTCTAACATGCTATCGCTTTACGATGGGCTGGATAACTACTGGCATGAACTCAAAAGCCATATTGAAACCCTTAACATTAAGTTCAGTTTCGCCACGGGTTACTCACCGCTTTCTGCAATCCTTTTGGGCAAGCAAGCGATCAATCAAGTAACAGACAATGTTCAACAAATGAAGGCTTGGGTTAACCAACAAGCATTGAGTTCTAGTGAACTGCCGCCTAAACAAGTTGAGCGCTTAAATCGTGTCGGCATTAATATCGTTGAAGAGCTATTGAAGCTACCTTTGCAAGAGGTCGCACGTCGCTTTGATATCGACTTGGTCAATTATGTTGGTCGCCTTAATGGGCAGTTCAAGCACCCTATTGATTTCTATCATCCACCAGAAAGCTTCCAGCAATATCTGGAGCTGTTGTTTGATATAGAAAATATTCTATTTATCGAAAAGCCACTGCTGAAATTATTGAATCAGCTGGAGTGCTTTTTGAAGCTACGTGACAGAGTCGCGTTTGAGCTAACACTGACTCTGCATCTTAGGGATAAAGACGACCACCATGTCTCTTTCTATTCAGCACAGGGCGATTACCTTGCAGAAAAGTGGGCTAACCTTACCCATCTGACCTTAGAGTCACTCAAGCTCACTGCCCCTGTTCAAGGGCTTACTCTCTCGTTAGCTCGTCATGGTGAGCCTCAAATGGCCTACCATGATCTTTTTGATGGCAATACCGGAACACTTGCAGCGTTAGATCTACTGTCACTGTTACAGGCAAAGCTCGGACAGGCATGCATTCAAACACCGAAAATACAGCAGGATCCTAGGCCAGAAAAAGCCAATCGCTACTCGCTTCCAACCCTGAGTAAAACCGTAGCAAAGAAAAAAGCCACCATTGAGGTTGTGGAACAAACAACGCCCACTCTCAGCACAGGTCAGCAGCGACTCAGGCCCAGCATTTTACTGCCGGAGCCAGAAGCCTTAACCGAGAACGTCACCTTATCTCAAGGGCCTGAACGTATTGTTTCTGGATGGTGGGATGGCGAGAAAATCATTCGTGACTATTTTATTGCTCACAGTGAAAACGGGCGATGGTTGTGGGTATTTAGAACACCAGATAAACAGTGGTTCTTACACGGCTTATTCAGCTAATCAACACTTACTCAGCTAACCAATAAAGAGTTGAATCGCCAACCCGCACCATTGACTCAATTTAAACGCCCCTTTTCAATCATGTTTACTCACAATGATTAAGTGAGATTACGTTATGTCTCAGCAATACTCAGAGCTTTTCTGCCAAAGTAATTACTCCTTTCTTGAAGGAGCTTCACACGCGGAAGAGCTGGTGTTACAGGCCGATTTTTTACGTTACAAAGCACTCGCGATCACTGATGAGTGCTCGGTCGCGGGTATCGTTAAGGTTCACTCTGCAATCAAGCAACACAAACTGTCGCTCAAGCAGATTGTCGGGAGCATGTTTTGGCTAAATGAAGAGTGCCAAGTGGTTTTGCTGTGCCCAAATAGGAAAGCCTATGCTGAACTGTGCCGTATTATTACTAACGCGAGACGCCGTAGCAGCAAAGGACATTATCAGCTCTCTGAGTGGGATATCATGTCGGCTAAACACTGCTTCATTCTATGGCTCCCTCAACAGAAAACTGAAGACGCCCATTGGGGGCAGTGGCTTTCACAACATCACTCTGGTCGATTGTGGATTGGCTTACAACGACACCTAAAGCAGACCGATCAACAGTACATCAATTACTGTGTGGGGCTGTCACATCATCATCACCTGCCAATAACAGCTTGTGGCGGTGTGTTAATGCACAATGCTAACCGTCTGCCCTTACAGCACTCACTCACTGCGATTAAATACCAAAAGCCCATTACCGAAGTGGGTACCCATCTGTTAGCGAATGCCGAGCGCTGTTTACGAAGCATCAATAAGCTCTCTCATATCTTTAAAACAGAGTGGCTAGAAGAGAGCAATCGCATCGCTGAGCTGTGTGACTTTGATCTGGATAGCTTGCGATACGAATACCCAAGTGAGCTGATCCCTCAAGGTGAAACTCCCATGAGTTATCTGCGCATGTTGGTCGAGAAGGGCAAACAGGCTCGCTTTCCACAAGGTGTCCCTAGTGACATTCAACAGATCATCGATAAAGAGCTAGGGCTCATTGACGAGCTCGACTACCCTTTCTTCTTCCTGACGATCCACGACATCGTCATGTTTGCCAAAAGCCAAGGTATTCTTTATCAAGGTCGAGGTTCAGCGGCCAATTCAGTGGTTTGTTACTGCCTAGAGATCACCTCGGTCGACCCAAGGCAGATCTCAGTGCTGTTCGAGCGCTTCATCAGTAAAGAGCGTGATGAGCCGCCCGATATTGATGTCGACTTTGAGCATGAACGCCGCGAAGAAATAATCCAGTACATCTATAAAAAGTATGGCCGAGAACGTGCTGCGCTTGCTGCTACGGTCATTTCTTATCGCTTCAAAAGTGCAGTAAGAGATGTAGGTAAAGCCTTGGGGCTACAAGAAACCCAGCTTGATTACTTCATTAAGAACACCAACCGCAGAGATAAAAGCCTAGGTTGGCAGGCTCAACTCACGCTATTAGGGCTACAGCCTGACTCTTTAAAAGGCCAGCAGTTTATCCATTTGGTTAATGAAATCATCGGTTTTCCACGCCACTTATCTCAACATGTGGGCGGCTTCGTGATCTCCTCTGGTCCCTTGTATGAATTGGTGCCTGTCGAGAACGCGGCAATGCACGATCGCACTATTATTCAATGGGATAAGGATGATCTTGAGACTCTGGGGCTACTTAAGGTTGATGTACTTGCTCTTGGTATGCTGTCTGCAATTCGAAAATGCTTCGACCTGATCAAACGTATTCATGGTCGTTCATTAACGATCGCAGAGATCACTCGTCTTAAGGATGATCCTCAGGTGTATGGCATGATTCAGCGAGCAGACACCGTTGGCATATTCCAAATTGAGTCACGAGCACAAATGAGCATGCTGCCAAGGCTCAAGCCAAGGACGTACTACGACTTGGTGATTCAAATCGCTATCGTGCGCCCAGGTCCGATTCAAGGTGACATGGTGCACCCATATCTCAAGCGTCGTGATGGTATTGAGCCAATCAGCTATCCATCGAAAGAGGTTGAATCCGTCCTATCGCGCACTATGGGAGTGCCTATATTCCAAGAACAAGTGATAAAGCTCGCTATGGTCGCCGCAGGGTTTACAGGCGGAGAAGCGGATCAACTCAGACGCGCGATGGCCGCTTGGAAGAAAAACGGCAACGTATTTAAATTTAAAACCAAACTCATTGAAGGCATGCAAAAGCGAGGCTATGACATTGAGTTTGCAGAACAAATCTTTAAACAGATATGTGGTTTTGGTGAATACGGCTTCCCGGAGAGTCACTCCGCTTCGTTTGCAGTACTCGCGTATTGTTCAGCTTGGTTAAAATGCTATTACCCAGAGTGCTTCTACGCCTCCTTACTGAATAGCCAACCTATGGGGTTCTACAGCCCATCGCAATTGGTACAAGATGCTCAGCGACATAATGTGGCGATACTTCCTGTATGCGTGAATGCCTCTCAAGACAACCACACTGTTGTCTCTCAGCAAAATGGTTTAGCAATACGTTTAGGGATGAGACAAATCAAAGGCTTGAGTGAACATGGTATTCAGAGTGTGCTCGCTAACCGGCCGAGATCGGGTTATCGCCACCCTAGCCAGGTAAAACAGTTATCAATCAACAAGAAAGACATTGAGCTACTTGCCTCAGCGAATGCACTTCACAACGTTTCAGGTGACCGCTTTCAAACTCGCTGGGCGATAATGGACTCGGCCTCTGACCTCCCCTTGTTCAGCCACATCGATGACAGCTTTGAAAAGGATAATGACGAACAAGGGTTGCAACAACCCAGCGAGATGCAGGATTTACTTGAGGATTTCACCAGTGTTGGGATCTCCTTGAATAAGCACCCCATCACGCTACTGGAAGAAGCCAACCGATTAGGTCGATTCACACATATGAAGGACTTAAAACAACAACGACACAAGTCCATGGTCACCGTTGTTGGTCTTGTGACCGGCAAGCAATCACCCGGAACCGCAGCTGGCGTCACCTTTGTCACACTGGAAGATAATACGGGCAATATTAACGTGGTGGTTTGGGGAGCAACAGCGCGCGCTCAACAGCAAGCGTATCTCACAGCTAAGGCGTTAAAGGTGCAAGGCATCCTAGAAAAAGAAGGTGAAGTGGTG